>DAICYJ010000170.1 GCA_027311705.1 Novosphingobium sp. | reverse complement strand
GACGGAAAGTCTCGCCTGCCAGCGACGGTAGGCGTGCAGCTCAAAGCCGCGCGTGAGTCACATGGGCTGTCGCTCAAGGACATTGCCGCAACCACGCGTATCACCTCGCGGCATGTGCAGGCGATCGAGGATGGTGAGTATGACCTGTTGCCCGGCCGGCCATATGCACTGGGTTTTGTGCGCAGTTACGCGCGCGCCGTAGGCCTTGATGAAAAGCCGATAGGCGATCTGTTGCGGCAGGAACTACAATCGCGAATTCCGCGTTCGGAACCACGTGTCATACATCAGTTCGAAGTGGGCGATCCGGCCAAAACGCCATCACCATTGATCAACTGGCTGGCGCTGTTGCTCTTCATGGCCATCGTCGGCATGGGGCTGGTTTTCTGGCGCAGCACGTATTGGCCAGCGGCCGATCTGCCCTCCCTAGACGCCCCCGAAATCCCAAGGCCTGCGGCGAAGCCCGCCGCCGCGCCTGCTCCCGTGGCCGTTGCCCCGTCCGACCAGGTGGTGTTCACCGCGCTTGAGGATGCCATCTGGGTCAAGTTCTATGACGGCGCAGGCAAGCAGTTGATGCAGAAGCAACTGGCCAAGGGCGAAAGCTACACCGTGCCTGCCGATACTGCAGAGCCGAAGTTGTGGACCGGACGGCCAGATGCGCTGGCGATCACAGTGGGCGGAAAGCCGGTGCCGCGCATTGCCGAAAAGGAAGGTATCGTGAAGGATGTGGCGGTCACTGCAGGTGCCCTTGCAGCTCGCCCGGCGCCCGAACAGGTGCCTGCGCCTTCCACCACGACATTGTAACCTGCCCTCGACTTCGCAGGTGCACTGCGGCAATCTGCTTCGGCAGTACACTGTTGTGCGGCCCTTTGTAACGAGGTGGTGTGGCGTCATGGTGCCAGATCCGTAAGGGCAGTTAATGGATGACCGGTGCCAGACCGGACGGGAGTGATGATGACGACGATGATGCGCACTAAGCCTTCGCGCGCGGCACTGGCATTGCTGCTTGCCGGGACGATCTCAGTCATTTTGTCAGTCGCAGCATATGCGCAGGCACAGCCGCAAGAAGGGACCGATGCACGCCTTCGCCGCATCGAAACCGAACTACGCGCCGTGCAGCGCAGGGTATTTCCCGATGGAGCGGGAAAAACCTTCGGGCCTGAAATCGCCGGGACCGGTGCCGTTGTGTCACCAACGGGCACGCCTGCGACGAGTGCGGTGACGGATCTGCTTACACGGATGGATGCGGTGGAAACGCAGTTGCAGCGGCTGACCGCGCAGAGCGAAGAAAACCAGAATCGCATGGGCAAGCTCGAAGCGCGGCTTACCGTGATCGAACCGGCCGTTTCTGCACCGGTTGACCTGACCACGCCAGCGCCCGTTCCGGCCGACACCATGGCTCCAGCAAAGTCCACGGTTGCGCCGGCTGCGGCCAAGCCCTCCGCCGCACCTTCGCCAGATCGCGTAGCGGCCGTGCAAGCCATCGCCCGGCCGGCAAGCGACGACAAGGGCGAGGATGAATACAGCTATGGCTATCGCCTGTGGGAAGCCAAGTTCTTCCCCGAAGCCCAGCAGCAATTGCAGCGCTACGTCACGCAGTATCCCAAGCACGCGCGCATAAGTTATGCCCGCAATCTGCTGGGGCGAGCCTATCTCGACGACAACAAGCCGGGCACGTCGGCGCAATACTTCGTTCAGAATTATCTGGCCGACAAGAAAGGTGATCGCGCGGCGGATAGCCTGCTTTATTTGGGCGTTTCAATGACCAAGCTGAAGGAAACCAAGCGTGCCTGCGCCGCCTTCGCTGAATTCAAAGATACCTATCCTGCTGAAGCCGCCGGGCGGTTAAAGGCGCAATACGATGCGGCGCGCAAAGCGGTGACTTGCAATTGACGGTGCAGCCATCAACGGCGCGGCGGAGCGTTTTGTTGCCGAGCTGAATTTGCTCGGCGCGGATAAAGGGACGTTGGCGCTCGGCGTATCGGGCGGGCCCGATAGCATGGCCCTCCTGGTGCTTGCCCACGCCGCCACGCCGGGGCGTCTCATGGTAGCCACCGTCGATCACGGACTGCGTGCCGAAAGCGCGGGCGAGGCGGCAATGGTGGCGCGGCTGTGCGCAGCGCGGGGCATCCCCCACGAAACGATTACGCTTTCACTGGCTGGCGGGGCGGGCGTTCCGGAGCGCGCGCGCGCTGCCCGCTACGCCGCGCTGGGTGACTGGGCGTTGCCTGCCGGGGCAACTGCGCTGCTCACGGCGCACCATGCCGACGACCAGGCCGAAACGATGGTGATGCGGCTTAATCGGGGCGCTGGCGTGCGCGGCTTGGCCGGCATGCGCCCGCGCGCGACGGTGCCGGGGCACCCCGCACTGAGATTGCTGCGACCCCTGCTGGGCTGGCGGCGCAGCGAACTGATCGGCGTGTTGGCAAGTGCCGGAGTGGAGGCGGTGGAAGATCCCTCCAACCGTGACGAGCGCTACGAAAGGGCACGCTTGCGCGCCGCCATGACGTCGATATCGTGGCTGGATATAAGTGGCATATCGCGAAGTGCGGCCCACCTCGCTGAAGCCGATGCCGCGCTCGACTGGGCAGCAGACCGTGCCCTCACCGATGTGACCGGCGATGCCGAGCTCCTGGAATGGACCCCCGATGTGCCGCGCGCGGTTACCCTGCGCGTGCTGGAACGCATTGTCGCCCGCTTCGGCCTGCGTGTCCCGCGAGGGTCTGCCGTCGCGCGCTGGCACGACGCGCTGACGCAGGGTCGCGTAGCGACTTTGGCCGGTGTGCGGGGTGATGGACGCGGCATGCCTTGGCGTTTTACCTGCGCTCCGGCCCACCGGGCGCGTTGAATCGCGCCATTTGCCTTCGCTTGGCATTCGCCACGACGATTCGCTAACTTGTCATTCAGCCGTTCCGCCCTACTTTGGGCGCTGAAAGGACTTTGCCCCACATGAACGACGACCAGCCGCAGGGTAACCCCTGGATCAAAAGCCTCCTTGTCTGGGGCGGCATTTTCCTTGCGCTGTTGCTCGTGGTCTCGATGTTCGGGGCGAGGACCGATGCGACCGGGACGCCAATCCGCTACTCTGATTTCCGTGCGCGCGTGGCCGAAGGGGCTGTCCGCTCGGTGGATATCAGCAGTGACAAGATCACCGGCGTGCTAAAAAACGACCAGCAGTTCTCGACCATTCCGATCCCTGGAGATGGCGATCTGACCAAGCTCTTGCTCGACAATAGCGTGCAGGTTTCGGGAAAAGCCCCCGAAGAACCCAACCTGCTGCTCTATGTTCTCGCCAATTCGCTGCCGTTCCTGCTCATCCTCGGCGTCGCTTTTTTCGCGCTGCGCCAAGTGCAGAAGGGCGGCGGGTCGGGCGCTATGGGCTTCGGCAAATCCAAGGCCAAGATGCTCACCGAAAAGCAAGGTCGAGTGACTTTCAACGACGTGGCAGGTATCGACGAGGCGCGCGAGGAACTGGAGGAAATCGTCGAGTTCCTGCGTGATCCGACGCGCTTTTCCAAGCTCGGTGGCCAGATCCCCAAGGGCGCGCTGCTGGTCGGCTCGCCCGGTACCGGCAAGACGCTTCTCGCCCGCGCCATCGCAGGCGAGGCAGGTGTGCCATTCTTCACCATTTCCGGCTCGGATTTCGTCGAGATGTTCGTCGGCGTGGGTGCCAGCCGTGTGCGCGACATGTTCGAACAGGCCAAGAAGAACGCGCCCTGCATCGTCTTCATTGACGAGATCGACGCTGTAGGCCGTCATCGCGGTCACGGCCTTGGCAATTCGAACGACGAACGCGAACAGACGCTGAACCAGTTGCTGGTCGAAATGGACGGCTTCGAGGCCAACGAAGGCATCATTATCATTGCCGCGACTAACCGGCCGGATGTGCTTGACCCGGCACTGTTGCGTCCGGGCCGCTTCGACCGTCAGGTCGTGGTGCCGATCCCCGATATCGAAGGCCGTGAGAAGATCCTTGCTGTCCACATGAAGAAGGTGCCACTGGCGCCCGACGTTAATCCGCGCACGATCGCACGTGGCACGCCGGGCTTTTCCGGTGCCGATCTTGCCAACCTCGTCAACGAGGCCGCCTTGTTGGCCGCGCGCCGCAATAAGCGGCTGGTTGCGATGCAGGAATTCGAGGATGCTAAAGACAAGGTCATGATGGGCGCAGAGCGCCGAAGCATGGTGATGACCGAGGATGAGAAAAAGATGACCGCCTATCACGAGGCGGGCCATGCAATCGTCTCGGTACACGAGCCGGCGAGCGATCCGATCCACAAGGCAACGATCATCCCGCGCGGCCGGGCGCTGGGCATGGTCATGCGCCTGCCAGAACGCGACAGCTACTCCTATCATCGCGACAAGATGCACGCGAATCTCTCCGTCAGTATGGGCGGTCGCGTGGCGGAGGAGATCATCTTCGGTTACGACAAAGTGTCGTCAGGGGCGTCTTCGGACATTCAGTACGCCACCAGCCTTGCGCGCAACATGGTCACCAAGTGGGGCATGAGCGACAAGTTGGGACCGCTGCAGTACGAAGAAAGCCAAGAAGGCTACCTTGGGATGGGTGGATCGCACCGAACAATGATGTCGGACGAGACCAACAAGCTGATTGACAGCGAAATTCGCGGCTTGGTGGATGGCGCGCATGCGCGTGCATCCGATATTCTCAAGACCAACGAGCAAAAGCTGCACCTGCTGGCGCAGGCCCTGCTGGAATACGAGACGCTGACTGGCGATGAGATCAAGGCGCTGCTTGAGGACGGTAGGATCGAACGGCCAGAAGCACCTTCCGGCCCGGCCCGGCCCGCAACGTCGCAAGGTTCTGCCGTGCCGCGCGCTGGCCGTCGCATCGGAGGTTCGGCCGCCGTGCAACCGCTAGGGACCTGAGTCGGACGCATGGCCGGCAAGGCCCATGCGGTGCTCGAACCACGAGTCGCCTAGCCGTTCGTGCTCGACCGTTGATCAACTGCCGGATTGCGCGGCAATGAGGATCGTGAACATCAGCAGCGCAACGAAAGCGAAACCCGCCAACCCAAACGCCCGCAGCAATCCCCCCAAGCGCGACGTGCCATAGGCACCGCGCAATTGGCGATACATGTGCAGCGGAGGCAACAGCATCAAAAATCCTGCAATGGCAGGCAGTCCGATCGCCGAAACTACCATCGCCAACGATCCAAGCAGCGTCATGAAGCTGAGCGAATAGGTGACGAATACGGTGTGGTCGTAAAGGTGAAAATGGCGACTGAAGGGAAACAGCAGCCATAGGAATGGCACCGATATAGGTATCAGTGCCCAGCTGTATTTGTAGGCATAGCTTTGCGCCTTGTAGGCAATGAGGCCGGGATTGGCCCTGAACTTCTTCACCGCGTCATTCAGCGTTTTTATGTCGCTGAAATTCTCGCCATCGCTGCTGCCGGGGGCCTTTACCTCGCTCAAGATATCCAGCGCGGCCTGCGGGCTTTCGATTTCACCATCGACAGCGTCGGTATCCTCGCCCTTTGCCACCAGCGCAGCGCGGCGTGCCCGCAGACCTGCGATGCGCTTCTTCAACGCGTCCTCGCCGGCCACCGCTTTGCCCTTGCCATCGGCAACGGAGACTTGCGCCTCGATCTGCACCCCCTCCTCGGTCTGATGATACACGGCGAAGAGGAGGAACACGCTGAACAGGAACAGCGCCAGCGGCGAAACGAAACTCGCGCGCTGGCCATCGATGTAACGACGGGTCAGATCGCCTGGCCGAAAGGCGAGCATCGGCAGCGTGCGCCATATCTTGCCCTCGAAGTGGAAAACGCCGTGGAGGAGGTCGTGGAAAAAGGCTCCTAGAGTTCGGTGGACGTGCGCTGCCTGTCCGCAGGAATGGCAATGGCTGCCGATCAACGATGTGCTGCAATTGAGGCAGGCGTTCTCATGGGTGTGACCGTCCCCCGGTGGCGTTTCGCCGGTCATCGGCGCGATCGCGCGCGCGACGATCGCTCCCTCAACTGCTTCTCCCAGCGCTTGCCCGTCGCTCATCCAGAACCAATCCCTGTACCGTATATCGCAGTAAGATAGCCAACCCCGGGCAAAGTGACTACCACTCTGGGCTTGCAATGAGGCTAAAGGATAATCGTCATGCGCTGGTGGATCACGTTGGCACTGGCCGCAGCACTCACGCCGGGCGCGATGGCACAAGCCGTGCTTGGCACTATGACTGTGGCGACCTTCCTGTCGAAGGCCGACGCATTGGCTGCCAAGGGGCCTCTGGCGGCATTTTCATCCGACCTGTCGTTACTCAAGAACGAAGTCACATTTGCCGGCCAGGCCTACCGCCAAAAGATCAAAGCAGAAGCTTCGACAGGCCGGCCCAGCAGTTGCCCTCCGGCGCGCGCACCGTTTACCAGCGACGACGTCATCGCGCAGATGAAGACTTACGCGGTCGGCAATCGTCAGTACGTGACCGTCGCGACGGCGGTGGCTGATCTTTTTCGCAAACGTTACCCCTGCCGCGATTGAGAGTTTACCATCGATTAACCTTGATGGTGCAGGGATTCAGGCCAAGTGAAATGCAACGATTAAGGAAGCGTCCGGCGTGTTGGGTCCGCGCGAAGAACTGGTAACGGCGGGCGGTGTGACCTTCGGTCGCGCCCGACCCGGCGCGGCCGTGGCTTCGCACCCCGCGCGCCGGGTCATAGCCTTGGCACCTGCGCCCGTACCCATCCCACCTCGTCCGTCATGGCGCGAGAGCGCGCATCCTCTCGCGCGCCGCTGGGACGGCCTGTGTCGGGAAGTGGAAAAATGGGCGGCTCGGAGGCAGCTTTCGCTCGATCTGGCCGACGATATCGGCAGCGCGCACTGGTTTCGCGGAATGACGACATTGCTGGGTCTAACCATTCTTGCGCTAGCATTGTGGCCCAGTTTCGCCCCGCTCGAAGCCGCGCCGCTTACCGTCCTGGATGATACTGCTCAAGGCGAATTGCGCGCCCAGGCAATTCGATCTTATAGGATGGGTGCCACCAACGGTCGCCATTTTGCCGCTGGCGATGCCGTCATCAGGCTGCAGGCTGCGCCGGAACGGCCAACGATCCAGCTCGCCGCTACGCTCGGCGATAACGACAATTTGCCGCGCATGCTGCAACGTGCCGGAGTGGGCGAACGCGACGCGGGCCAAGTGGCTACAATGGTCCGCAGTGTTGTGCCGCTCGATCAGATCACACCAGGCACCCGCTTTGAAATTGCGCTCGGCCAGCGGTCGAGCGCTTCCGATCCGCGCCCGCTGACCGGCTTGGCGTTCCGCCCTAAATTCGATCTAGCTTTGTCGATCGCGCGACAGGGCGACGGACTCGCGCTGGAGCGCTTGCCTATTGCTGTTGATACCCGGCCTCTACGCATTCGCGGCGTTGTCGGTGGTAGCCTTTATCGCTCGGCCCGCGCGGCAGGGGCACCGCCCGAGTCGGTGCAGGATTACTTGCAAACCATCGACCAGTTCCTGCCGTTCGAGGAGATTGCCGCCGGCGACGAGTTCGACCTCGTTATCTCCTACAAGCGCACGGCCGACGGACAGGGGCAAGCGGGCAACCTGCTTTATGCCGGGGTGATCGGCGGCGGAAAGCCCAAACTGCAATTGTTACGTTGGGGGCCGGACGGCGGTTTCACATCGCTTGATGCGCTCAGTGGCGGCATCCGCAGCGATTCGGGCATGCTCGGCAGCCCGGTTGCCGGACGCATCACGTCGCTGTACGGTGCCCGCCGCCATCCAATTCTCGGCTATGTGCGGATGCATGCTGGCGTTGATTTCGGCGCGGCGTGGGGTTCTCCGGTTTACGCCGTCACCGAAGGCTCCGTCGCCTATGCTGGGTGGCACGGCGGGCATGGCAACTATATCCGGCTGGAACATGGCGGCGGCATCGCCACTGGTTATGGCCACCTCAGCCGGCTGGCGGTTTCTGCGGGCATGACGGTGCGTCGCGGACAGGTGATCGGCTATGTCGGCTCCACGGGGCTTTCGACCGGACCGCACCTGCATTACGAACTCTATCGCGGCGGTCAGACGGTCAATCCGTTGTCAGTGCGCTTTGTGGTACGCCAGCAAGTCGTCGATGCGCGGCAACTGTCCGCCTTCAAGGCCAGACTGCACGAAATGATGGCGCTGCGCACGGGTTTCGGCCCAGCGCGCTGATATTGCCCCGGCGCGGCCATCGGCCTAGGAATCGCACATGACCGCAAGCTATCCCATGCTCCGCCTGCGCCGCACGCGCGCCACGCCGTGGAGCCGTGCGCTGCACCGCGAAGTGCTAGTGACCCCCGCCGACCTGATCTGGCCGCTGTTTGTGACCGAGGGTGCCGGAGTGGAAGACCCCATTGCCTCGCTACCCGGTGTTTCGCGCTGGTCAGTCGATGGCATCGTCGCGCGGGCGAAGGATGCAGTGGCCGCAGGCATCCCGTGCCTCGCGCTGTTTCCCAACACCCAGCCCGACCGGCGCAGCGAAGACGGGCGCGAGGCTCTTAATCCCGACAACCTGATGTGCCGCGCCATACGCGCGATCAAGGATGCCTGCGGAGACGACATCGGTGTGCTCACCGACGTCGCGCTCGATCCCTATACCAGCCACGGGCAGGACGGCCTGATCGACGACAAGGGCTATGTCCTCAACGACGATACGGTGGAGGTGCTCGTCGGCCAGAGCCTCAACCAGGCCGCTGCCGGAGCCGACATCATCGCCCCATCTGACATGATGGACGGCCGCATCGCTGCTATCCGTGAAGCGCTGGAGGATGGCGGGCACGTCAACGTGCAGATCATGTCCTACGCTGCCAAATATGCCTCGGCGTTCTATGGGCCGTTCCGTGATGCGGTCGGATCACGCGGGTTGCTGAAGGGTGACAAGAAAACCTACCAGATGGACCCTGGTAACGCCGAAGAAGCGTTGCGCGAAGTAGAGGCCGACATCGCCGAAGGCGCAGATAGCGTGATGGTGAAGCCGGGCCTGCCCTATCTCGACATCGCGGTCCGGGTGAAGCAGGCGTTCGGAGTGCCCGTCTTCGCCTATCAGGTCAGCGGCGAATACGCGATGATCGAGGCGGCCGTTGCGGCTGGAGTGGGCGACCGCGACGCGCTTGTGCTGGAAACGCTGTTGGCGTTCAAGCGTGCGGGCTGTTCGGGCGTGCTGAGCTATCATGCGCTCCATGCGGCGCGCCTGCTGGGCGCATGACCTTTCGGTTGGAAACAGCCCGGCTGGCCATGCGCGCATGGCGTGAAGAGGACGTCGAGCCGTTTCTGGCGATGGGCAACGATCCGCGCGTCATGGAATTTCTCGGGCCGGCGACGGACCGAAATGCCGTGGAAGCAGCGACCGCGCGACAAACCGCTTTGCAGCGCGAGTTGGGATATTGCTTCTGGGCTTTGGAACGGTTGGATGACGGCGCGTTCCTTGGCTTCTGCGGGTTGAAGCCAGGGCCGGAATGTACACCGCTGGCAGGCCGGACCGAGATCGGTTGGCGACTGGCCACCCATGCCTGGGGGCTGGGCTTCGCGAGTGAGGCCGCGCAGGCCAGTCTCGACTGGGGTTTTCGGCAGCTGGCGGTGGATGCGATCTGGGCCATGACCTCGCCGGGCAATTTCCGGTCACGGGGCCTGATGGAGCGGATCGGAATGAAGCGGCTGGCGGACCTCGATTTCGACCATCCGGCAATGGCCGAAGGCGATCCGTTGCGCCGCCACATCGTCTTTGCGGCGCGCCGGCCACAATATTGAGGGAAAGGATCTTCCATGCGTCATGACATCACTATCGCCGCCATCCGCGGCAAGGCTCCCCGCATTCACGATACGGCGTTCATCGCGCCCGGTTGCCGCATCATTGGCGATGTCGAGATAGGGCCGGACGTTTCCATCTGGTACAATTGCGTGATCCGGGCGGACGTGAACCGCATTGTCATCGGCGCGCGAACAAACGTGCAGGACGGAACGGTGATCCATTGCGACAGCCCCGATGCGAAGTATCCGGAGGGATGCCCCACTTTGCTGGGCGAGGACGTGCTGGTGGGCCATATGGCGATGATTCACGGCTGCACCGTTTATGATCGCGGGTTCATTGGACTTTCGACCACGGTGATGAACGGCTGCGTCATTGAAAGTGACGGGATGCTGGCGGCAGGTGCCTTGTTGACGCCGGGCAAGCGGATTTTTTCGGGCCAGCTTTGGGGCGGCCGCCCGGCAGCCTACATGCGCGACCTGACTGCGAAAGCGAAAGCCGACATGCAGGAGGGTGTCGCCCATTATGTCGAGAATGGTCGCGCCCACAAGTCCGCCCTTGGCCCAGCATAAGGCTGATCTGCCGCCTGCGGAGGATCTGCGCGCGCTGGCAGACAGCGAAGGGCGGCTGGCGGTGCGGGTAACGCCCGGAGCGCGAAACGAAGGCATCGAGATTGCTGATGGTCGGGTTCAGGTGAAAGTGCGCGCCAAGCCGGAGGACGGCAAAGCGACCGCCGCCGTTTGCGACCTTGTGGCGGCAGCACTCGGTGTTGCGCCGTCGCGAGTGGAAATGTTGCGCGGCGCAAATTCGCGCGAAAAACTGCTCAGGATTCCGCTGGAAGGCTGAATGCGGCGACCGCCATAGCGGCCGCCCACGTCGCAGCGATCCACAGGCAGGCCAGCGGCAGCCGGTCTTGCAAATATGCTCCCGCCGTCGCTCCACTGAGCAATCCCGCCCACAGCCCTGCCCAAGATGTCCAGCCCGGAGCAGGCTTTCCGGTCAGGCGCAGTGCTAGCCCTTGCCCAAGCCGTACCAGGGCTCCGGTCATGTAAGTTAGCCCAATGGTCACCTCGCCGCCGCGTTGGTAGGTATTGTTGATCGCACCCATCGCCGCGACCAGCGCCGCCAGCATGGCTATGGGCATATTCAGCGCGCGGGCCGAAGCTGCGGCTAACAGCAAAGCGGCGACCAGTGCGATCACGGCAACCTTCCGGTATTTTCCAGCCTGAAGCGCTAAAAGGGCCCCGCCCGTTACCCCGCACAGGAATCCCGCGATCAGCAGAGCCGGGGTGAGCGCGCGGACGGGATCGGTGCCCAGCGATACGCCCAGCCGTGTGGTGTTGCCCGACATGAAAGATACGAAATAGCCGTCGGCGGACAGGAACCCGACCGCATCTACGAACCCGGCCAGCCCCGCGAGGACGATGGCGAAGCGGCGGCGGGTTCGGTCGTAGTGGATCATCCTTTCACGCTATCGCGTTCATCGCCATCCGCCAAATCTCGTCAAGCGTTCACCATTCCCCGCGCCATGTTGGCGAGTACGTCGGCAAGCGCATTCGCAATTTCGGCATCGGCCGGCGCCACATCGACGATGGCGCGTTGCATCGCATCAGCCCATTGTGATGCTGTGGCATTGTCGATGGCGAAAGGTTTGTGCATGGATGCCATGCACTTGCCCGGATTGGCATCCCACCAGTCGCGAGGGCCGCCGGACCATCCGGCTAGGAACAAGGGCAAAGAGGCTCGCATCGGCGTTAGATCCTGCGCATGCATGGCGCGCAATTTGGAATAGGCCGGATCGCTCGCCATCAGATCGTAAAATCGATCGGTGATGCGGCGCAGGGTTTCCAGCCCGCCGATGCGGACAAATGGGGTTGCAGCTTTTGTGTCGGCTTGCGTTGCCAAGGGATTGGGCTCCGGACAGAGATCGGAAATGCTGTGCGTGACGCAAACTCGGGCCATGGGCCTTGATCCCGATCAAACTGGATCGGAAATGAGGGCTTTCAACGTGTCCAGCCGGTCCGCCTCATGCGCCGGCTTGTCGCGTCGGATGCGTGAGATGCGGGGAAAACGCATAGCCACGCCGGACTTGTGGCGCTTGCTGGCATGTATCGAATCGAACGCCACTTCAAAGACCAGCGACTTATCCGTCTCGCGCACAGGACCGAAGCGGGCGGTCGTGTGCTGGCGGACGTGATGGTCTAGCCACTTCAACTCGTCGTCGGTGAAGCCAAAATAGGCTTTGCCCACCGGCAGAAGTTCCGCACCCGCGTCAGGATCGCCATCCCAGCAGCCAAATGTGAAGTCCGAATAGAAAGACGACCGCTTACCGCTGCCGCGCTGGGCATACATCAGTACGCAATCGACCAGCAGCGGATCGCGCTTCCATTTGTACCACAACCCTGTCCTGCGCCCAGCGACGTAAGGCGAATCCCTTCGCTTCAACATGATGCCCTCGATGGCATCGTCGCGCGCTTTCGCCCGGATTTCCGCCAACTCGTCCATGTCTTTCGCCTCAATTACGCACGAAAGATCGAAGCGCTGGGGATCTAGTCGTTTAGCAAACAATTCGAGCCGGGCGCGGCGCTGGTCCCATGGCAAGGCCCGCAGGTCTTCGCCGCCATCGATCAAAATGTCGTATAGCCGCACGAATGCGGGATAATCCGCCAGCATTGTTTTGGACACGGTTTTTCGGCCAAGGCGCTGCTGAAGCGCATTAAAGCTGGCAGCCCCGCCCTTCTCGCCACCCTGATGGGTACCGCGCACCAGCAATTCGCCGTCTAGCACGCCGCCTGCGGTGAGCGCTGCGGCCACTTCGGGAAATGTGCTGGAAATGTCGTCACCGCCGCGAGAATAGAGCCGTGTCTCACCTTCCACGTGCACCAGTTGCACGCGAATACCGTCCCACTTCCATTCGGCCACATACTCGTCGAGGCTGACTAGCGTTTCTTCTAAAGGATGCGCGAGCATGAACGGTCGAAACACCGGCAGCAGGTCGGTGCGCGGCAACAGGGCTTTTCCCATGGCCCAGTCGAACAACGGCAGATAGGGTGGGTCCTGCCCGTGCCAGACCTCTTCCACGTCGTCGACGGCCACTTCAAAAGCCTGAGCGAACGCGACTTTGGCCAGCCGGGCGGAAATGCCGATGCGCATGGCCCCGGTCGCCAGCTTGAGCAGGGCGTAGCGGCCGCTGGAATCCAGGCGGTCGAGTAATCCCGCCAGCACAGTGGGCGCGGTGGCGCGGGTGGTGCGGCGCAGGGTATCAACCACTTCGCCCATGCCAGGCGGCGGTGCCACGCCGCCCTCTGGTTGGGGCCATAGCAGGCTGGCGGTTTCAGCGGTATCGCCAACGTAATCGCGGCTGAGCGCCCACAGCACCTCGTCGACCCGTTCCGCCATCAGTGCGCGTATCGTGCCCGCCTTCACCGCCGGAAAATCCAGTCCGTCCGTCAGCGCGGCGAGTGCCCAGCCGCGGTCGGGATCGGGCGACTCGCGCAGATATCGCGCGATCAGTGACAGTTTGCCATTGCGGCTTCGGGTGAGGACGAGAGTATCGAGCAGGGTGGCGAAGGACTCCATCAATCGTCCTCGTCCTCATACCCAACCAGCGCCAGTGCGCGTGCGCTGCGTTGATTGAGCTGGCACCAGCGCAGCAACGCTTCTTCCCGTCCATGGGTTATCCAGGTTTCGGCGGGATTTACTTGGGCGATCGTGGTAGTCAGTTCTTCCCAGTCGGCATGGTCTGAAATCACCAACGGCAGTTCCACGTTGCGCTGCACGGCCCGCTGGCGCACGCGCATCCAGCCTGAAGCCATTGCCGTCAGCGGCTCGGGCATGCGCCGGCTCCACCTATCGTTGAGTGCGGAGGGCGGGCAAATGACGATGGCCCCCGCCAACGCTGCTTTGGGCGCATCGGCAACGAGGCGCAAATCGCCCAACGCCACACCTTGTTCCTCGTATAGCCGGCACATGCGCTCCATCGCGCCGTGAAGCCAGATCGGCTCGTGAAACCCGGCGGCGCGCAACTCGGCAATCACCCTTTGCGCCTTGCCCAGTGCGTAGGCGCCCACAAGGATGCTGCGGTCCGAGAAGGTTTGGCGAGCATCGAGCAACTTGCCGATCTCGCCGGCAATCGGCGGGTGGCGGAATACCGGAAGGCCGAACGTCGCTTCGGTGATGAAAATGTCGCACGGCGTGACCTCGAACGGCGAGCAGGTTGGATCGGGTCGGCGTTTGTAGTCGCCGGTGACGACTACCCGTTCGCCGGCGTACTCCAACAGGATCTGGGCCGATCCCAGCACGTGCCCGGCGGTGATGAAGGTGGCCGTTACCCCTCCGCGCAGATTTACGCTTTCGCCATAAGACACCTGATGTGCGCCCTCTGTTACACCATAGCGTACGGCCATAATGGCCAGCGTAGCATGTGTCGCGATTGTGCGCCTATGCCCGCCGCGCGCGTGGTCGGCATGGCCGTGGGTTACCAGAGCAGATTGTACCGGACGTGCAGGATCGATCCACGCATCTGCGGGCACGATGCGAATGCCCATCGGTTCGGGCCTGATCCACGCGAAGTCGCTTGCCCCAAATTCAATTGCCATCGTGGTTAAATGGGTAAGTTGTGCGTTTCGTTCCAGTGGCCGGTGACGTTCCCTTTCGGACAGCGCAGGTTCAGCCCGGTGGGTTAGATTTCGCCACGGTCATTTCCGGCCAATTCGGGAGACGACGATGCACCGACCGACCGGACGCCGCCCCACCGGTGCAGTTATGCTGTGCCTCGTCTTGACCGCCACGCTGGGCGCGTGCCAAGATAAGGAAACAGGGCCGGACCCGATGGCATCTGCCGCCGTTCCGGTCGTCGCTCCGCCACCGGTGCCTGTCGGGAAGGTTCCGCCGACGCTGCATCCTATTACCGAATTTGCCTCGCTGGACCCCGACGACGATGGCAGGGTGCCTTCGGCCGACTACGCGCGTGCCGCGCAAACCATGTTCACGATGATGGACATGAGCCGGGACGGCAACGTCACGCCCGCCGAAATGCAGGCGACCCATAAGGTGATGGGCGATGTCGATGGGCTAGGCGAAGTTGCGCTGTTCGCGGTGGCGGATACCGATAAGGATGGCAAGCTTACGCTGAGCGAGTGGATGGCGTTCAACAATGCCCGCTTTGATCGCATTGATACCAACGACGATGGCGTGATCGACCGCGCCGAATGGGATGCGCCGCATCCCGGACCATCGGGCGGCTGAACGTAAAAGGGGCGAGAACCTTGCGGCCCCGCCCCTCCGTTTTCTACAAAACAATCAGGCTTCGTCGGCGTTCGGTTCTTCCGCAATGTTGCCGGCTTTGCGCTTCGACGCCTTCTTCTTGACCAGCTTGGGCGCTGCCGGCGTTAGTTCGAATGAAAGGGCTGTGTCAGGGCCGCCCGCATCCTTCAGGCTGACGTGGACTTCGCCGCCATTGGCCAGCTTGCCGAACAGCAGTTCCTCGGCCAGCGGTTTCTTGACCTTCTCCTGGATCACGCGGGCCATCGGACGCGCACCGTAGAGCTTGTCGTAACCTTGTTTGGCCAGCCAGGCGCGCGCATCCGAATCGAACTGGATGTGCACGTTCTGGTCCGCCAGCTGCAATTCCAGCTGCAGTATGAACTTGTCCACCACGCGGCTGACAACTTCGGGCGGTAGGTAGGCAAACGGGACGATGGCATCAAGACGGTTGCGGAATTCGGGAGTGAACATCTTCTTCACTGCCTCGTCGCCGGCGTCCGCCTTGGAAACGTCGCCGAAGCCGATGCCTTGCCGCGCCATGTCCGAAGCACCCGCGTTGGTCGTCATCACCAGCACGACGTTGCGGAAATCGACGGTCTTTCCGTGATGGTCAGTGAGACGGCCATTGTCCATCACCTGCAAAAGGATGTTGAACAGGTCCGGATGCGCTTTCTCGATTTCGTCGAGCAGCAGCACGCAATGCGGCTGCTGGTCGATGGCATCGGTGAGAAGACCGCCCTGATCGAACCCGACATAGCCCGGAGGCGCACCGATCAGGCGCGAAACCGAGTGCCGCTCCATATATTCCGACATATCGAAGCGTTGCAGCGGAATGCCCATGATCTGGGCAAGGCTGCGCGCGACTTCAGTCTTGCCGACACCTGTCGGCCCGCTGAACAGGAACGAGCCGATCGGTTTGTCTGCATCGCGTAGGCCGGCACGACTGAGCTTCATGGCTGAAGACAGCACCTCGATGGCCTTGTCCTGCCCGAACACTAGCCGCTTCAGATCGCGGTCGAGGTGCTCCAGCACCTTTTTGTCATCGGAACTGACGGACTTGGGCGGGATGCGCGCCATCGTGGCGATCACTTGCTCGATTTCGCGCGCGGTGATGACTTTCTTGCGTTTGTTCGGCGGCACCAGCATCTGCATCGCACCCACTTCGTCGATCACGTCGATCGCCTTGTCGGGCAGCTTGCGGTCGTTGATGTAGCGGGCCGAAAGTTCGACCGCAGTCTTGATCGCGTCGGGCGTGTACTTGACCTTGTGGTGTTCCTCGAACGCGGTGCGGAGGCCTTTGAGGATCTTGATCGTGTCCTCGATAGTCGGCTCGTTCACGTCGATCTTCTGGAACCGGCGAAGCAGCGCGCGGTCCTTTTCGAAGTGGTTGCGGAACTCTTTGTAGGTGGTTGAACCGATGCAGCGGATCGTGCCGCCCGAAAGGGCGGGTTTGAGCAGGTTCGATGCGTCCATCGCGCCGCCGCTGGTCGCGCCGGCGCCGATTACCGTGTGGATCTCGTCGATGAACAGCACCGCATGCGGCATCTTTTCAAGTTCGTTGACGACCTGCTTCAACCGTTCCTCGAAATCTCCGCGATAGCGGGTGCCGGCCAGCAAGGCGCCCATATCGAGCGAATAGATTACCGCTTCGGTCAGCACTTCGGGCACGTCACCTTCCACGATCTTGCGCGCAAGGCCTTCCGCAATGGCGGTTTTGCCCACGCCCGGATCGCCCACGTAAAGGGGGTTGTTCTTGGAACGGCGGCACAAGATCTGAATCGTACGGTCCACTTCCGGCCCGCGCCCGATCAGGGGATCGACCTTGCCCGCCAGTGCCTTTTCGTTGAGGTTGACGGTGAATTGGTCGAGAGCGGAATCCTTCTTGTTGCCGCCCTTGGTCTCAGCCTTTTCTTCCTGCTTCGGTTCCGCTTCCTCGTTCTTGGCATTGCGGTTGTCGACTTGGCGACCACCCTTGCCGATGC
>DAICYJ010000169.1 GCA_027311705.1 Novosphingobium sp. | reverse complement strand
ACCTTCAGCCCCAGATCGCGGTGATGCTTGGGCATCGTGCGGTTCACCGTATCCGAAAACACGATGTAGGGTTCGCCGGTGGCAAGGCGGGTTTCGACCAGCTTCTGGAACAGGCTGCGCGCATCGACCGTGGCGCGGATCGAACCGTCCTTGGGGCTGCGCAAGTGATGCTCGCGGCCATCGCGCACGGCTTCCATGAAATCGTCGGTCAGCAACACGCCGTGGTGCAGGTTCAGCGCCTTGCGGTTGAAATCGCCCGAGGGCTTGCGGATTTCGAGGAATTCCTCGATTTCGGGGTGCGACACGTCGAGATAGCAGGCAGCCGAACCACGGCGCAGCGAGCCTTGCGAGATGGCCAGCGTCAGGCTGTCCATCACGCGCACGAAGGGGATGATGCCGCTGGTCTTGCCGTTGAGGCCGACGGATTCACCGATGCCGCGCACCTGGCCCCAATAGGTGCCGATGCCGCCGCCTCTGCTCGCCAGCCAGACGTTCTCGTTCCAGGTGTTGACGATGCCTTCAAGGCTGTCGTCCACCGAGTTCAGGTAGCACGAGATCGGCAGACCGCGCCCGGTGCCGCCGTTCGACAGCACTGGCGTGGCCGGCATGAACCACAGCTTAGAGATGTAGTCATAAAGCCGCTGGGCATGGGCCTGATCGTCGGCATAGGCATCGGCCACGCGGGCGAACAGATCCTGATAGTTTTCACCCGGCAGCAGGTAGCGGTCGTCGAGCGTGTCCTTGCCGAAGATCGTGAGCAGCGCATCGCGCGACGCATCAGTGACGATGGTGAAGCGGCGGGCGTTGATCGTCTTGGAATCGCTGGCGGGCGCGGGCGCGATGGCCGCTGCGGCGACCGACGCGGTCATCGCGGCGACAAGCGCTTCGCTGCCCTGGTCCTTGCTCGTCATATCGATTGCCTTGTTTTCCGATTTCTCGGCGACTGCAATGTCACCATCGAAACCCAGTTCGTCCTGTGCCGCCACGGCGCCGTCCCCAGTCCTGAAATCCACGCCACAATCCCCGCAACCGCATGCCGGCGATGCGCCGGACGTTCTGACAATGTTCGAATCGGGCCTTGCGATCCGATCCTACAGGCATCGGAACGAAAGGGGAACGACATTTCCCCCGCATTCGCAACGCCACGTTCCGGCGCGAGCGTTAGGGGGCAGATCCGGCCGACGCGTCTCCGGGCCGCCGCAGATGCCGGCAACCTGATGGTGCACCCGAAAGCGCAGTGACGTTTCAACTAGGTCTAGAGGTCCCCCCTCGGCGCGACCACAACCCATAGTGCCCGATCGCCCATCAGACACAAGAGGGTAAACGGTTCATTGCCGATTCGCTTCGTCGCAAACCTGATTCGTTTCACCGCAATGACAGCCATGCTGCAGCGCAGCGACGCGTGGGTTGAGCGGGACTTCAAGAGCCAATGTGGTGATGCCGAAATAAATTTGCGAGGGCGGCCGATCTTGTGGACAATCTTGCTGTCCAGAGTGCTTGGCCCCATATCCCCAGACTATCACGCCGCATCGCACGGGAATGACCCGGTCCGGTGCCGCCAACGAGGGAGCCTTGCGTGCTGAACCTGATCTCGATTGTTTTCAGCGGCCTGATCGTGGGCGTGCTCGCGCGCTTCTTCTACCCCGGCGCGGTGGAGCTGGGATTGCTCAAGACCATCCTGCTCGGCGTCGGCGGATCGCTGCTGGCGGGCATGCTGGCCAGCCGTGGCCGCAGCGGCAGCGGCGTGAACCGCGCCGGCTGCCTCGCCTCGGTGCTGGGGGCCATGGCGTTGATCCTGATCGGGCGGCTTTTGCTCTGATCCGGCCCGACCGAACCGGCGGTCAGTGCGGGACGAGGATCGTGTCGCGTGCCGCCGGGTGGGTGCGGGGATAGTCCTGGTTGAAGTGCAGGCCCCTGCTTTCGCGGCGGGCGCGGGCGCTTTTCACGATGAGTTCGGCGGTTTGCAGCAGGTTGCGCAGCTCGATCAGGTCCGCCGTCACGCGGAAGTGGCCGTAATATTCGTTGACCTCGTTCTTCAGCAGCTTGATGCGGTGGGCGGCGCGTTCCAGCCGCTTGTTGGTGCGCACGATGCCCACGTAGTTCCACATGAAGCGGCGCAGCTCGGTCCAGTTCTGCTTGATCACCACTTCCTCGTCTGAATCGGTGACGCGGCTGGAATCCCACGGGCGCAGCGGCGGAGGCGCGGCGAATTCGTCCCAGCGGGCGAGGATATCGTGCGCGGCGGCATCGCCGAACACGAAGCATTCGAGCAGCGAGTTGGAGGCGAGGCGGTTGGCCCCGTGCAGCCCGCTTTCCGAACATTCGCCCACGGCATAGAGCCCGGCCATGTCGGTGCGGCCGGCAAGGTCGATCAGCACGCCGCCGCAGGTGTAGTGCTGTGCCGGCACCACGGGGATCGGCTCTTTCGTCATGTCGATGCCAAGGCCCAGCAGCCGTTCGTAGATGTTGGGGAAGTGGGTGCGGACGAATTCCGGATCCTTGTGGCTGATATCGAGGTGCACGTAATCGAGGCCGAGGCGCTTGATCTCGTGGTCGATGGCGCGGGCGACGACATCGCGCGGGGCCAGTTCCTCACGCGGATCGAACTGCTGCATGAAGCGGGTGCCGCCGCCGGGCACGCCAGGCGGCAGTTTCAGATGGCCACCTTCGCCGCGCACAGCCTCGGTAATCAGGAAATTCTTGACCTCGAGATTATAGAGACAGGTGGGGTGGAACTGCATGAATTCCATGTTCGAAACGCGGCAGCCGGCGCGCCAGGCCATGGCGATGCCATCGCCCGTAGCGCCGCGCGGTGCGGTGCTGAACAGATAAGTGCGGCCCGCGCCGCCAGTGGCGAGGATCGTGGCGCGCGCGGCGAAGCATTCGACTTTGCCGGTGGTGTTATCGAGCGCGTAAACCCCCCAGACGCGGCGTTCGTTGCATTCACCGGTGCGGGCATGGTCGGTCATGTGCCGATCGGTGACGAGGTCGACCGCGACCATTTCGGGCCGCATGGTGATGTTGGGGTGGGCGCGCGCGGCGCTGATGAGCGCCTGCTGCACCGCCCAGCCGGTGGCATCGTCGACATGGACGATGCGGCGGTGCGAATGGCCGCCTTCGCGGGTGAGGTGCAGCGCGCCTTCCTCGCCATTGAAGGGCACGCCGATCTCGATCAGCCGGCGGATCGCCTCGGGCGCGTGCTCGACCACGAATTCCACGGTTTCACGCCGGTTCAGCCCGCCACCGGCGATCATGGTATCGCGGATGTGGTCCTCGAACGTGTCACCCTTGTCGAGCACGGCGGCAATGCCGCCCTGTGCCCAGGCGGTGGACCCAGCATCGAGCGCGCCCTTGGCTAGGACGAGCACCTTGCACCGTTCGGCAAGGACAAGCGCGGCGGTCAGCCCGGCAGCGCCAGAACCGATAATGAGGACGTCTGGCTGGCTCACCGGCGGAAATTTCCTTTTGGGGCTATACGCTGCCCGGTTCGAAGAGGTGTAGTGTTGCTTACCTTTGCCGCCGGCTAACCCGGTTGGAAAGCTTTCCGGCGCGCATTAACCAAGGTTTTGATATTGTTAACGATAGATAAATTCCTATCCTTCGCACATGCAGCATGCTAAGTAATTCTACGTGGATCACGACTCAAACTGGAAGCATCCCATGCCCATTGGTCGCCTTCTATGCCTGTTCAATCGACATCGGCCCAACCGTGCAATGGTGCACTGGAACGGTTTTCACTATGTGGCTGACTGCCGCCATTGCGCGCGCCCCATTCGGCGCCAGACGCGGGGTGGATGGCGCGAACAGGTGGACGCCGAAGCGAATCTTCCGCCAGTGGCCGATTGATTGGGCAAAAGTGTTCGCCGCAGTGCGAAATTGCCGAGCCACCAGCGGCCAATACATTAATTGCATGCGAATTTCTGCCAAAGCGTGATCGCACTTGAAACCGTTTCGGTGGTAATTTTGCGCTCCATCACTACCATTCGTTAGGTCATGCATTACTGCTCGTCAGGCTGACGAACACGTCCTCCAGATCAGCCTCACGCGTGGAAACGTCGACGATGGCATAGCCCTGGCCCTGCACGATCGCGAGGACGTCTCCGGCGTTGGCACAATCCTTGTCGTAACTGATCTCGACCTGACGATCGCCCGAGATCGCGCTCTTGAGGAACGTCGAATGCTGCGGTGCGGCATCAACGGCACGATCAAGGGTTAGTACAACAACCTTTTCGCGTGCCATGCCGACGAGTTCGCGCGTCGGCTTGTCGGCGATCAGCTTGCCGTGGTTGATGATGGCGATGCGGTTGCACAGCTGTTCGGCTTCTTCGAGATAGTGCGTGGTCAGCACCACCGTCAGCCCGCCGGCGTTGAGATCGACCACCAGTTCCCACAATTGCCGCCGCAGTTCCACATCCACACCGGCCGTCGGCTCGTCGAGCACCAGCACCGGCGGCGAATGGACCATCGCCTTGGCCACCAGCAGGCGGCGCTTCATGCCGCCCGAAAGCGACCGGGCATAGGCCTGCGCCTTGTCTGCCAGATGGACTGCGCGCAGCAGTTCCATCGACCGGCGCAAGTGCTTGGGCACGCCATAAAGGCCTGCCTGGATATCCAGCACTTCGATGGGCGTGAAGAACGGATCGAACACGATCTCCTGCGGCACGATGCCGATGGTGGCGCGGGCATTGCGCGCGTCGCGGTCGATATCGTGGCCCCAGATTTCCACCGTGCCCGACGTTTTCATCACAAGCCCGGCGAGCGTGTTGATCAGCGTTGACTTGCCCGCGCCGTTGGGGCCGAGCAGGCCGAAGATCTGCCCTTGCGGCACATCGAAGCTTACGCCATCGAGCGCAAGCTTGCCGTGGTCACGCCCGGCACCCTTGCCGGACGGGGCATAACGCTTGACGAGGTCGCGGATCATGATGGCGGGGGTGGCTTGCATGGTGGCATCCCTGCCTTTTCCCGTGGTCCGCGTAAAGGCCCGCCTTGTCCGCATGGCGCGCATTTGCTAGCGGCGGGAACCATGATCAACGCACCAGAAACGATCCTTACCGATTCCGCGCGCGTGTGGTGCGACGGTTCCACCGACATTCGCGGCAGCGCCGGGTTCAAGCCCGCCGCGCTGGGCCATCCGCGGGTGTGGCTGGAAATCGACGAAACCGGCTTTGTCGAATGCGGCTATTGCGACCGCCGCTTCGTGCTGAAGGGCGGCCCGGCAGAGCCCGCGATCGACGAACTGAGCGCGGGCGACATCAATCCGTCTTAAGCCGTAGCGCGGGCGGCATCGGCGTCCTATATCGGTCGCGATGACAGACATTGACACCCGCTCGCTCCTCTATCGTCCCGGCCTGCTGACGCCCGACGATGCCCGCCGGTTGACCGCAGAGGCGCTGGGCGCGTGCGACGATGGCGAACTTTACCTGCAGTTCATCGCCAGCGAGAGCTTCGGTTTTGACGATGGGCGGCTTAAAACCGCCGATTATTCGCGCGATGCCGGGTTTGGCCTGCGCGGCGTTTCGGGCGAGATGACCGGCTTTGCCCATGCCAACGAGATTTCCGCCGCCGCCATTGCGCGTGCTGGCGAAACGCTGAAGCTGCTCGATCCCGCGAAGGGCCAGCCCGCGCCGCCGCCGCGCCAGAACAATCGCCACCTTTATACCGATGCCTCGCCGCTCGATGCCGTGCCGTTCGAGGCCAAGGTCAAGCTGCTCGAAACCATCGACGCTGCCGCCCGCGCCCGCGATCCGCGTGTGGCGCAAGTGAGCGCGTCGCTGGCGGCCAGCTGGTCGGTGGTGGAGATCGTGCGGGCAGACGGATTTGTGGCGCATGATGTGCGGCCGCTGGTTCGGCTGAACGTGAGCATCGTGGCCGAGCAGGAAGGGCGGCGCGAAACCGGCAGCTTCGGCATCGGCGGGCGCCGGCTGTATGAAGATCTGTTCGATCCTGCCACGTGGAACCGCGCGATCGATACCGCGCTGGCGCAGGCGCTGGTCAATCTGGAATCGGTGGCGGCCCCGGCGGGCGAGTTTACCGTGCTGCTTGGCCCCGGCTGGCCCGGCGTGTTGCTGCATGAAGCGGTAGGCCACGGCCTTGAAGGCGATTTCAACCGCAAGGGGACCAGCGCCTTTTCCGGCCGCATCGGCGAGCGCGTCGGTTCCCCCGGGGTGACCGTGGTTGACGACGGTTCGATTGCCGGACGGCGCGGATCGCTGTCCATCGACGACGAAGGCACGCCGACGCAGGAAAACGTGCTGATCGAGGATGGCATCCTCAAGGGCTATATCCAGGATCGGCTGAACGCCCGCCTGATGGGCGTGGCCCCCACCGGCAACGGGCGCCGCGAATCTTATGCCCATGCGCCGATGCCGCGCATGACGAACACGTTCATGCGGGGCGGCAACGACGATCCGGCGGAATTGCTCGGCCGGGTGAAGAACGGCATCTTCGCCAAATCGTTCGGCGGCGGGCAGGTCGATATCACCAGCGGCAAGTTCGTGTTCACCTGCACCGAAGCCTACAAGATCGAGAACGGCAAGCTGGGCGCTCCGATCAAGGGCGCGACGCTGATCGGCGACGGGCCGACCGTGCTGACGCGGGTGACCGGCATCGGCAACGACATGGCGCTTGATGAGGGCGTGGGCGTGTGCGGCAAGGGCGGCCAATCGGTGCCCGCGGGCGTAGGCCAGCCGACCCTGCTGGTCGAAGGGCTGACTGTGGGCGGCACTGCCTGAAGGCGATGGAGGCGCGTCCGGCCATCGAGGGAGGCTGCGCTTGCGGGGCCGTGCGGTATCGCGCACTTGATGCCGGGTTTCTGCCCTATGCCTGCCACTGCCAGGGCTGCCAACGGCGGCAGGGTTCCGCCTTTGCGCTGAACCAGCAAGTGCTGGCGGCAGACTTTTCGTGCACCGGTGCGACGACGCAGGGCCGCGTGACCAGCGTCAGCGGCGCGCAGGTCACGCACACTGCATGTGCAGCTTGCCTGACGCGGGTGTATACCGCCAACGACCGGCGGCCCGACCTTGTCACCATCCGCACCGGCACGCGCGATGACAGTCCGCAGATGTCGCCCGCGTTTCACATCTGGACGTCGAGCATGCAGCCGTGGATCGACCTGCCGGGGCATGTGCCTGCCTTCACAGGCCAGCCCGACGAGGCTGAATGGCTCCATCTCGTTCGGCCTGCAGGCGAGGTTGAAGGATTGGCCGCCGAGCCGCGTTAACATGGTCAGCGCCGGTTCAGTCGATCCGGCCTATTGATCGAAGATCGAACATATAAGGGATGCGAATCATGGCACGGACCCTACGCACTCTGGGCATGGCGTTCACCGCCGCGGCGATGCTGCTGGCCGGCACGACCGCCAGCGCCAAACCGAAACTGACCGGCGAGGAACAGCTTGCCAAGATGCTGGAAGGCCGCGTGGCAGGCGCTCCGGTAGACTGCATCTTCATGCCCACCGTCTCCTCGTCGCGGGTAATCGACAAGACCGCCATCGTCTATGACGCGGGCCGCACGCTTTATGTGCAACGGCCGAAGACCGGTGCGGAATCGCTCGACGACAATGATGTGCTTGTCACCAGGCTCACCGGATCGCAGCTATGCAGCATCGATACCGTGCAGTTGTACAATCGCGGTGTGGGCAACTTCTGGCGCGGCTTTGTCGGTTTGGACAAGTTCGTGCCCTATACCCGCCCGGCCAAGGTCGCCTCTGCGCAGTAATCCAAGAGGCAGTTGGCAGAAGGAGCCTCTTGCGCTTATGGGCGCATGATGGACTTTCGCCCTATGACTTTCCGCCGCGCCCATCGTGACGACGCAGCGGCGCTCGCAGACCTTGGTCGGCGGGCGTTCGTTGCCAAATTCGGCACCCTCTATCGCCCGGAAGACCTTGCCACGTTTCTGGCGGACAGCCACACGACGGCAAAGGTGGCCGCAGAGCTCGCCGATCCGAAGATCCGCACCGCCGTGGTGGAACAGGACGGCGTGTTGTTAGGGTACTGCAAGCTGGCGGTGCCGAGCACCCTGCCGCGCGTGAATCAGGCCGAACAGCCGGTGGAAGTGAAGCAGCTTTATACCGATCCCGAACGGCTGGGGCAGGGCGTGGGGGCGCGGTTGATGGACTGGGCGCTGAACGAAGCGCGCAAGACCGGGGCCGACGCGCTGGAGCTTTCGGTGTGGAGCGAAAACCCCGGCGCGCAACGGTTCTATGCGCGATATGGTATGCAAAAGGTGGGCATGGTCGATTTCATGGTTGGTGCCCAGCGCGACGAGGACTGGATTTTCTCGGTCCGATTGTAAGGGGAAACCCTGTTGATCAGCTTGCTCCCCCGCGCACGCGAGGGACTCGGGCCCGGCAAGCGCGACACCGCCTGAGGCCCCCGCCTTCACGGGGGAGCAGGACCGGCTTCAATATCTGTCCAAACCGCACTCGCCGCTTTCGCAGGCGCGAAGCGTGCCCTATATGCCCCCCATGTCCTCCATACGTCCCTGGCGCGATATCGCGCGTCGCAAGAGTCGCCAGATCATGGTCGGCGCGGTTCCGGTCGGCGGCGATGCCCCGATCACCGTGCAGACGATGACCAACACGCTGACCAGCGATGCCGTGGCCACGATCGACCAGATCCGCCGCTGCGAGGATGCGGGCGCGGACCTGATCCGCGTTTCCTGCCCGGATGAGGCGAGCACCGCCGCGCTGGGCAAGATCGTGAAGGCGGCCCGCGTGCCGCTGATCGCGGACATCCATTTTCACTACAAGCGCGCGCTGGAAGCGGCGGATGCGGGCGCGGCCTGCCTGCGCATCAACCCCGGCAACATCGGCAGCAGCCAGCGCGTGGCCGAAGTGGTGCGCGCCGCCAAGGCCAATGGCTGCGCCATCCGCATCGGCGTGAACGCCGGCAGCCTTGAAAAGGACTTGCTCGAAAAATACGGCGAGCCTTGCCCGGAAGCACTGGTCGAAAGCGCGCTCGATCACATCAAGTTGCTGCAGGACCACGATTTCCACGAATACAAGGTGGCGGTGAAGGCGAGCGACGTGTTCCTGGCGGTCGCCGCCTATATGCAGTTGGCCGACGCGGTCGATTGCCCGCTGCATCTGGGCATTACCGAGGCCGGCGGGCTGATCGGTGGCACGGTCAAGTCTTCGATCGGCATGGGCAACATGCTGTGGGCGGGCATTGGCGACACCATTCGCGTCTCGCTTTCGGCCGAGCCGGAAGAGGAAGTGCGCGTCGGCTTCGAGATCCTGAAATCGCTCGGCCTGCGCACCCGCGGCGTTCGCGTTGTTTCATGCCCCAGCTGCGCGCGGCAGGGCTTTGACGTGATCCGCACGGTCGAGGCGCTGGAAAGCCGCCTGTCGCACATCAAGACCCCGCTTTCGCTCTCTGTGCTGGGCTGCGTGGTCAACGGCCCCGGCGAGGCGCGCGAAACCGACATCGGGCTGACCGGCGGCGGCAACGGCAAGCATATGGTCTACCTTTCGGGCGTGACCGCCCACACCGTGCAGAGCGAGGATATGCTGGAGCACATCGTGTCACTGGTGGAAGCCAAGGCCGCGCAGATCGAGGCCGACACGACCGACGCCGGCAAGGTGGAGGCGGCCTGAAGCCGCCTCACTTGATCAGGCGGGCGCTCTGCACGGTCAGGGCGAACAGGGCGGATAGTGCATTCGAAATGCTCTCGTCAGCCGATACGGTATAGACCAGCGGCGATCCGTCGCCGGCGGTCGAGGCGCAGCTTTGCAATGCAGGCAGCACTTTGGGCAGATGAGGCGCGACGTTGGTTTGCGACCATGCATCGCCGGTGAGCGATTCAGGCAGGTACTTGGTGTAAAGAATTGCGATCTTGATCCCGCGGTTCTTGATCGTGGTGCAACTGGCGATGTCGGTGCTGCTCAATTCGCGATTGCGGCGCGATCCGCCGATGTTCTGATCGACCACGCCGTCGGTCACGATCAGCATCACTTCCTGCGGCGACGTGGCCGTTGAACCATCGCCAGGCAGGGGCATGGCCGAATTCATCGAACTGAGCATGTTGTTGAATTCGGTCGCCTTATCGCCGATGTCCAGAGACGATGTCGGCTTGTTGTTGGCGTACCACCAGTCCTGCGTGCCATCCAGATCGGGCACATTCGCCGGAGTGAGGCTGGTGACGTTGGTCATCGTCGAATGCTGGGTCACCGGCGAGCTTTTGCCGGGGTGCGTCCAGTCGAAGCTGAAGAATTGCAGCTTGTAGGTGACGTTGTTGCGCGTCGCCTGCCCCTGCGCATAGGGGATCAGGTCCTTGGCGGCCTGCGTCTCCTCACCCACGCGCAGGGTGATCGGCGATGCCGAAGTATAGATCGAGGTGTAATTGTGGGTCAGCCAGTACCCATCGGCATAGTATCCGGCGATGGAGGCGTTCTTGTTCGCCAGATCCTTGTAGGAAAGCGTCGATCCCGACACATTGGCGGCGGTGCCCATCTTGGTGCCCGCAGATGTATAGAGCACCTTGCTGCTGTCGATCCGATACCAGGTGTTGTAGCCCGTAACCCCGGACGTGTAGAAATTGGCATTGAGGAAGATGTCGCGCGACGCGGTGTCGCGGACGACGATTCCATCGCTGCGCGGGAATTGCGCATGGCAGGCAAAGGCGCAACCCGTGGCGGCACGGATCGCATTGAGTCCCGCTGATGATGCCGGCAACAGCATCGACGGCGACTTGTCCATCACCAGGAAAAAGTTGATGTTCGGTGCCTGCGTCGCATAGGCGGTGGAGGAACCCGACACGAGCATCGTGTCCTTGCCCAGGATGCCGCCGAACAGATTGTGCGACTGGGCCCGGAACTTCACCACTACCGTGCGGCCGAGATTGAGGCCACCGGTGTTGTCGATGGTAATCAGTACGTCCTTCGAAGGGTCGAACGTCACGTCGTTTCCGGTGACGACCTGCGCGGTGAAGATCTGCTTCGCTGCGGCAGAGGCCACAGTCGAGGTTTGCTGGATGAACAGCGAATCGACCGCCGCGAGCGCGGCGGCGTCGGCGGCGGAACTCATCTGCGTGCGCAGGATCTGTGCGCGGGCATAATCGATGCTGAGCCCCAGAGCGAACAGCGTGGGGATGGAAGCCAGCGCCGCGATCATCATCACGTTGCCATCGCGTTCGCGCAGCAGGCGACGAAAGAGTGCGATCCACTTCATCCCAGTGGCACCGAATCCGACAGGCGTGGCAGCATGTAGACTTTGGAATAGAGCGTGGGTGCCGGCATGATCGTCGCTCCGAACAACGGGGTGTAGCTGTAGCTGACCTCGGCCATCAGGAAGAACGTGCCTGCTTTGGCAGGGGTCTTGGTCAGATCGGGCAGCATCAGGGCGGGGACGAGGTTTGTCGGCAGGGTGACGGAGGCACCGGTAGCCAAAGCCGCGCCATTCTTGGCTTTGCTCCACACCACTTTGGCGTGGCTGGCATCGGTCACCTGCACCTGGCTGATGCGCATCGAACCCTTCGCGGTCTGGTACGGGGCGAGCACTAGCGCGCTGTTGTCGAGGATGGTGGTCAGGTCGGTGGTGGTGACAGCGGCATAGCGCGAGGTGGTGTCGGCGATGGTGCGCGACACGCGTGACACCTTGCGATTGCAGGCAGCGGCATCGCTGATGGTGTAGGCCCCGCAATACAGCAGGATCAGCACCGGCGCGACCAGGGCCAGTTCGGTCACTGCCGTGGCAGTGCGATCGGCACAGAACCTGTGCCAGATCTGTGCAAGGCGACGAAAGTGCATCAATAGCCCTCCGACTTTAAAACCGAGGTCGCCAGCAGCAGCCGCCGCGATTTGGGCTGGTTGGCGATGTCGAAGCCGAACAGCGAGATCACCGGCCAGTTGTACATAAAGCGCACCACGACGATCGCGCCCTGGGTGCCGGGCGCATAGTTGAAGGTGTTGGTGACTTTGCCCTGCGCATCATACGTGAACGTGGGCAGCGTGAGGCTGGAGGCCGAATAGCTCGTCGCGGTCGTGACATCGATGTAGAGGTTGGGGCATTCCAGCATCGGCGGCAGCACCGAGCAGGCATAGGCCTTGAACTGGGCCTGCGGCGTGGTGATCACGTTGCCCGACGCATCCTTCACGCCCTTGAAGTTGGTCTGGGCCTGCCCGGTAAGGACATAGCGCGCGCTTGCTTCGACCGCCGTTTCCAGTCCCTCCTGCGCCAGATAGACCAGGGCGATTTCCAGCGTGGAGACCAGCATGGCGATCAGCAGCGGCGCGGCCAGCGCGAATTCGATCACCGCCGCGCCGTGCGGGTCTTTCAGGATGGACAGGATCGGGCGGACAGCACTTGCCCGCCTCCAGCGGGTGACCAAGGCAGATCTCCATGCGGATGCGCAGACCTTGCCCTAGCCCGGCACGCTTAATACCCGGCGATGGCCGGCTGAGGGAAACCGCGTAGTGCTGGGCGGGTTTGCAATACGCGAACCTCTGCGCGCTAGGGTCGCGAGCGATGAACCGGTTGATTCTGTTTGCCCTGCTGATCATGATCATCGTGGTCGTGATCGCGCCCAATCTTGGCCATCAGGCTGAGCGGGTTACTGTCGCCAGCGTGCGTGCGGAAAAGGATGTGGCAGTCGCGGCGGTCGAACGGCCGGTTGTGGGGGGCGGCAGCACCGTGATCGAACGCGACGGCGGCGGTCAGTTCCATGTGAGCGCGGAGGTGGACGGGCAGGAGGTACGCTTTCTGGTCGACACCGGGGCGGATCTTGTGGCGCTGACGGAGGCGGATGCCGCGCGGCTGGGGCTTTCGCCCGATCCCGGTAGTTTCCAGCCAACCCTGCGCACCGCCTCCGGCACCGGTTATGGCGCGCCGGTGCGGCTGGAGCGCATGTCCGTCGGCGGCCGCGATCTCGATGATGTGGAGGCGGTGGTCGTGCGCGGGTTGTCGGTTAGCCTGCTGGGGCAATCGGTGCTGCGGCAATTGGGCAGTGTGACGCTGGAGGGCGACCGGCTGCTCATAAGCGACTGATTTAGCGCTAGCCGAGGCTCGACATGGTAGCCGCCTTGGGCAATGCAGCGGCATGACTTCGCGCCACCACATTCCGCCCCTTCATCTGCTGCTGGCCCTTGCCGTGATGGTGGTGTGGGGCACCAATTTCGTGGTCATCAAGCTGGCGCTGGCGCACTTGCCGCCGCTGACGCTGGCGAT
>DAICYJ010000147.1 GCA_027311705.1 Novosphingobium sp. | reverse complement strand
CCATCGGCGCGGCCGCAGTCGCCGTCAACGAAGGCCTGCTCGCCACAAAGCGCGGTTCGCTGCCGCCGCTTGCCGTGGGCATGGGCATCTACCTGCCGATGCAGGTTACCTTGCTGGTAATCGCCGGCGCGGTGCTGGGCCACGTCTACAATCGCTGGGCCGCGCGGCAATCCGCTCCCGACTTCGCCGAGCGCATGGGTATCCTTACCGCCACGGGCCTTATCGTCGGCGACGGCCTGTTCAACATCACCTATGCCGGTGCCGTAGGGGCGACCAACAACCCGGATATCTTTGCAGTGATGGGCGAGCAGGCGTGGACAATGCCGCTTGGCGTTGCCGTGTTTGCGGGCGTCGTCGCCTATGCCTACATGCGGATGCGCAAGAACGCCGTTGGCGTTTAATTCGTGCCCGGCATGGCGGCAGTGAAATCGCCCGCAGGCGTGCCCGCACGCACGCACCGCAGCATGGTCGGTTTACCGTCCTCGCCCAACCGGTGCATCATCGCATCGCTGTCCATCACATAGCGCCGTCCCTTGAACGGCCCTGAAGTGATAGCCAGCTGGTCGCCCAGCAACAGATAATTGCCCCGCGCTTCACCCACGAAATAGCTCGAATCGGCCGTGACGCGAAAGTTTTCGTCCGGTTTGGGCATGGGCATCACGGTGGCGTCGCCCGGCACTTCGCACGACCACGGCCCCTGCATCAGCGTGTGCAGCTGGCCGCCGGGAACGGCACCGGCAGGGGCGGTAAGCAGCGCGGCAGCAACGGCGAGCGGGGCGAAAGACGTGTAGCGGTTCATCACGAATTCCCGGTAACACGCAGCCCCCGCTTGAAGCAATCGCCGGCAACGGCTAAGGGCCTCGCTTTCCCGACCATCACAGGGCTCTTTCCATCATGAAGATCAGCGGCGTGGACATCCGTCCGGGCAATATCCTGGAATACGAAAAGGGCATCTGGAAAGTTGCCAAAACCCAGCACACCCAACCCGGCAAGGGCGGGGCGTTCATGCAGGTGGAGATGAAGAACCTCATCGACGGCCGCAAGACCAACGTGCGGTTCCGCAGCCAGGATACCATCGAGCGCGTCCGCCTCGACACCAAGGACTTCCAGTTCCTCTATGCCGAGGGCGAGGACTTGGTGTTCATGGACGTGGAAAACTACGACCAGATCACGCTGCCCAAGGATCTTCTCGGCGATGCATCGGCGTTCCTGCAGGACGGCATGACCGTGCTGCTAGAAATGTACGACGAGCGCCCGATCTCGGTGCAGTTGCCCGACCAGGTCGAAGCCACCATCGTCGAAGCCGACGCCGTGGTGAAGGGCCAGACTGCCTCGTCCAGCTACAAGCCCGCAATCCTCGACAACGGCGTGCGCGTGATGGTGCCGCCGCACATTGGCAGCGGAACGCGCATCCTCGTGGATGTTTACGAGCGGTCCTACGTCGGCAAGGTGGGCTGAGCCACATGGCAGCGATCTCCGGTCTCATCCGGGTTCTTGAGAAGGCCGCCCGCAAGGCCGGCCAGCGCCTGCGCCGCGATTTCGGCGAGGTCGAGCACTTGCAGGTCAGCCGCAAAGGCCCGGCCGATTTCGTCTCGAAGGCCGATCAGGCTGCTGAGCGGACGCTGTGGGATGAACTGCGCCAGGCGCGGCCCGAATGGGGCTTCGTTCTGGAAGAAGGCGGCACGATAGAAGGCGACCCGACCAAGCCGCGCTTCATCATCGATCCGCTCGATGGCACCAGCAACTTCCTGCACGGCATTCCGCATTTCGCGATTTCCATTGCGGTGCAGGAACCGGCGTTGGACGGCAAGGGACCGGATGGATCGGGTTGGGGCGACGTGACCGCCGCGATCGTCTATCAGCCAGTCACAGACGAAAGCTTTTGGGCCGAAAAGAGCCGTGGTGCGTGGCTGCAGGATCGCCGCTTGCGTGTTTCGGCGCGTCGCCAGCTCGATGAGTCGCTGATCGCCACGGGCATCCCGTTCTCGGGCCGGGGCGACATGGCGGAATGGATGCGGATCTACGCCGAACTCGGCCCACGTGTCGCCGGCATTCGCCGCTTTGGCGCGGCGTCGCTCGATCTGGCGTGGGTCGCGGCGGGCCGTTTCGACGGTTTCTGGGAAAGCGCACTCGAGCCCTACGACACCGCCGCCGGCTGCCTGCTGGTGCGCGAGGCCGGCGGTTTCGTGTCGGACTATCGCGGCCGTTCGCTGCCCGTGTGCGCCGAAAGCGTGATTGCGGGCAACGACGTGCTCCACTCCCGCCTGCACAAGCTGGTGGCGGGGGCGATCAAGGCCGGCGCTTGAAGCATACTTGAACCATGCGGCGGGTATCGCTAAGCCCGCCGCGCAGATCCTGTGCCCCTGTGGTGGAATGGTAGACGCGACCGACTCAAAATCGGTTGGAGAGATCCGTGCCAGTTCGAGTCTGGCCAGGGGCACCAGGGATCGTTGCGGTGAGGGCGAAGCGTGCTAGCGTGAGGGGATGAAGCTTCCCCTTTCGCTCGCTGCGGCCTTCTCGCTATCCACAACCCCTGCGCTGGCTGACGACATCGCCGCCACGATTCAGGCCGATATGCCGGGCCTGCTGGCGACCTATCGCGACCTCCACCAAAACCCCGAACTCAGCTTTCAGGAACTGCGCACTGCCGGGATCATGGCGGCTGCCGCGCGCAAGGCGGGTTTCGAGGTGATCGAAAAGGTAGGCAAGACCGGAGTTGTGGCCGTATTGCGCAACGGCACTGGCCCGACTGTGCTGATCCGCACTGACATGGACGGACTTCCGGTGATCGAACAGACCGGCCTGCAATTCGCATCGAAGGTTCGCGGCACCTCAACCGCCGGGGTCGAAAGCGGCGTTATGCATGCCTGCGGCCACGATACGCACATGACCGCGTGGATCGAAGTCGCGCGGCTGATGTCCTCGCACCGTCAAGATTGGTCGGGGACGCTGGTGATGATTGCGCAGCCTGCCGAAGAGATCAACGGCGGTGCGCGGGCCATGCTGGCGGACGGACTGCTCACGCGCTTTCCCAAGCCCGACTTTGCGCTCGCTTTCCACGATTCGGCCAGCCTCCCTTCGGGCATGATCGGACTTCATTCAGGATTTGCACTCGCCAACGTCGATAGCGTGAACGTCACAGTGCGCGGCTTGGGCGGACATGGCGCTTATCCGCAGCTGACGCGCGACCCCATCGTGCTGGCCAGCGCCATCGTGATGCGCCTGCAAACGCTGGTCAGCCGTGAGGCGAGCCCGTTCGATCCGTCCGTCGTCACTGTCGGAAGCATCCATGGCGGCGCGAAACACAACATCATCCCCGACGAGGTCAAGCTGCAGTTGACCGTGCGCAGCTATACCGACGAGTCGCGCAAGCAGTTGCTCGACGGCATCCGCCGCATCGTGAGGGGGGAGGCGGAAACTTCGGATATTCCGGACGACCGGATGCCCACCGTGGAGGTACTCGAACCGCACACGAACGCCACTTGGAACACCCCGGCACTCACCGAACGACTGGGCGCCGTTTTACGCGCGCGGCTTGGAGCGGACAGGGTTCAGGATGTGGCGGCGGAAATGGCGGGCGAGGATTTCGGCGAAATTGCGCGCACCGATCCCCAGCGTATCCAGTCGTTGTTGATCTGGGTGGGCGGTCGGCCTGCCGCAACGATTGCGGCGGCGAAAAAGGAAGGCACGATCCTGCCCGGCCTGCACAGCCCTTACTGGGCACCCGAAGCGGACAAGGTGATCGCTGCCGGGGCCGAGGCACTCTATGCCGAAGCGACCAGCCTCATGCCCCGGCGTTAATCCTGCTCGACGCCGGACCGCTGTGCCGACGCGGCGGTCAGAGTTGAAATTTCCTGCGGGCTGGGGCGGTATGGGCCTTGCGCCTCGATCCGCTTGCGGTCCTGCTCCACCTGCTTGAGATAGGCGGCGCGCTGGGCAGGGGTCATCTTTTTCAGCATGGCGGGGTCGATGGCCGCGCTCGTCTGAACCGGAGTCATTTGGGCGAACGGGATTTCTGAACTGCCGCTGTCGCCCACATTCTCCATCGGTGCACCGTATTGTCCACCCAGATAGCCGTCGTTGGCGCGGGCGTCGCTGGCACCGCTGCGGTTGTCCACGAGCTTGGCCTTGCTGCCATGAACCTTTTGCGTGCGGTCGCGGTCTGCCTGTTGTTTGGCGACGTGCATTTCGGCGAGCAGTGAATCGCGGTCGTTTCCATCGAGCACAATCGCCAAAACGGCAGAAATGAGCAGCGTCGCCACCACAAAGTGGCGGTACATCCTGGGTTCGATGCCGAGAAGAGGCTGGGAATGCGCTGCCATGCGACGGCTTATGACAAACGGAAGTTAAGGACGGGTTTTACAGGATCGCGCGGATGAAATTCCTTATGATTCGTGCCAATTCGGCGTGTAAACGCGCTTGTGTTCCATTTATGTTCGCGTTAGGCGAAGGGTATGGCCAAACCCAAACGCCGTTATGTCTGTCAGGCCTGCGGCGGTGTTTCGAACCGGTGGCAAGGGCAATGCCCGGATTGCGCTGAATGGAATACGCTGACGGAGGACGCGCCGGAGACGGTGTTTTCCTCCAAGCACGATCTTTCGGGCGGAGGGCGGCCGTTTCGTTTCGTATCTCTCGATTCCCCTGTGCAGTTGCCCGAACGGCGCAAGACCGGGCTTGCCGAATTCGACCGTGCACTGGGCGGCGGGCTGGTGCCCGGCAGCGCGATCTTGATGGGAGGCGATCCCGGCATCGGCAAATCGACGCTGCTGCTGCAGGCGGCGGCGAAAATCGCGATGGCCGGGGGCGACGCCATCTACATCAGCGGCGAGGAAGCCTCTGACCAGGTGCGTCTTCGCGCAGACAGGCTGGGGTTGGGCAAGGCCCCGATCCGTCTCGCCGCCGCCACATCGGTGCGTGATATTCTCACGACGCTTGCGGGAACCACGCCGCCGTCGCTGCTGGTGATCGATTCGATCCAGACGATGTACTCCGACCAGATCGAAGGCGCGCCGGGCACGGTAAGCCAGGTTCGCGGCTGCGCCTTCGAACTGATCCGCTATGCCAAGGAAACCGGCGTGGCACTGGTGCTGGTGGGGCACGTGACCAAGGACGGCAGCATCGCAGGGCCACGGGTGCTGGAGCACATGGTCGACGTGGTGATGAGCTTCGAGGGAGAGCGCAGTCATCAGTACCGCATCCTGCGCGCGCTGAAGAACCGCTTTGGCGCGGTCGACGAGATAGGCGTATTCGCAATGGCAGGCGCGGGGCTGGAGGAAGTGGCCAATCCGTCGCTGCTATTCCTTTCCGGGCGAGACGAGGCGGTGGCCGGCAGCGCGGTGTTTCCCGCGCTCGAAGGCACGCGGCCTGTGCTGATTGAGATCCAGGCGCTAACCGTCCGCCTGCCGAGCGGCGCCACGCCCCGTCGTTCGGTTGTAGGATGGGACACTGGCCGCCTGGCCATGCTGCTGGCGGTGCTGGAATCACGCTGCGGGCTGAACTTCTCCACCGCCGAAGTTTACCTCAACGTCGCCGGAGGCTATCGGCTTACCGACCCGGCGGCGGACCTCGCCGTGGCGGCTGCGCTTGTATCCGCGTTGGCGGACCGCCCCTTGCCATCCGACACCGCGTGGTTTGGCGAAGTCTCGCTGGCGGGCGAGGTGAGGCCTGTCGCGCATACTCCGCTGCGGCTGAAGGAGGCCGCCAAACTGGGCTTTTCGCGTGCCTATGGCCCCGATGGCGATCACGGCAAGGTGCAAGGGTTGACCTATGGTGCGATGCGCCTTCTTCCAAATCTCGTTGACCGGGTGGTGGGTGCAGCCTAGTTTCCAAATCCAATGACCGGCTTCGATTATGTAGTCTTCCTGATCGTCGCGGTCTGCGCGATCGGCGGGTTCTTCCGCGGCTTTGTCGAGGAGGTTCTGGCCCTTGCGGCCTGGTGCTTATCGCTGTTCGCAGTCCACTACCTGCACGAACCGCTCACGCTTTGGCTAGAACCACACCTCACCACCGAAACCGGAGCGGGCGTGCTCGCGTTCGTGCTGCTGATGTTGCTGCCCTATCTGGCCACGCGCTTCGTGGCACGTTCGATCGGCAGCGCCAGCCGCAGTTCGGTGCTAGGCCCCATCGACCGGCTGCTGGGCTTCGGCTTCGGTGCGGTGAAAGGCTTCGTGCTGATGGTTCTGGCGTTCTCGCTGATGGTGTTCGGGTACGACGTGGTCTGGGGCGTAAAGGGCCGGCCGCTATGGATTACCGAGGCACGTACCTATCCGTTCCTCAATGCCGCCAGCGACGAACTGATGACGATGATCGCCGATCGCAGATCCGAAGCTGCAGCCGCCGCCAAACCGGCGCATAAGGCGAAGCGTCCCAAAACTGACACCGGCAACTGACATGGCAAGCTCAGCCGCGACGCTCTACACCCCCGATATCCTCGCCGCAGCCGCCGGTCTCGCCGTATTTCCTTGGGACGCAACCCTGCCATTTCAGGGGCAGGCCCGATCACGCAGTTGTGGCAGCACGATTGCGCTGGCGGTTTCGCTCGACGACGAAGGCCGCATTGCGCGTATTGGCCTGCGCCCCCACGCTTGTGCTGTCGGGCAGGCAGCAGCATTTGCATTTGCCAGCGCGGCGGCGGGCCGCACGAAAGCCGAAGTCGCATCGGCCCGCACGGCACTGGCGGCGTGGCTGGCGGATGAGGCGGGCATGCCTGAATGGCCGGGGTTGGAACTAGTCGCGCCAGCCCGCGCGTATCCCGGTCGCCACGGTGCCATCGTTCTGGCGTGGGATGCCGCGCTGGACGCGCTTTCCTGATCGTCCCGCCTTCGCTAGAGCGATCGGACAAGCGGGGGAAGTAGCGCATGAATCAGGTGTCAGACACAGTCAAGCCGGCGGATATCCGCCTGGTCATTGCGGCGTCGTCCGCAGGCACCGTGTTCGAATGGTACGACTTCTTCATCTACGGCACGCTTGGCTCGATCCTGTCGAAGGCGTTTTTTCCCACCGGCAATGCCACGCTCGAAATGCTGCTGTTCTGGCTCGTTTTCGCGGTCGGCTTCGGATTCCGTCCGCTGGGCGCGATCCTGTTCGGCTATCTGGGCGACAAGCTGGGCCGCAAGTACACGTTCCTCGTAACGGTTACGCTGATGGGCATCGCCACGGCTGGGGTGGGCCTCATTCCCTCGGCCGAATCCATCGGCATGGCCGCGCCCGCGCTGGTTATTCTGCTGCGCATTCTTCAGGGCCTTGCGTTGGGCGGAGAGTATGGCGGCGCAGCGGTCTATGTGGCGGAGCATTCGGAACCGGGCAGGCGCGGGTATTACACCAGCTACATCCAGGCAAGCGTGGTCGGCGGCTTCCTTCTGAGCCTGATCGTGGTGCTCAGCTGCAAGGGGTTCATGACCGACGAAACGTGGCAGAGCTGGGGCTGGCGCGTGCCATTCATTCTCAGTCTCGGCCTGCTTGCCGTATCGCTGTGGATGCGCGTGAAGCTGTCCGAAAGCCCGGTGTTTCAGGCAATGAAGGATGCCGACGAGATCGCTGGCAATCCCTTCGTGGAAAGCATGACCTACCCCGGCAACCCGCGCCGCATCTTCATCGCACTGTTCGGCGTCGCTGCCGGCCTCACCGTGATCTGGTACACAGCGATGTTCACCGGGCTGTCGTTCCTTAAATCTGCAATGCGGGTGGAGGATACGACGGCAGAAGTGATCGTCGGCATCGCCGCAGCCATCGGCATGGGGTTCTACCTCGTCGCCGGACATTACTCAGACAAGGTCGGGCGCAAGAAGCCGATCGTGTGGGGCTATGTCGCCACGCTGGCGCTGCTGTTTCCCGCATTCTGGCTGATCGGCAGCGCGGCCAATCCCGGCCTTTCCGAAACCGCGCGCCGGGCGCCGGTGGTGATTGCCGGACCGGCCTGCGACTACAGCGCCTTCGCTGCCGAGCAGGCCTCGCCGTGCGGAAAGCTGTTGGCAGACCTGACGACTTCGGGCGTGCCCTATTCCTTGAAGCCGGCAGACACGCTGTCGTTATCGGCGGGTGACCGTTTGCTGCCCCTCGACGTCTATCCGTGGGACGACAAAGCCGCCCGCGCCAAGGCGTTGCAGGCGATGCTGACCACGGCAGGCTATGATTTCACCAAGGTGACGCCTACGTTGTTGCAGTCGCTGACCGTGATTGCGGGGCTGCTGCTGCTGATGGCGCTGTCTGCCGCCACCTATGGCCCGGTCGCGGCCTTGCTGGCGGAAATGTTTCCGCCGCGCATCCGCTACAGTTCGATGTCGATCCCTTATCACATCGGAACCGGCTATTTCGGGGGCTTCCTGCCATTCATTTCCAGTTTGATCGTGGCCAAGACCGGTGATCCTTATTCCGGCCTGTGGTACACGTGGGGCGTTGTGCTGCTGGCCCTCATCGTGGCCGCGTGGGGACTTAAAGGCGGGATGGCGCGCGATTTCGAAGACGATGAAGCCTGACGTTCCGCCGTCACCGCTGCGCCTGAAAATCGACGCCGCGGCGCTCGCGCATAACTGGCGTGCGCTGGACCGGCTTTCGGGCAGGGCATCCGCCGGGGCCGCAGTAAAGGCCGATGGATATGGCCTCGGCGCAGCGCAAGTCGTGCCCGTGCTGGCGGCGGCTGGCTGTCGCGACTGGTTTGTGGCGCACTGGCAGGAAGTGCCCGAAGTCTTGCGCCACGTGCCAGCTGGATCGGTCTCCGTGCTGCATGGGCCGATGAACCAGGCCGAAATCGCCTTCGCCCGCGCCACGGGCGTACGGCCTGTGATCAATTCGCTGGAGCAGGCGCAGCGATGGACCGAATCGGGCGGCGGTGTTTGCGACCTCATGGTCGATACCGGCATGTCCCGTCTCGGAGTGCCGATGTCGGCGCTGGCGGAACCGGCAATTGTTGCGCTCAATGTGGATTGCTGCATGAGCCACCTGGCCTGTGCCGATGAGGACGTGCAGCAGAACGAACAGCAGCGCGTACAGTTCGATACGGTGCGCGGGTTCGTGAATGCACGGCGATACAGCCTGGCGAACAGCGCCGGGATCGTGCTGGGCACGGCCTATCATGCCGATCTGACCCGGCCCGGCATCGCGCTTTATGGCGGCATTCCGCGGCCTGAATTGGCCTCGACAATCCGCCAGGTCGTCTTCCCGGAAGCGGCCGTCATACAGGTGCGTCACATCCAACCGGGCGATCATGTCGGCTACAACGCAACGTTCACCGCGACTGCTCCAGTTCGAGCAGGCATCGTAGCGCTGGGTTATGCCGATGGCTATCTGCGTAGTTGGTCGGGCAAGGGCGGATTTTGGTGGAAAGGGCAGCGGTTGCCGGTGATCGGCCGCGTCTCGATGGACATGACCATCGTCGATCTGGCCGGCGCGGACGATTGCAGTGAAGGCGACTGGCTGTCGCTGGATTACGCGCCTATCGCGGCTGCGAAGGCGAGTGGGCTGTCGCAATATGAAATTTATACAGTGCTGGGTCGCAGATTTGCGCGGTTCACGGAAAATTAACCATTTCAACTAACGTTTATTGCGCTGCACCTACCGCATCTGCTAATGCTAAGGAATGATCCCAGTGAGGGCGCAAGCCAATGGCTAACCAATTCAAAGACGGCGATACGGTCATCATCAAAAAGTACGCCAATCGCCGGCTGTATAATACGCGCACGTCAAGCTACATCACGCTGGACCATCTGGCCCAGATGGTGAAGGAAAACGTGGAGTTTCAAGTCATTGATGCCAAAACCGGGGCGGATTTGACGCATACGATTCTGACCCAGATTATCATGGAAGAAGAGTCGACCGGGGAGCAGATGCTTCCCACCAATTTCCTGCGCCAGCTGATATCGATGTACGGCAATTCGATGCAATCGCTGCTGCCGGGCTATCTGGAAGCGTCGATGGAGCATTTCCGCGAGAACCAGAACAAGCTGCGCAAGGCCATTGAAGAGAGCATCGGTGCCAATCCTCTGGCGCAGATTGCGCAGCGCAACATGGAAATGTTCAAGGCAGCGGCGGCCGCCTTCGTGCCGGGCGCTGCCGGGGCTACCGACGAGAAGCCTGTCGCCGCTGTAGCGGATGGCGACGAACTCGCCGTTTTGCGCAACCAGATGGCGGAAATGCAGAAGAAGCTCGACCAACTTTCGAACTGACACCACGGATCGATCGGCGAGACCGCCTTTGCCAAGGTCTCGCCGATCAAATCCGCATTGCCCGAATCTTCCGTCCCGCCTAACCGGCAGGGCATGAACCAGCCCAAAATCAAGCACGCGCTGCCCGTCACGCGCGATGAAGACTTCGCCCAGTGGTATCAGTCCGTAATCTCGGAAGCCGAACTGGCCGAGGAATCGGGTGTGCGCGGCTGCATGGTCATCAAGCCGTGGGGCTATGGCATCTGGGAACGCATCCAGAAGCTTATGGACGAACGGATCAAGGAAGCCGGCGTCGAGAATTGCTATTTTCCGCTGTTCATCCCACTCTCGTATTTCTCGCGCGAAGCCGAGCACGTTGAAGGCTTTGCCAAGGAAATGGCGGTCGTCACCCACCACCGCCTGATCGGCGATGGCAAGGGCGGGCTGATCCCTGATCCCGAAGCCAAGCTCGAAGAACCGCTGATCGTGCGGCCGACGTCCGAAACCGTCATCGGTGCGGCAATGGCGCGCTGGATCCAGTCGTGGCGCGATCTGCCGATGCTGACGAACCAGTGGGCAAACGTCGTGCGATGGGAGATGCGCACCCGCATGTTCCTGCGCACCAGCGAATTCCTCTGGCAGGAAGGCCACACCGCCCATGCGGACGAGGCTGACGCGATGGCGGAAACACTGCGCTCGCTCGAAATGTACCGCAGCTTTGCCGAAGACGTGCTGGCCATGCCGGTGATCGCGGGGCCGAAGCCTGAAAACGAACGATTCCCCGGAGCGGTCGAGACCTTCTCGATCGAAGCGATGATGCAGGATGGCAAGGCGCTGCAGGCTGGCACTTCGCATTACCTCGGCACAACATTCTCATCTGCTGCCGGCATCCGGTATCAGGACAAGGAGGGCCAGCAGGCTCTGTGCCACACCACGAGCTGGGGCGTTTCCACACGCATGATCGGTGGCGTGATCATGACGCATGGCGACGATGACGGCTTGCGGACCCCGCCGCAGATTGCGCCGCAGCAGATCGTCATCCTGCCGATGCTGCGCGAAAATGATGGCGATGCGGCCCTGCTCACTTACTGCGAAACGCTGCGCGCCGACCTGCTGAAACAGTCCGCGTTCGGCGAGCGCGTGCGCGTGCTGCTCGACAAGCGTCCGGGCAAGGCCACGGCCAAGCGCTGGGCCTGGGTCAAAAAGGGCGTGCCGCTGATCCTCGAAATCGGCGGACGCGATGCCGAAGGTGGACAGGTCTCCGTGCTGCGCCGCGACCGGCTGTGGAACGATGCCGCCAAAGCAAACTTCGCCGGCATGGCCCGCGACGAATTCGTTGTTGCTGCTTCAGCCGAACTGGAAGATATCCAGCGGGCGATCCACGCCGAAGCACTTGCCCGCCGCGACGCGCAAATCGTGCGCGACGTGACCGATCTCGCCGGCCTTTCCACCTACTTTGCCGAGGACCGCAAATTCCCCGGATGGGTGGAACTGGGTTGGGCGAAGCCTACGGGTGCCGCGCTGGATAAGGTGGTCGAGCAGTTGAAGGCGCTCAAGCTGACGATCCGCAACACGCCGATGGGAGCCGCGCCGGCTTCCGGCACATGCATCTTCACGGGCGAGCCGGCGGTTGAGACAATTTACATCGCCCGGTCGTACTGACATTCCGGCAGCGGTTGCGGATGCAACCGCTTGCCCTGCGCGAAAGGGCAGTTAAGCTGGGGGGATGAAACGCCTTTCCATCGCCGTTCTGCCGCTTCTCGCTGCTTCCTGCCCCGCGCTTGCCGCACCCGAAAAAGCGATCTTGCAAGCTCGGCTACAAGCCGACGTGGCCAAGCTCGTCTCTTTCGGCACCCGCCACACCTTGTCATCGCAGACCGACCCCAAGCGCGGGATCGGCGCGGCGCGCAAGTGGGCTGAGGCCGAGTTTCGCAAGACGGCCAAATCCTGCGGCGGCTGCCTGACCATCGTGCTGCCTGAAAAGATGGTGTCGGGAGAGCGGATCAAAGTGCCCGTCCGCCTGGTCAATGTCGTCGCGATCCAGCGCGGCAACGAGAGGCCCGACGAGGTCGTGATCGTGCAGGGCCACATCGACAGCCGCGCCTCCGATCCGATGGACGCCACCAGCGATGCGCCGGGCGCAAACGACGATGGTTCCGGCACCGCGCTGGTGCTCGAAGCGGCGCGGGTGCTGTCGCAGCACAAGTTCCCGACGACCATCGTTTATGCCGTCCTCTCGGGCGAGGAGCAGGGGCTTTATGGCGGCAAGCTGCTCGCTGATTATGCGGCGCAGCAAGGTTGGAAGGTGAAGGCGGTGTTCAACAACGACATCGTCGGCGGATCGCATGGCTCCGACGGGCTGGTCGACGATACCCACGTCCGCGTCTTTTCCGAAGGGCCGCGCGCTGATGCCGACGACGCCTTGCGCAAGGCGCAGCGGCGTGATGGTGGCGAGAACGACAGCCCTTCGCGCAACCTTTCGCGCTGGCTTTCCGGACTAGGCGCTGCTGACGCGGGCGGGCTCACCGTGCGTCAAGTGTGGCGCGCGGATCGAATGGGTAGGGGCGGGGATCACCTGCCGATCGAGGAAAAGGGATATCCGGCCGTGCGCTTCACCGTGGCGGTGGAGAACTACGACCACCAGCATCAGGATGTGCGCAACGAGGGCGGAAAAGCATATGGCGACACGATCGACCGCATGGATTTCCCTTACCTCGCCAGAGTCGTGCGGCTGAACGTGCGCGGGCTTGCAGCACTGGCCGCAGCGCCCATGCCGCCGGTCGCCATTGCCAAGGCGGCGGTGCAGACCTGGACCGACGTGGAATGGAAGGCCGTGCCCGGCGCAGTCGGCTACACCGTATGGCGCCGCCGCACCGACGCCAGCGGATGGGAGGAAAAGGGCGTGACCGATACCGCCACCACACAAGTCCGGCTCGATGGCGTGCGCGGCGACGACTGGATTTTCGGCGTCAGCGCGCGGGCGGCCAGCGGCGCGGAAAGCCCGATAGCTTCGGCGGTGCCGGGCGGCGGCTTCGCTCCCATCGCCGCGCCCTGACGGCAAGGTTGCCAATCCGGCCCCCAGCGGCCACATGCCGGGTATGAACCATCCCCGATTGTCACCCCATGGCCCCGATGGCCTCCCTTCGCGCCAGCAAGTGCTGGACTTTATCGCGCAGGCGGATGAACCGGCAGGCAAGCGCGAAATTGCCCGAGCGTTCGGACTGCAAGGCGCGGAAAAAATCGCGCTGAAGGCTTTGCTGAAGGACATGGCCGAGGAAGGCCTGATCGACGGCAACCGCACCGCGTTCCACCGCATGGGCGGCGTTTCGAAGGTCACCGTGCTGCGCGTGATGGCGATCGAGGACGGCGAGGCGATGGCCATTCCGGATTCGTGGCAATCCGACGATGCCACCCCGCCGCCGCGCCTGCGCATCATCGAACCGCGTGGCAAAGCGCGCGACAAGCAGGGCGCACTCAAGGTGGGCGACCGCGTTCTTGCACGCACCGAAGAAGCGG
>DAICYJ010000087.1 GCA_027311705.1 Novosphingobium sp. | reverse complement strand
TTCGCCCGCGCCAATTTCGACGAATCCGGTCGCTTCGTGCTTCCCGAACATCTGGGCGAGCAGGCCCGTGTCGACGATGCGCTCTATTTCCACGGCGGCGGCCTGATGTTCACGATCTGGGCACCCGATGTGCTGTTTGCGATGGATGCCGGCTGGGACTCGGTAAAGGCCAGCTGCCGTGCCCACATGGCCGATGCCGCCGCCAAAGGTAAGCGCAAGTGATCGCACCGCAAACCTCTCCGGCCCCGCACATTCCCGTGCTGCTTGATGAAGTGCTGGTCGCGCTGGATGTGCAGCCTGGCAGCCTCATCGTCGACGCCACGTTCGGTGCCGGCGGCTACACCCGTGGCCTGCTGGCGGGCGGCGCGACCGTCCATGCCTTCGACCGCGATCCCGATGCGATTTCCGCTGGCGAAAAGTGGGCGGGCGAGTTTGCGCCCCGCCTGACGCTGCATCCGCGCCGCTTTTCCGAGCTGACGGCCGGGCTTGCCGAAGCGGGCGTCACGCAAGTGCAGGGCATCGTCTTCGACATCGGCGTCAGTTCGATGCAGCTCGATCAGGCGGCGCGCGGTTTTGCCTTTTCCACCGATGGGCCGCTCGACATGCGCATGTCGCAAGAAGGCATGAGCGCCGCTGATTTCCTCAATGAAGCGGACGAGGCCGCGATTGCCGACGTGCTGTTCCAGTATGGCGACGAGCGCCAGTCGCGCCGCATCGCGCGCGCCGTCGTCGCGGCCCGCCCGCTGACCACCACCGGCCAGTTCGCGCATGTGGTGCGCAAGGCGCTCGGCTATCGCCCCGGCGCGCCGCGCGACCCCGCCACGCGCAGCTTCCAGGCCGTGCGCATCCACGTTAACGGCGAATTGGACGAGCTGATGGCCGGCCTTGCCGCCGCCGAGCAGATCCTTGCGCCGGGCGGCCGCCTTGCGGTGGTCAGTTTTCACAGTCTCGAAGACCGGATCGTGAAACAGTTCCTGCGCGAAGGCGCTGGGGCTGTTCCATCGGGATCACGTCACCTGCCCATGCGTGCCCCGACCAGCGCCCCGGTTTTCGAGAAACCTTCGGCCGCCATCCGCCCCGACCCGGCGGAAGAGGCGCGCAACCCCCGCGCGCGGTCCGCCACATTGCGCTGGGCCGTCCGCACCGGCGCACCGGCGCGCGGGCATAACGGGAGCATCGCGGCATGATCGTATCCGCCCACCGTCTGCGTTCCGTCGGCTGGATCGCGCTGCTGGCGCTGTGCGCCGCGCTGGTAATGATCCTTGCTTTCCGTGTGAATGCGCTGCGCAGCCAGGTGCATCGCGCCGAGGTGCACATCGTCGCGCTGAAGCAGGAAAAGATGTACCTCGAAACCGAGTTCGAAACCCGCGCCAACCAACAGCAGCTGAAGGCGTGGAATGATGTCGAATTCGGCTATGTCGCGCCGACGGCGAGCCAGTACCTTGAAAACGAGCGCCAGCTGGCAGCGTGGTCCAAGCCTTCGGAGCTGGATGCGCCGGCCCCGATCCGCGTGGCCAGCGCCGACGACAGCGTGATTGCGCAGGCCGCCTTTCCGGCCATGGTCTCGCCGCTTTCGGGCAAGGCGCTTGCGGATGAAAAGCCCGCTGCCGAGCCTGACGCGCCCGCGCCCAAGGCGCTCGATCATGCCGCCGCCACCGCTGCCCTTGGCGAGCGGCTGGGCACGGTCGCGCATGTGGACAAAACGCGGGACAAAGCGCGGGACAAGTCGGTGGACAAAGCTGCGGACAAGTCTTCCGCAGCCAAGACCGTGAAGTCTAAGGTCGCGGCCAAGGCGGAAAAGCCAGCCGCAACAAAGGCAAAGACCGCCTCCGCCACCAAGCCGGCCAAACCTGCCGGCAAAACGACGAAGCTGGCCGCCAACGACACCAAGCGGAAGGAACAGAAGGGCAAGTGAACGCGCTCACCGCCTCTGCCGCCATCGCAACGGGGCGGGTCCAACTCGCCAACGTGCGCCAGAAATCGCTGGTGACCGCCAAGATCCGCGCGCTGTGGGTGCTGGTGCTGTTCGTGTTCATGACGCTGACCGCCACGGTGCGACTGGCCCAGCTGGGCCTGTTCGAACAGACGCCGGAGCGGACCTCGATGGCAGAGGCGCTGCTTCCGCCGCGCGGCGAGATCACCGATCGCAACGGCGTGGCACTCGCCCGCGCGTTCCCGTCCTATTCGTTGTGGTTCAATCCCAAGGCGCTGGGCGAGGGTGGTGCGCCGCTGGTGAAAACTCCCGAGGAAGTGGCCAAGGCGCTGCTCGCAATCTTCCCCGATGGCGATTACGCGGATCTCGTCACGCGGCTCAAAGCAGGCAAGCCCAGCTATCTGCGCCGCCGCGTGTTGCCGGAAGAAGCCAACCGCGTATTCTCGCTGGGCGAGCCGGCGCTGGAATTTCCGCGCGAGAACCAGCGGTATTATCCGCAAGGGTCGCTCGCTGCGCATGTGCTGGGCTATGTCGACGAGGAAGGCGCGGGCCATGTCGGCATGGAGCAGGTGCTGGAAAAGCGCCTGCTCGATCCCGCGCAGCGCGGCACGCCCACGGCGCTTTCGCTCGACGCCCGGGCGCAGGGCGCGCTTGAAGACGAACTTGGCCGCGGCATGATCGACAGCAAAGCCAAGGGCGCGGCGGGCGTGATCCTCGACGTGGATACGGGAGAAATCGTGGCGCTGGCGTCGCTCCCCTCGTTCAATCCCAACCGGTCGGACCTTGCGGTCAACGACCTCGTGTTCAACCGCGTTTCCAACCAGGTGTATGAACTGGGATCGGTGGTGAAGCCGCTGACGGTGGCGGCCGCGATCGATGCGGGCGTGATTACCGATCTGGCGACGCGCTGGTCCGCCGCGCCGCTGAATATCGGCGGGTTCACTATCCATGACAGCCACAGCTTCGGCGCATCGCTCAACGTGCCCGAAGCGCTGATCCATTCTTCGAACATCGTAACCGCGCAGGTTGCCGACAAGCTCGGCGGACCGGCCCTTCGGCGCACAATGATGGCGCTCGGCATGAACGAGCGCCCGACCATAGAGCTGCCTGCGCGGGGATTCCCTCTCTGGCCCCACGGGACCAACAAGCAGGGGGATTGGGCGCGGATCACCACGATGACCGTGAGCTACGGCCACGGCCTCGCGATGACCCCGCTCCATCTTGCCGCGGCCTATGCCGCGATGGTCAACGGCGGCGTGTGGCGGCCCTCGACTCTGTACAAGGTCGATCAGGCGCACATCCCCGCCGGGCGACGCGTGTTCAAGGCTTCCACCAGCGCGCGGATGCGCCAGCTGCTGCGGATGATCGTGGTGGATGGCACCGGCAAGAAAGCCGATGCATCGGGCTTCCGTGTGGGTGGCAAGACTGGTTCGGCCGAAAAGCCGGGATCGGGCGGTTATCGCCGGACCTCGCTGATCGCCACTTTCGCCGCCGCTTTTCCAATGGACAAGCCGCGCTATGTCGTGGTCGCGATGCTTGACGAGCCGCAGGGCACGCAGGCCACATCGGGCCAGCGCACGGCCGCATGGAACGCCGCGCCGGTGGTCAGCCGCGTAGTCTCGCGCATCGGGCCGATGCTGGGCGTGGTGCCCGATGGCAGCCGCGATATCGACATTTCGGATCTTTCGCCGCTGGTCGGCAACGGAGACGGCGAATGAGGCTGGGGGCGCTCGCCACTGCCGCCGGGATCGTGGTGGCCGGCGATGGCGAAGCGCAAGTGACGGGCTTCGCCATCGATCATCGCAAGGTGGCACCGGGCACCGTGTTCGGCGCGTTTCCGGGCGCGCTCTTCAATGGCGAGGACTTTATTGCGGCAGCCGTGGCGGCGGGAGCTGTTGCCGTGGTGGCAAGGCCCGAAGCGGCCGTTGCCGGCGCGGCGCACATCGCCGATGCCGAACCGCGCCGGGCGTTCGCGCAGCTGGCGGCGCAGTTCTTCACGCCGGTGCCCGGGACGATCGTGGCGGTGACGGGTACCAACGGCAAGACTTCGACAGTGGAAATGACCCGGCAGATCTGGCGCATGGCCGGAAATTCCGCCGCCTCGATCGGCACGCTGGGCGTCACCACGGCGGACGAAAGCGTCTCGACCGGACTGACAACGCCCGACATCGTCACCTTTCTGGCGAACATGACCGGTTTGGCGCGCGAGGGTGTGACCCACGTCGCCTACGAGGCATCCAGCCACGGGCTTTCCCAATTCCGCAACGAAGGCCTGCGCGTGGCGGCGGGCGCTTTCACCAACCTGTCGCGAGACCATCTCGATTACCATGCGACGATGGAAGACTATTTCGCGGCCAAGATGCGCCTGTTCGACGAGGTCGTGGCCGACGACGGCATTGCCGTCGTGTGGGCCGACGATGCGTGGTCGGCACGGGCGATGGAGCATGCCGGGCGTCGGGGGTTGCGGCTGCTCACGGTGGGAGAGCGGGGGGACGCGATCCGCCTGCTCTCCCGTACGCCGACGCAGTTGGGCCAAGTGCTCGACCTTGAATTCGAAGGCACCACGCGCAAGGTGACTCTGCCGCTGATCGGGGCCTATCAGGCGGCCAATGCGCTGGTTTCGGCCGGGCTGGTGCTGGCGACGGGCGGCGATGCGGTGCCCACGTTCGAAGCGCTGGGCCGGTTGCAACCCGTGCGCGGGCGGCTGGAACGTGCGGCGATCAACCGGGCGGGCGCGCCGGTCTATGTCGATTACGCGCATACGCCCGATGCCATCGAGGCCGCGGTTGCGGCGCTGCGTCCGCATGTGGTCGGGCGGCTCATCACCGTGCTGGGCGCGGGCGGGGATCGCGACGAGGGCAAGCGGCCGGAAATGGGCCGGGCGGCCTGTGCGGGCAGCGAAGTTGTCATCGTCACCGACGATAATCCGCGCGGCGAAGACCCGGCGACTATCCGCGCCGCCGTGCTGGCAGGTTGCGACCCGAAAGCAGAGGAAATTGGCGAGCGGCGGGCAGCCATCGCTGCGGCCATCGCCATGGCGGGGCAGGGCGACATCGTGCTGATCGCCGGCAAGGGCCATGAACAGGGCCAGATCGTCGGACGGGGGGAGGCGATGCGTGTGCTGCCCTTCGACGACGTTCAGGTCGCCAGGGAGTGCACCGTATGAACGCCCATCCCGCGATGCTGACATGGCCTGTCGAGACCGAGGACCAACGCGGCCTTGCGCTTTGGACGGCCCGGGAAATCGCGGAAGCCACGGGCGGCAAGGCTTCGGCCGATTTCGAGGTGGCGGGATGCGCCATCGACAGCCGCGAAGTGATGGAAGGCGACCTGTTTTTCGCCTTGAAGGGTGAGGCTTCGGACGGCCACCGCTTTCTTGCCGGGGCGTTCGATCGCGGGGCCGCCGGGGCACTGGTGGAACGCGCCATAGACTACCCCCACGTGCTTGTTTCCGATACCTCAAGTGCACTTGAGGGTCTGGCAAGAGCCGCGCGAAACCGGGTGGATGCCGGCATTATCGGTGTTACCGGGTCGGCCGGGAAGACCGGGGTGAAGGAAGCGCTTTATGCGGCACTCGACCGGGGCAGCCGGGGCCGCGCGCACCGTTCCGTCAAGAGCTACAACAACCATGTGGGGGTTCCGCTCAGCCTGTGCCGCATGCCTGCGCGCACGCGCTTCGGTGTGTTCGAGATGGGCATGAACCATCCGGGCGAACTCGCCGCGCTGACCCGGCTGGTGCGTCCGCATGTCGCGCTGGTCACCACTATTGCGCCTGCCCACATCGGCCACTTCGCGAGCGAGGAAGACATCGCCGACGCCAAGGGCGAGATTTTCGAAGGACTGGAAGTGGGCGGGGTGGCGATCATCCCGGCCGACAGCCCATACTATGCCCGCCTGCGCGCCAAGGCCGAGCTGCACGCGGGTCGCGTCGTCGGCTTCGGTTTTTCGCGCGATGCCGATGTCCGCCTGATCGACGCGGTGCCCGCGCCCGGCGGCGGTACGCTCGTCACCGCCGATCTTGGCGACCGCAAGCTCTGCTACACCATCGCCATGCCGGGAGACCATTGGGTCGCCAATTCGCTGGCGGTGATGGCGGCGGTGGAGGCCATTGGCGGCGATCTGGGCGCGGCGGGCCTTGCGCTTGCCGAAATGGAAGGGCTGGCCGGGCGCGGCGCGCGCCATCGCATCCCGGCAATCGGCGGCGATGGTTCGGGTGAGGCCGTGCTGATCGACGAAAGCTACAACGCCAATCCCGCTTCGATGCGCGCCACCATCGGTCAGTTGGGCGCGACCCCGGCCAGGCGCCGCGTGGCGGTGCTGGGCGCGATGAAGGAACTGGGCGCGCAGGAAGATCGCTACCACGCCGAACTCGCCGCGCCGATCCGGGCTGCGGATATCGACCGGGTGATCCTTGTCGGGTCCGAAATGGCTGCCTTGGCCCTCGCGCTGGGGAAAAGCGAAGCGGGCGCGCTTGCGGGGCGAATCGAAGTGGATCATGTCGGAAATTCCGCCGAGGCTGCCGAGTGCCTTGCTTCGGACGGTCCGCAAGGTGGGGACGCCATCCTTGTGAAGGGGTCGAATTCGGTCGGGCTGGGCGCGCTGGTGCGTGCCCTGACGGCCAGGGAAAACTGAATGCTTTACCTGCTGGCGCACTGGCTGCACTTCGAAGGTTTCGCCAACCTCATCCGCTACCAGTCGTTCCGGTCCGGCGCGGCGCTTTTGACGGCGCTGCTGATCGGCCTCGTCATCGGCCCGCGCTTCATCAACATGCTGCGCGTTCGGCAAGGCAAGGGCCAGCCGATCCGCGAGGATGGTCCGCAAACCCACCTCGCCAAGCGCGGCACGCCGACGATGGGCGGGCTGATGATCGTGATCGCGCTGTCGATCTCGCTGCTGCTGTGGATGGACCTGACCAGCCGCTATGTGTGGGCGTGCCTCACGGTGACCATCGGCTTCGGCCTGATCGGCTTCCTCGACGATTACGACAAGGTGACGAAATACGCGCACAAGGGCATTCCGGCCAAGTTTCGGCTGCTTGCCGAGTTCGTCGTTGCCGGGATCGCCGCATGGCTGGTGGTGACCGAGCCGAACCTCTACGTGCCTGTGTTCAGCAACATGTATATCCCGCTGGGGCCGGTTTATTATCTGTTCGCCGCCTTCGTAATCGTGGGTGCGGGCAATGCCGTCAACCTTACGGACGGGCTGGATGGGCTGGCGATCATGCCGGTCATCATCGCTTCCGGCACCTTCGCGATCATTGCGTACCTCGCCGGGCGTTCCGACTTTGCCACCTACCTCGGCATCCCGCATGTCCCGGGGGCAGGTGAACTGGCGATCTTCTGCGCTGCCGTGATGGGCGGCGGCCTTGCCTTCCTGTGGTTCAACGCGCCGCCCGCCGCCGTGTTCATGGGCGATACCGGCAGCCTTGCGCTGGGCGGAACGCTGGGCGTGATCGCGGTTTCGGTGCACCACGAGATCGTGCTCGCCATCGTCGGCGGGCTGTTCGTGATGGAAGCCGTGTCGGTGATCATTCAGGTTGCGGTCTACAAGCGCACGGGCAAGCGCGTGTTTCGCATGGCGCCGATCCACCACCATTTCGAGCAACTGGGCTGGAAGGAATCGACGGTCGTCATCCGCTTCTGGATCGTCTCCATCGTGCTGGCGCTGCTTGGACTCGCCACGCTGAAAGTGCGATAACGCGGGCATGATCGTCTCCCCCGCCTTTGCCGGAAAACGCTACGCCGTCCTCGGACTGGCGCGGTCCGGCATGTCGAGCGTGGAGACGCTGCTGGCGAGCGGCGCCCACGTAATGGCGTGGGATGCCCGCGAGGAACCGCGCGCCTTGCTGGAAGGCCGTGCGGACATCGCTGATCCGCTGGCCATTGACCTGACCGGCTTTGACGGCATCGTCGTTTCGCCAGGCGTCCCGCTCAACCGCCACCCGATTGCCCAGCACGCCGGCGCCTTCGGCGTGCCAGTCATTGGCGACATCGAACTGTTTGCACAGGCCCGTGCCAGCCTGCCGCCGCACCGGGTGGTCGCCATCACCGGCACCAACGGCAAGTCGACGACCACCAGCCTGATCCACCATCTGTGCGAGGCAGCGGGTTTGCCCACGCGAATGGGCGGTAACATCGGCTTGCCCGTTTTGGGGCAGGACCCGCTTCCCGAAGGCGGGGTCTATGTGCTCGAACTGTCGAGCTATCAGATCGACCTGACCTACAGCCTTGCCGCCGATGTCGCGGTGTTGATCAACATCAGCCCCGATCACCTCGACCGCTACGACGGCTTCGACGGATATGTTGCGTCCAAGGCGCGCTTGTTCGCGCTCCAGCACGCGGACCAGCACGCGGTGTTCGGGCGCGGCGACCGCGACACCTTGCGCATTGCCAGCGAAACAATGGCGGCGCACGATGCTGGCACAGTCCATGTCGTCGATCCGGATGCGCTTGATGGACAGGGCGTTTGGCCTTCGCTGCAAGGCCCGCACAATCTTCAGAATGCCGCTATCGCGGTCGAAGTTGCGCACATCCTCGGCATTGAGGAAAGCGTGTGGCGACCAGCGCTAGCCAGCTTCGTCGGCCTGCCGCACAGGATGGAGCGCGTTGCCGAGGCGCGTGGCGTGCTGTTCATCAACGACAGCAAGGCCACCAACCCTGCGTCCACCGCACCCGCGCTGGGCGCCTATCCGCGCATCCACTGGATTTTGGGCGGCCTGCCCAAAAGCGACAACCTCGACGAATGCGCGCCCTATTTCGGCAACGTGGTGCAGGCCTATACCATCGGCGAGGCCGGGCCGCTGTTCGCCGAGATCCTGGAGCCGCAAATGCCGGTGATGCGCAGCGAGATGATGTGTGACGCCGTCCGTCAGGCGATGGAAGCGGCAGTGCCCGGCGATGTCATCATGCTCTCGCCCGCGTGCGCCAGTTTCGACCAGTTCCGCGATTTCGAGGCGCGCGGCGACAGCTTCCGCCAGATCGTCGAAGCCCTGATCGAAGACGCCAACGCGCCTTGCCCGCCCATCGACGGAGCTAGTCAGTGAGCACGACGACCAGCCCCACGCGTCACGTCACCACCGAAACCCGCGATGGCGGGGTGAAAGTGGTGGGCCGGGGCAACCGTTACCGCCGCAGCCGTCGCAGCGAACTGGTGATCTGGTGGCGTGAGATCGACCGCGTATTGCTCGGCCTTGTGCTGTCACTGGTAGTGATCGGCACAATTGCCGTCGCAGCGGCTTCGCCCGCCAGTGCACACCGGCTTTCCACCAATCAGAAATCGCTGGCCGATCTCTATTTCTTCTGGCTGCATTTGCGCTGGCAGGCGGTGGGGTTGGTGGCGATGTTCGTCGCCTCGCTTCTGCCAAAGGAAAGTGCGCGGCGCATGGCTATCCTGCTGGCGGG
>DAICYJ010000086.1 GCA_027311705.1 Novosphingobium sp. | reverse complement strand
TCGCGTGCGGGTTTGTAATTTCCCCTTAAAAACATCAACTCGCAGGCGCGTCGATCTAATTCAGGTCGTTCGCTTGGCAGCTTAACCACACAACTGGTGACGCGCCCTTTGGCGGACACTTGAAGAGCCAAGTTCGATTCTACGATTTCGTCAGGCCTCATTAGCCCTCTGGGCAAATCATCCGTATTTACCCAATTCCCAGCGTCCGCCCCAGCCTTTGCGGTCGATGCCTTACTTAAGGCCTCATCCGTCGCATTCTTAGAGGCTTCCCAAGTAAGGTATGGTTCGTTTACGCCCTGAACCACTTTCCCCGAGACATCGCGAGCGGCGGCAAAGCGGCCGTTTAGCTTGTAGAGATTACAAGCATAATCATCTAAAGCGGCATAGCCGCTCGATTGTTTGATCGAACACGCGATTAAAGAACCATCAGGCGAAATGTCGAGAACGAGCCAAGTCAACACTCGCTCGCCGCGCTTCAAGATACTTGGTGGGGGCTCGCGTTTAGCCAACCAAGCACCATAGTTTATCAGCCGAGCCGGACTATGATCCCCGGCGATCGCGGGGGTTGCGCAAATGGCAGCGACCAGAAGCATCAGCCGTTTTATCATTCTGCCTCCCCGAGCATTCTATTCGATAGCGGCCCACCTATACGCCTCCAAGTCTACTCGATAGCGCCTGCTTTGATGAGCGCAAGTGTCAGAGGTCAATGACGTGTACGTTGTCGCATCCGGAAAGTCCGATTTTAGGGAAAAATGGCGGATAGCTGACGGTTCCGGCACGACGAAATTGGTCCACACGGTCTAGTTCGTTGTGCCCGCCAGTGGCGACGCCAGGCCAAGCACATTGGCGACCTCGTTCAAGCGCCGGTCCCGCGTCCAAAGACTTGCGTCAGGGGTGAGGCGGACCGAGGCGAGCAGGTGGGCGTCGATATAGCCGATGCCGCGGGCGTCAAGCGATTGGCGCTCGATGAACGCCAGCACTTCGCCATCGTCGGCTTTCACCGCCTTGGGCAAATCCTGCAGGGCATCGATGATGGTGGTGCGCTGGCGCAGGCTGCCCAGCGCCAGTTCGCCGATCACGAACGGGTGGGCGAGCACTTGGGCACGGTTCAGCAAATCCGATAGAACCGCATCGCTGCTGCGCAAGTGATCGATCCAGACGGAACTATCGACCAGAATCAAGCGTCGCCGCCCTCGGCGCGCCGGCGGGGCACGAGCACTGCGTCCGGCTCGCTGCCACCAAGGCGGGCGAGGCGGCGGGCGCTTTCGCGCTCGATCAGCGCGGTCAGCGCCTCGCGGACGAGCGAGGATTTCTCCTTGAGGCCGGTAAAGGCCTGGGCCTTGGCAACCAGCTCGTCATCAAGGGCAAGTGTCGTGCGCATCGTGCAATCTCCATATCAGGCACGATATTATCATCGATTGATGCTGTTTTCAATGCCGCCAAAGGGATCGGTGTGCCGGCGGCGGAGTTGCCGTTTCCGCAAGGTGACGGGCGCGCGCCGGCTGTCTATAGGCCGGGGGAATCAGTTTTTCCCCATCTTGGCAGGACACGCCCCATGAAGTTCTTCGTCGACACCGCCGACACCGCTGAAATCGCCGATCTTGCCGCGACCGGCCTGCTCGATGGCGTGACCACCAATCCGTCGCTGATCGCCAAGGCGGGCCGTGATTTCATCGAGGTGACACGCGAGATTTGCCACCTGACGCATGGCCCGGTTTCCGCCGAAGTCATCGCTCTGGATCACGAAGGCATGATGCGTGAGGCCGAAATCCTGCGCAAGATTGCCGACAACGTGTGCATCAAGGTGCCGCTGACGATCGACGGGCTGAAGACCTGCAAGAAGCTGACCGCCGATGGCACGATGGTCAACGTCACGCTGTGCTTCTCGGCCAATCAGGCGCTGCTGGCGGCCAAGGCCGGCACGACGTTTGTTTCGCCGTTCGTGGGGCGTCATGACGACAACGGCTTCGACGGCATGGACCTGATCCGCGACATCCGCCTGATCTATGACAACTATGCCTTTGCCACCGAAATCCTCGTCGCCAGCGTGCGCCACGGCATCCATGTGCTGGAAAGCGCCCGGATCGGCGCCGACGTGATGACCGCGCCGCCTGCGGTGATCAAGGGGCTGTTCAAGCACGTGCTGACCGAAAAGGGCATCGAGGGCTTCCTTGCGGACTGGGCGAAAACGGGTCAAAGCATCGGCTGAACTTCTGCCCGCTCCCCTGCGCAGGCGGGGGGCTCAGGCGGTTGGCACACTTCCGCCTGAGGCACGAGGTCCCCGCATGCGCGGGGATGCACTGAACCTGCTGGAACACGGATAGACCTTGCGCGACGACACTCCCCTTGATCAGTTCCGCTCGGTTCTAGCCGGCACGGCGCGCGCCGTGGCCGATGTGCCGGAGCTGGACGTGGCGTGGACGGCCGATGCGGCCAGCCAATCGGGCGGCACCATGCGCGTGCCGATGCCGGGCCGCAGCCTGCCGGCCGCGCAAGTGGCGGAGGCGCGCGGCTTTGCCGATTCGATGGCACTGCGCCTGCGCCTGCACAACGATGTGCTGCACCAGCGTGGCGCGCCGGGCGAAGCCGTTGCTCGCGCGGTGTACGATGCGGTGGAGCAGGTGCGCTACGAGGCGCTGGGTTCCGATGGTTATGCCGGGATGCGCGGTAATCTGGATGCGGCGACGACAATGCGCACCGCCTCCGATCCCATATCGCGCGCCGGGCGGCCTGAAGACGTGCCGCTGCAATCCGCCGTCGCGCTGTTGCTGCGCGAGAAGCTGACCGGCGAGGCGATTCCGGCTTCTGCCAAGTTGGGCACCGATATGGTGCGCAGCTGGATCGAGGCGAAGGCGGGCGGCGATTTGTCTGGCCTGGCCGAATCACTCGATGACCAGAAGGCGTTTCGACAGCGCGCGCTGGCCATGCTGGGCCATCTGGAACTGACCGAAGCGTCTGAAGGCGACCAGCCTGAAACCGACGAGGACGATCAGGACGACGAGCAGGACGGCGGCGAGGAAGAGCCCGAAACGTCGGACGACGCGGGTGACCAGGAGGCGATGGAAGCCGCCGGCGAAACCACCGACGGCGAAGGCGAAAGCGAGAGCGAAGAGGAAGTCGAACGGCCGGACGACGCCGCCGATGCCGATCTGGAGGACGATGGCGAGGAAGGCATGTTGCCGACCCGGCCGAACCGCCCGTGGACCGACCTGCCGGACGGGTTCGACTACAAGGCCTATACCGAGAAGTTCGACGAGATCGTTTCCGCCACCGAGTTGTGCGACGAGGAGGAACTGAACCGCCTGCGCGCCTATCTCGATACGCAGCTGAAGGGCTTGCAGGGCGTGGTCACGCGGCTGGCCAACCGGCTGCAGCGGCGGCTGATGGCGCAGCAGAACCGATCGTGGGATTTCGATCAGGAAGAGGGCCTGCTCGATGCGGCCCGGCTGGCACGGGTGGTGATCTCGCCCGGCCACTCGCTGTCCTACAAGATCGAGCGCGACGTGGAGTTCAAGGACACCGTCGTCACCCTGCTGATCGACAATTCGGGATCGATGCGCGGGCGACCGATCTCGATCGCGGCGATCAGCGCCGACATTCTGGGGCGCACGCTGGAACGCTGCGGCGTGAAGACCGAAGTGCTGGGCTTCACTACCCGCGCGTGGAAGGGCGGGCAATCGCGCGAATCTTGGCTGGCCGGTGGCAAGCCTGCGCATCCGGGCCGGCTCAACGACTTGCGCCACATCGTGTACAAGAAGGCCGACGAACCGTGGCGCCGCGCGCGCCGCAATCTGGGCCTGATGATGCGCGAAGGCTTGTTGAAGGAAAACATCGACGGCGAGGCGCTGTTGTGGGCGCATAGCCGCCTGCTGGCGCGGCAGGAAGACCGCCGCATCCTGATGGTGATTTCGGACGGCGCGCCGGTCGACGATTCCACCCTGTCGGTGAACAACGCCGGCTATCTGGAACAGCACTTGCGCAAGGTGATCGACTGGATCGAGAAGCAGTCGCCGGTCCAGCTGGTCGCCATCGGCATCGGCCACGACGTGACGCGGTACTATCGCCGCGCGGTGACGATCATGGACGTGGAACAACTGGGCGGCACGATGGTGGAACAGCTGGCGGGGTTGTTCGAGGACGATTGAGTGCCTGGCGATGGATGGCCGGAACGCGAAGTTGGATGCAATTGGGCTTGCATCGCTGCGCTTGGGCGGCGATCGGTAAGGCAACAGAATTTCGGGGGATGAATGCGGGGGCAACGTCTGTCCGTGTCGGGGGTTTTGACCCTTGCACTGGTAATGGCCGGCGGGCGGGCAGTTGCCGTCACGCCGCAAACACCAATTGTTCTGCCAACGCAGGCTGATGCCTTGCCCGCTCCGGTCGCAGCGGCGGCTGAGAGCGTGGCGGCAACGGTCCCGGCTTTGACGCCGGTAGACATCGTGATCGACAGTGATCTTGGCAGCGCGACGAGCACCTCCGGCGCAATGTTCCCGTTGCATCTTGGACAGCCCATTGTGATTGACGGTAAAACCCTGGTGCCCGCCGGCACGAGCGGCGTGGGTGAGGTTATCTGGGCCAAGAAGGCCGGGGGCAGCGGCTCGCCGGGGGAACTGGTGCTGGCGGCGCGATATCTGGATTTTGGCGGGCGACGTCTGCGACTTCGCTCGATGAATTTCCAGTCGGTGGGCGACAGCAGATACAAGACGGTCAATTCGATCATGATCGCTTCGGCCGCGGCGGTCCCGGGCGTTGCCTTGGTTGGGTTCGCGATCAAGGGCAAGGAAACGACCTTTGCCGCCGGCACCCTCGCGCATGCGAAGACGGCCGAGGCGTTCGCGCCCGATGCCACCCCGCCGGTGGCCGCAGTTTTACAATCCGTTTCACAAGTGGAGAAGAATGCCGATGCCCATCCGTAAACCCGTCGCGCTAGCCCTGTTTGCTGCAGCTTTCACCATGCCGATCGCGTCGCTGGCTGCGGATGTTGCGCCTGCTACCGAGAATGCCAAGCAATCCGGGGCGGACATCAAGTTGCCTGCGCCGCCCGCCGGCAAGGGGCAGGTCGTATTTTTCCGCAAGGGTGGCCTGTCCGGTTCGGCCGTGGCCTGCACCGTGCACGAGAACAACAAGAAGGTCAGCTCGCTGGGCGGCGGCCGCTATTTCATTCTGGTGACCGAGCCTGGCCGTCATGAATTTGCAGTCAAGACCGAAGCCACGGACAAGCTGGCCCTTGAGATCGAGGCGGACGAAACGCAATTTGCCTCGTGCGTGATCAAGATGGGCTTCATGGTCGGGCGTCCCGATATCAAGCCGGCGACCGATGCCGACTTCCGCTCGATGAAGTCACTGCGGCTGGTCGATGCCGACGACATGGGCGAAGGCGCGCTGCGGCCGGAACAGGTTTCGGCCGGCGTGCCAGCAAGCGTTCCTGCCGTGACACCTGCGGCAGCGCCCGCTGCACCCGTAACCAACTGACGATGGTCTGGCATGCCGGATTGACCGCCTCCCATCCGCGAGGCAGTTAGTCCGGAATGACAACAATCAACGTAACCGAAGCCGTCCTTTCGCGCCGTTCCATCCGCGCTTTCCATCCTGACCGGGCCGTTTCGCTCGAAACGCTGCGGCGTGTGCTGGACAAGGCGCGGTGGGCGCCGTCTGGGTGCAATTTCCAGCCGTGGGAAGCGACCGTGATCGCCGGGGCGCCGCTGAAGGCTTTGCAGGAAAAGCTGCTGGGCGAAGCGCCGCAGGATCCGATCGAATACAGCTGGTCCGATCCCGAGGTGATCCCAGAATGCAAGGCGCGCCTGCAGACGGTGGGCGCATCGATGTATACCGCGATGGGTATCGGGCGGGGCGATAAGGATGCGCGGACCGAATTCACACGGCATAACGTGCTGTCGTTCGGCGCGCCGGCGGTGCTGATGTGTTATTTCGACCGGCGCATGGGGCCGCCGCAATGGTCGGATGCCGGCATGTGGCTGCAGACGATCATGCTGTTGCTGCGCGAGGAAGGGCTCGATTCCTGTCCGCAGGAATTCATGTCGCTGTATGCCCGCGCGATCAAGGACTTCATCGGCGTTTCTGACGAGACGCACATCCTGTTTTGCGGCATTGCCATCGGTTATGCGGACCCGCAGGCCGTGGTGAACACGTTCGAGCGGGAACGCGAACCGCTGGATGGCAAGGTCCGCTTCATGGGGTTCGAAGCCGAAGCCTTGGCCTGAAGCGCTCCACTACCGCCGAAATTGTGCCGCATCGCATAGGCAAGCAGGCAAAGGCGCGTTAAACCGACCGCTGGCGTGCGGGGGAGATGGCATGGCGGTTTCGGGCGCGGGCATGGCGAGGGCGATCCGGCTGGGGGTGAACCAGCTGGGCTGGCAGCGTCTGGCGATTGCGGGACTGCTGCTGGCGCTGGCGATGATCGTCGCGCTGCGCAGCTGGCATTTGCCTTTGCTCAGCGATGCCGAAAGCGCGCTTTACGATATCCGCGCGGCCAATTTCGCGCCGGCCACCGACACCGACAAGCGGGTGACGCTGGTGGTTTATACCGCCGATACCAACCGCAAGACCGGGCAGATCTCGCCCGTCGACCGCACCATCCTGGCGCAGGCGCTGACCAATATCGAGACGATGGGCGCCAAGGCAGTGGGCATCGACGTGCTGTTCGACAGCCCGCAGAACGACGATCCGCTGCTCCAATCGACGTTGAAGGGCATGAAGACGCCGGTCTTCCTTGCCTTTGCCGACAATCGCACGAACCCCGAAGCGATTACCTATGAACAGGAGCAGGACCTGCGCGGCTTCATCGCCGCATCGCGCACGAGCGTGGTTGGCCCGGCGAGCATCTTGCTGGAAACGGATGCCGACAATGTGGCGCGGCGCTGGCCCCGCCAGTATGCCGGCCTGCCGCCGCTGCTGTCCGTGGCGATGACCGCTGGCGGGCCGGATGCGGCACCGGCGTTTGCGCGCTATACCGGCCCGATCCGCTATCGCGTGCCGACGGGCAGCGACCGCCCGGTGTTCGACAAGATCCCCATCGACCTGCTCGCCGATCCCGAAACCGCGCCGCTGGTGATCGATGCGATCAAAGGCCGCTATGTGCTGATCGGCGGCGATTTTTCAGACTTCGACCAGTTCGACACGCCGTTCACCCGCACCGGCAATCCGATCACCGGCGAAACCCGGATGATCGGCGTGGAAGTCCACGCATCGATGCTGGCGCAATTGCTGGACAAGGCGCTGCCGACGCGGGTGCCGGCATGGGCGCTGTGGCTGGGGGCGCTGGCCGCCATCGTGCTGGGCGCGGCCACGGCGGCGGCGCGCGCACGCACGTGGCAGCTGGCGATTGCGGTGGTGGTGCAACTGGCCTTCGCGCTGGCGTTTCCCTTCCTGCTTGAGCGGGCGGGCTTTGATACACTTGGCTTTCCGGCGATGGGCTGGATGGTCGGTTGGCTGATGGCCTATGTCGCGGTGGGTTCTGCGCTGCGGGCGATCAACGCGGCGCAGCGCGAATTCGCGCAAGGGGCGCTGGGCAAGTATCTGCCGCGCTCGGTAGCTTCTGAAATCATGAAGAATCCGGATCGGCTGTCTCTGCATGGCGAAAAGCGGGAGATCTTCTGCCTGTTCAGCGATCTGGAAGGATTTACCAAGCTGACCCATGCGGTGGAGCCGGAAATGATCGCCCGGCTGCTGAACGATTATCTCGATCGGCTTTCCGGCGTCGTGCTGGAATATGGCGGCACGCTCGACAAGTTCGTGGGCGATGCCGTGGTGGCGTTCTGGGGCGCGCCGATTGCCTATCCCGATGATGGCGCGCGCGCGGTGAAGGCGGCGCGGGCGATGTATCTGGCGGGCGAGGAATTCCGCAAGGCGGCCCCTGCGGGTGTGCCCAAGATCGGCCGCACCCGCGTGGGTGTGCATTATGGCGAGGCCATCGTCGGCAATTTCGGCGGCGAGGGGCGCATCCAGTATACCGCGCTGGGCGATGCGATGAACACCGCCGCCCGGCTGGAAAGCGCGAACAAGTCGCTCGATACAACCGTGCTGGTGAGCCGCGAGGCGGCCGAGCGCAGCGGGCTAGACTGGTTCCGCCCGATGGGCCGTGTATCCTTGCGCGGACGGGCCACGCCGGTGGAGGTATTCGAGCCGGTGCCGGATGCCGATCCCGAGCAGCGCAAACTTGTGGTGCAGGCACAAGCGGCGCACGATAGCGGAGATGCGGATCAAGTGAGGGTGCTCACAGACCGAATCGTGGAACTGGCGCATGACGATGACGCGCTGGTCAATCTGGCGCAAAGGCTGCGGCAGACGCACAAAGGAGAGAGTTATGTCCTTGGTTAGAGAGCCTGGAGGGGCCGATCATCGGGGAGGAATTCAACCGGGCTTGGCAAAGGTTCTGATGGCAGGCGCAGCAGGCGTGCTTGCGATGGCAACCGCTGGCGCCGCGATGGCACAGGCCGTTGTGGTCCGTTCCACCGGGCCTTCCGCCGCCGCCTATCCCATGGGGCGCAAGCTGCCGGCCAACGCTGCCGTGGCCTTGCGTGCGGGCGACCATGTGACGGTGCTCGACAAGTCAGGCACCCGGGTGCTCGCCGGGCCCGGCAATTTCAAGCTGACCGGCGCGGTCAACCGTGATGCCGCATCGGGCACGGCGCTTGCCGGCATGATGGCGCGCACCGGCGGCGTGCGCACGCGCACCGGGGCCGTGCGCGGCGCACCGATGCTGGTGCCGACCTCCGCCAGCCCATCGAGCATCTGGTACGTCGATGTCAGCAAAGGCGGGACGTATTGCGTGGCCGATCCGGCGCAGGTGGTGCTGTGGCGGCCCGATGCCAGCAGCGAGGGCACCGGCACGCTGCTTTCCGCCGATGGTTCGATGGCCAATGTCACCTGGCGCATGGGCAGTTCGCTGAAGCTGTGGCCATCGGCCACGCTGCCGGTGGTCGATGGGCAGACCTACAAGTTCAGCAACACGGTTTCGCAGCCGGTGAAGATCACTGTGAAGCTCGTCACTGCGCTGTCCGACGATCAGGTGGAAGTTGCCGGCATGCTGGCGGACAAGGGCTGCACCGCGCAGCTCGATCTGCTGGCCAATGCGGCCGGCGACGGATCGGCATCCGGCGGCTGATGACTTTACGGAGGGGCACGATGTTCAAGGGTATTTCTGAGCTCACGGCGGCGCTGATGGCGGCGCTGGCGCTGGGCAGTGCCGTGCCGGCCATGGCGCAGGCCATCGTCGTCCGCTCCACCGGGCCATCCGCGTCCGAATATCCGGCTGGCAAGCGGCTTCCGGCCGGTGCCAGCGTCACCCTGCGTGGCGGCGATCAGGTGACCGTGCTCGACAAGGCGGGAACCCGCGTGCTGCGCGGCGCGGGCAGCTTTGCCATCGACAGCACGGTGAACCGCGATCGCGGCACGGCGGCGCTGCTTGCCCGCTCGCTCAGCAATCCGGTGGCGGTGCGTGCTGGGGCCGTGCGCGGCGAAGGCACGGCCATTCCGGGGGATGAACCGATCCCGGTGTCGATCTGGCTGGCCGACATCGATTCCGCGAGCAAGGGCGGCGGGCGCGTGTGCCTGCCGCGCGGCAGCGACCTTTATCTGTGGCGCTCCAGTTCGCAGGCCCGCCGCTTTGTATGGGTGGGTGAGGCCGATGGCGGCGGCACTGTGCGCGTGGCCATGCCGGCGCACACTTCCGGCGTGGCCTGGCCCAAGGCGATGCTCGCGCTGGCCGAGGGTCACCGTTATCGCATCAGCGACGAAGGTGCGGGCGGGCAGGCCGATGCCGGCAAGAGCAGCGAGTTCGAACTGGTGATGCTGGAGCCCGAAACCGTGCCGGCCGATGCCGCCGCGCTGGGCACGCTGTTGCTCGACAACGGGTGCAAGGCGCAGTTCGATTGGCTGGCGACGACGCTGGAACGGCTGGACGGGTAAGCATTCCGGCAGGCTGCTGCGCTTGACCGCGCGGGGCGGGGCAGGGCAAGGCGCGGGGCTATGACCACCGAAACCGCACCGCTCACGCTGTTCAACAGCCTTACCCGCCGCGCCGAACCGTTTGTGCCGGTGCATCCGGGCGAGGCGCGCGTCTATTCGTGCGGGCCGACCGTTTATAACTATCCCCACATCGGCAACATGCGCGCTTATGTGTTTGCCGACATTCTGGGCCGGACGCTGAGCTTCAAGGGCTACAAGCTCACCCACGTCATCAACATCACCGATGTCGGCCACCTGACCGACGATGCCGATGCGGGCGAGGACAAGCTGGAGAAGGCGGCCAAGGCCAGCGCCCAATCGATCTGGGACATCGCACGGCACTATACCGAGGCATACTGGGCGGACATCCGGGCGCTGAATATCCGCCAGCCGGCCGAATGGTCGATCGCCACGGATTATGTGCCGGCCATGATCGAGTTCGCCAGCGGCATTGCGGACAAGCATTGCTACGAACTGCCCAGCGGCCTCTATTTCGACGTTTCTACGGTGGCCGATTATGGCCGGCTCGCCCGCGCCGCGACCGACGAGGGCGAGGGGCGGATCGAGCAGGTCGACGGCAAGCGGCATCAGGCCGATTTCGCGATCTGGCGCAAGACGCCGGAGGGCGAGAAGCGGCAGATGGAATGGGATTCACCTTGGGGCCGGGGTGCGCCAGGTTGGCATCTGGAATGCTCGGTGATGAGCGGCAAGCTGCTGGGCTTTCCGTTCGACATCCACACCGGCGGCATCGACCACCGCGAGATCCACCACCCCAACGAGATCGCGCAGAACCAGGCGCATTGCTGCACCAACGGCCTCGACGATGCGGCCAATTCCGGTGCGCGCATCTGGATGCACAACAACTTCCTTGTCGAGCGGTCCGGCAAGATGAGCAAGTCTTCGGGCGAGTTCCTGCGGCTGCAACTGCTGATCGACAAGGGCTATCACCCGCTGGCCTACCGCATGATGTGCCTGCAGGCGCACTATCGCAGCGAGCTGGAGTTCAGTTGGGAAGGGCTGGCGGCGGCGCTGACTAGGTTGAAGCGGCTGGTGATGGTGGTGAAACAGTTGAGGGAGCGGGCCGGCGATGAATCATCCGCTCAGGCCGGGACGAAGTTCCGGCCGCTCCTCGATCGCTTCGATGTTGCGATGTCGGACGACCTCAACACCCCGGTCGCATTGACCGTGCTAGAGGAAGTCGCCGCGCTGAAGAAGGTCGATCCTTCCGAGAAGCTGGCGGCACTGGCGACGATGGATGCGGTGCTGGGGCTTGGCCTTGTGGACATCGAGCGCACAGACCTGCGCATTCGGCCCAAGGCCGCTACCATTACCGAAGCCGAAATCGAAGCCACGCTTCTCGCCCGAAAGGAAGCCCGCGCGGCGAAGGACTTCGCCCGCTCCGACGCGCTGCGCGATGAGTTGGCCGCACAGGGCGTAGACGTGATGGACGGCGATCCGCTCGGCTGGGAATGGAAGCTGGGGTGACTTGCATTTCGACCATTTTTGTGTATATAGTTGCGCATGGAGCGTGACAGCCGCAAGATTGTCCAGCGGTTGCTCGCCGATGGTTTCGTGCTCGTTGCGGTGAAGGGATCGCACCACAAATTCCGCAAGGGCGGCATGGTCGTGATCGTGCCGCACCCCAAGAAGGACTTGCCGAACGGCACGGCACGCAGCATCGCAAGAATGGCAGGCTGGGAATGAAGTACTTCTACGCAGTGGTCCACAAGGATGCCGACAGCGCGTTCGGCGTCCATTTCCCCGATCTTCCAGGCTGTTTTTCGGCTGCGGACGAAATCGAACAGCTTGTGCCCAACGCGTGCGAGGCGCTCGAACTGTGGTTCGAGGATGCTACCGAGGAAGTTGAGCCGCGCAGTCTCGACGAGGTTCGCAGCCGTGCAGCCGCCGATCTGGCCGAGGGTGCGTTTATCGTTGCAGTGCCGCGCATCCGGCGCAGCGGGCGACAGGTCCGCGCGAACATCTCGCTCGATCGCGGCATGCTGGATGCCATCGACCGCGCCGCCGCCGACCGGCAACTGACGCGCAGCGCCTTTCTGGCCGATGCCGCGCGCAACGAGATCG
>DAICYJ010000057.1 GCA_027311705.1 Novosphingobium sp. | reverse complement strand
TTCTTCATCGGCGGCGTCATCAAGCACGCCAAGGCCCTGAACGCCTTCACCAACCCGACCACCAACAGCTACAAGCGTCTGGTTCCGGGTTATGAAGCCCCCGTGCTGCTCGCCTATTCGGCGCGCAATCGCTCTGCCTCGTGCCGCATCCCTTACGGTGCCGGTGAAAAGGCCAAGCGCGTCGAGTTCCGCTTCCCCGATCCGCTTGCCAACCCCTATCTGTCGTGCGCTGCACTGCTGATGGCCGGCATCGACGGCATCGAGAACAAGATCCATCCGGGCGAAGCGATGGACAAGAACCTGTACGATCTTCCGCCGGAAGAACTGTCGCTGGTTCCCACCGTTTGCGGTTCGCTGCGTGAAGCGCTCGATTCGCTTTCGGCCGACCATGCCTTCCTGCTCAAGGGCGACGTGTTCACCCTCGACCAGATCGAAGCCTACATGGAACTGAAGTGGGAAGACGTCGCCCGTTGGGAAATGACGCCGAGCCCGGTCGAATTCGACATGTACTACAGCGGCTGATCGTTCAGTCCTGAGTTACCGAAAAGGGCGTCCGGACTTCGGTTCGGGCGCCCTTCTCGCATGGACGGGATTTAACCTGAACCAACCGGGCATCCGTGCGTTGCAGGCCCGATGGACAAACCCCACCTTACCGTTCTGGTCAATCGACAGGGCGGTGCTGCGTCTGCCGCTGGCGACGCCCTCCCCGAAAGCATCGTCGCCGGCTTTGCCACGGCCGGGACAACCGCTGATGTGCGGATGCTCGACGGACAGGAGATGGCCAAGGCTATCAAGCAGGCTGCACGGCAAAATGCGCGCATCGTGGTGGCGGGAGGCGACGGCACCATAGCCTGCGCAGCGCAAGCGATGGCCGGCACGGATACTGAACTGGCGGTCCTGCCGCTGGGCACGCTGAACCACTTCGCCCGCGATCTGGCGATCCCAACCGATCTGGCGCAAGCGGCCGCGCTGGCGGCCAACGGAACCGCGCGCGGGGTGGACGTCGCGGAAGTGAGCGGCCACCGCTTCATCAACAATGCCTCGATCGGGATCTATCCGGTGATGGTCGAGTGGCGCGACAGCATCCGCCACCGCCACGGCGTGCCAAAGTGGCTCGCCTCGATCCCCGCTGCGTGGGAAGCGCTGGCGCATATGCGCAGCAAGCGGCTGCGGATCGACCGGGGCAAGGGCGATGAGGCGCTGGTTACACCGCTGCTGTTCATCGGCAACAATCGCTATTCGCTCGATCCGTGGACACTGGGCTCGCGCCCGTCGCTCACCGACGGAAAGATGTCGGTCTATGCCGTTGCGCGCAGCCGCCGTCTGTCGCTGATCTGGTTCGGATTGCGCGCACTGGTCGGCAAGGTCGATCGCATGCGGGATTTCGAGGCGCTAGGCGAAATGGCTGCGCTTGATGTTCGCGGCTCAGGCGCGCGGATCGAGATTGCCCTTGATGGCGAAGTGCGGCACCTGCCCTCACCGCTGGAATTCCGGATTTTACCGGGTGCCTTGCGTGTGGTGGCTCCACCTTCGAAATAAACGCGCGAAGCCGCTACACCTGTGCGCTGGCGCACAACTATCCACAATGTTCGCAAGTGCGAGACAAACGGTTTCCGAACCGGGGTGAACCGAAGCAACGTGTGGTTCGCAAATCGGTTCCGGTGTTTATGCAGGCTGCATGCTTCGTAAACTCATTGCCGCCCTGGTCGCCTTCCTCACCATCGTCGCCATTCCGCAAGCCGCACAGGCCCGGTTGCAGTGCGTGGCCTATGCCCGCCAGGTCGGCGACGTGCAGATCAGCGGCAATGCCCGCGAATGGTGGAGCAATGCACAGGGCCGGTATGAGCGTGGCCAGCGCCCCCAGCCGGGCGCGGTTTTGGCGTTTCGCGGCACTTCGGCGATGCCCTATGGCCACGTTGCGGTCGTCAGCAAGATCGTCGATGCGCGCCACCTGCTGATCAACCACGCCAACTGGTCGCGCCCCGGCATGATCGAACGCGGTGTGATGGCGATCGATGTTTCGGAAGCCGGCGACTGGAGCAAGGTTCGCGTGTGGTACGCGCGCACAAAGTCGATGGGCCTGCGCGCTGCACCGGCTTTCGGCTTCATCTATCCGGGCTCGGCCCCAGCCGCTGCGGCAGGAACCGTGACGGCCAGCGCCGATACCGGCAACGCGCAGGGCTGATTCAACTTTCCTCGTCCGGGATCACCAGCTCTTCAGGCTGCGCATGCTCGGCGATTTCTTGTGAAGGTGGTCCTCCATCCGGCCCAGTAGCTGGTCGAGCGTATCGATCGCCTGAACCAGATATGGCCCCTTGTTCAGCATGATCGCTTCGGCCCGCGCCCCCATCGCTGCGTCGGTCAGTTCGCCGCGCGTTGGCAATCCTTCCTTGACCATCTGTTCGAGCACCTGGGTCGCCCAGATGACGGGAACTTGCGCGGCTTCCGCGATCCACATGATCTCCTCCTGCATTTCCGCCATGCGGGGAAAGCCGATCTCCACCGCAAGGTCGCCGCGCGCGATCATGATCGCCACCGGCTGACGCGCACCTGCGCAGACGAGAATATCGGGCAATGCCCGGATGGCCCGCGCGGTCTCGATCTTCAGCACCAGCGGCAGACGCTGCCAGTCGTCTGGCCGAATTGCGGCGAGCGCATCCTGAAACATCAGCACATCGTCCGGCCGCTGAACGAAGGAAAACTCGATACCGTCGGCGTGGTGCGCGATCACCGCCAGATCTTCGCAATCCTTGTCGGTCAGCGCTGGAATGTCGAGGTCGGTGTCGGGCAGATTGATACCCTTTTCAGGCTTCAGCTTGACGCCATCTTCATGACAGCGCGTCACGGTAGCGGTAACCACTTCGTCCTCGACCGTATCGATGGCCAGCGCGATCTTGCCGTCGTCGATCACCAGCCGCTGCTCCGGCAGGACCGCCCCAATCGCGTCAGCCAGCGTGCATTCGAAGGCCACTGCGATGTCTGCCGCGAAATGACGCTTCAATCCTCCGGCCGCGACCATCGCCAGCCGGTCGTCGGTGTGAACCCGCTTGCTGCCGTGCCGCACCTGTATCTTGCCGGTGCGAATCTTGGGGCCGGCAAGGTCCACGAACACCTTGATCGGCCTGCCGAATTCGGCCCCGGCGGCATGGGCATGACGGATCATCCGGAGCCACGCATCGGCATCATCGTGCGCGCAGTTGATGCGAATGGCCTCCACCCCGCGCCGCGCCATTTCGCGCAGGAAGGCGGGATCGTCGGCCGCCTCGGTGGGGCAGGTGACCATCAACGCGACGTGGCGTTGGGGCGCGCGCGGGCCGAACAGTCGGCGCGCCCGCTGTTCCAGACGGTCTTCGCCGGCATGAAAATCGGCCATGTTCGGCGCGGGCGTCCAGCCGCCGCCGTCCATCGCCACCAGCGCGGCACGAACTGCGGCGAGCGCGGGCATCACACGGCTTTCCGCCCGGCCGAGCGACGACAGGCCGTGGACGATCAGGCCCCGCTGCAGTTTGCGCAGATCGTGATGGCGCAGCGCAAGATAGGCGGCAAGATTGCGGGCACTGGCGACGAAATCGGGCTGGATCGACCAGCGCGACCACTTATCGAAATGATGTTGCGCTTCACTTTCGATCTGGCCGGTCAGCGTATCGATGGCGGCCAGCAGCGTGGCGG
>DAICYJ010000051.1 GCA_027311705.1 Novosphingobium sp. | reverse complement strand
GCAGTGGCCTTTGTCTGCGGCCGCAGGATGGAACGCGCCTTCGCTCTTATGCTGGTATTGCTCAGCGTTTCCGTTCCATTGGCCCGCATCATGTTCGGTCAAGGTCAATGGAGCGGAATGTTGATCCCTGTTTCGGATGCCGTCATCCTTTTGGCGGCATGGGGCCTTGCCTTACGCTCCGATCGGTACTGGCCATTGTGGTTCGCAGCGATGCAGACGCTCGCGGTTATAACCGAAATGCTTTCATGGGCGAGGCTGGACACACAGTACATCGTGTTCGCCAATCTAGCCGCGTTCTGGTCTTTGCCGGCACTGATTGCGATGACGTGGGGGACTATCCTCGATCAGCGAAATCGCGCCTTGGAAGCCCGGACAACCTGAACTCATGCCCGCCCATGGATAATCTGGCGCCATCGGCTCAGGCAGCGCCTGCACGCGATCCCATCTGCAGGGCTACCACATTGCCCCGGTCGCCCCGCGCTGCGCCCAGCCGTGCCTCTTCATCGCCGATGTAGTCGCGGGTGATCGGCACCGCATCACGATCGCGCACCAGTTGCAACTGGAAATTGACGAGATCGCCGTGCTCGAATGCAGTGGCGGCACCGGCAAGATAATAGAGCCACATGCGATAAAAGCGCGCGTCGAACAGTTCGACGATCCGGGCTTCCTGTGTCACGCAGCGGCGATACCATTCGCGCAGCGTCATCCCGTAATGCCGCCGCAGCACTTCCAGATCCGAAAGCATCAGCTTGTTCGGCTCGATGGCGTCCATCGTTTCGCTGAGCGAAGGGATGTAGCCGCCGGGAAAAATGTATTTGCGGGTAAAATCATCGGTAACGGTCGGCGGACCGGCGCGGCCGATGGTGTGGATGAGCATCACCCCGCTGTCCGCCAGCAGATCGTGGCATTTGCGGAAGAACGGCTTGAAATTGGGCACGCCGACATGCTCGAACATACCGACCGAAACGATGCGGTCGTACCGGCCCTGGACATCGCGAAAGTCGGTAAGCCCGAACGTGACCTTGTCGGCCACGCCTTCACGGGCGGCCCAGTCCTTCGCATAGCCGATCTGTTCGGTGCTGAGCGATATGCCGTGGACTTCGGCGCCGGAGACCTTGTGCAGGTGCTGCGCCAGCCCACCCCACCCGCAACCGATATCGAGCACGCGCATGCCTGGGGCGAGTGCCAGCTTGGCGGCGATGTGGTCCATCTTGGCCACTTGTGCCTCTTCGAGCGAAGTGACGCCGTCGGGCCAGTAGGCGCAGGAATACTGGCGGTTGGAATCGAGGAACAGGTCGTAGAGCCGGTCGTCGAGATCATAGTGGTGGGCGACGTTGCGACGCGAGGCGGTGCGATGGTTGAACTGGTCCAGCCGGCCGACGATGGCCAGCCGCAACCGGTCGAGCAGGCCCGGATTGTCGAGGTCGCCCCCTTTGTCCCACGGGTTGTTGCGGCGCACGAACTCGACGAAATCCATGATGTCGCCGCCCTCGATCAGCACGCGGCCGTCCATGTAGCATTCGGCCATCCCGAGGCTGGGGTTGCGGGCGATAGCGCCCGGAACCTTGCGGTCGGCTAACCGCATGCCGAGGTTTGGCCAATCCGGATCGGCCACACCATATGTGCGCGTGCGGCCGGATGCTTCGGTGAGGGTGAGGGTGCCGCGCTTGATGAGGCGGCGCAGGGCGGCATCGAGCAGGAGCATCGACATTGTTCAATCGTCTCCAAAACTTGGGCGCGGCAAATGGAGAATTGCCTCTGGCAAAAATATGGCGCGCGACTGCACTTCGTGCAAGCCGCGCGACGGGTTACTGATGGAGGGAGGATCGATCAGCGACAGCGTAGATCGCCGCGATCGATCGAACGACCGAGCAGGCCGCCGCCTGCCGCGCCGAGGATGGTGCCCAGTGCACGGTCGCCGCTGGTGTCGATCGTGCGGCCGAGCAGGGCGCCCACGCCAGCGCCGATGATCAGCCCGGTCGTGCCGTTGCTGCGCTTGCAGTAATACTGGTTGTTGGTGCCGCGCCACACGCGATCATTGCGCGTCAACCGGCGGGGCTGATAGTATCGGCCCTGGCGGTCATAGACGCGGGCATTCTTGCGTTCGTAGTGCCGGCCTTCGGCTTCGTGGCTGCGGCGACCGTGTGCCGGGGCCCATGATGGCGGATCGGCCAGCGCAGGCGCGGCGGGGATGACGATGGTTGCCAGCATGGCAGCAAGGATGGCTTTTTTCATGAGGTACTCCCTGGTGGGCGAAGGTTGAATTGCGTATGAATTCGGGGTGCAAGGCGGTTAACGAGCGGCGCTGCAACCCGATTCACAACGGCGGATGAACGACCCTTTTCCGGGCTGCATCACGATGGACCGTTGCGTTGACGCGCCGGAGTGTTGGACCCGCATGCTAGTGATGCCGTAACCGGCATTCCGCGATAACGTTCCGCATTTGCGGATTGCCGGGCAAAAGGAGAGCCTATGGAACTGGACCTGATCGACGTGTTCGGCAGCCGCCCCCTTGCCGGAAATCCGCTGGCCGTGGTGCGCGGCGGCGAGGGGCTGGACGGGGCGCAGATGTTGGCGCTGACCCGCTGGCTGGGCTTTTCGGAAACGACGTTCTTGTTGCCTCCACAAGATGCGGGCGCCGATTACCGCGTGCGGATCTTCTATCCGGCGGGCGAGCTGCCGTTTGCCGGGCATCCGACGCTCGGTTCATGCTATTCGTGGCTGGCGGCGGGGGGGACGCCCCGCCGCGAGGGTACTATCGTTCAGGAGTGCGGGGTTGGGCTGATCGAGGTGCGGCAAGGCGAGGGGCGGTTGGCATTCCGCGCGCCGCCATTGATCCGCAGTGGTCCGCTATCGGACGAGGACCGGGCCGAGGCAATCCGGGTGGCCGGAGTGTGCGATGATCAGGTGCTGGATGCCGTCCATGCCTGCAACGGCCCCGGCTGGAAGCTGCTGCGCCTGCGATCGGCGGAAGATGTGCTGGCGGCGCGGTCCGTGGCCCGCGCGCCGGTGCCGACCGACGTTGGGCTGGTGGGAGCCTGCGCCGCAGGGGGCGATGCGGCGTTCGAGGTTCGCGCATTCTTCACCGATCCGACTGGCCGCGTGGTCGAGGATCCGGTGACCGGCAGCCTGAACGCGGCGGTGGCGATGTTTGTGTTCGAGCAAGGTCTGGCGAACGGCCGCTATGTGGCGGCGCAAGGGCGAC
>DAICYJ010000050.1 GCA_027311705.1 Novosphingobium sp. | reverse complement strand
ACCGCGGGGATGGCCTGTCCGAAATGGGCCTGCAGCGCCGCGATGGCATGGTCGCCCGTCTCGCCCGCGTTCAGGTGATAATCGGCAAGGATCACGTCGGGTCGCTCGCCATCGGTGAACAGTTCCGCCGCATCGGCAAATCCGCCAGCCGTCGTCACGTCGCAGCCCCAGCCGCTCAACAGCGTGCGCATGCCGGACTGGATCTGTTTTTCGTTGTCGACCACCAGCACGCGCAGACCGCGCATTGATCGGTCGCTCGGCACCGCAACGCCATCGGCGCTGCTGTCGGCAATCGGCTGGCCGATGGGCAGGCCGATCGAAAAGGTCGAACCTTGCCCCGGCATCGATTTCAGCGTGATCTCGTGGCCCAGCATGTCGGCCGCCCGGCGCACGATGGCGAGGCCGAGGCCCTTGCCCTGGATGCGCGAATCCAGCCGGCGGAATTCCTCGAAGATCACCTGCTGCTGCTCGTCCGCAATCCCGCGCCCGGTGTCGGAAACGTGCACTCGCACGCAGCCATCTTCGGCCACGCAGGCCACGTCCACGCCGCCCGCCTCGGTATAGCGGATGGCGTTCGAGACGAAGTTCTGCAGGATGCGCCGCACCAGCCGCACATCGCTTTCCACCCACAGCGGCGCGGTATCGATGCGAAAGGCAAGGCCCGCGCCCCGCGCGCTCGGGGTGAATTCGATGGCCAGCGTGTGCAGCAATTGGTCGATGCGGAAATGGCTGATTTCGGGCTGGATCGCGCCGGCATCCAGCCGCGAGATTTCGAGCAGGGCCTCCAGCAAATCCTCGACCGAATCGAGCGCAATCGAGGTCTGCGACACCAGCGCCCGCGTCGGCAGCGCCAGCCGCTTGTCGCCCAGCGCCGCCACGAACAGGCGCGCTGCGTTCAGCGGCTGCAACAGATCGTGGCTGGCGGCGGCGAGGAAGCTGGTCTTGGAAAGGTTGGCCTTTTCCGCCGCCGTCTTTGCCTCGGTCAGCGCCACTTCCATGGCCCGCCGCTCCGCCACCTCGTGCCCCAGTTGCGCGTTCACCGTCAGCAGTTCGGCGGTCCGTTCGGAAACGCGTCGCTCCAGCGTCTCGGCAGTAGCCTGCAAAGCCGCCTGCGCCTGCAGCATGTTGGTCACGTCGGTAAAGCTGAACACCTGCCCGCCGTGGCCGGTGGGGGTGGAGCGGATCTCGAACCGCCGTTCGCCCGCCGGGCACAGTTGGATCAGCGGCACCGCCTGCGTATCATCGGGCCGCCAATCGAGGCAGCCGCCATCGATCATGCCCATGCTGTCGCGGCACCACGCCAGCAAGCCATCGTGCGTCGCCAGCGTGCTGGCGGGAGCATCCGACAGGCCCAGCAGGTGGCCCAGCATGCCGTTCCATGCCGAAAGCCGGCGGTTGCTGTCGAACATGCACACGCCTTCGGACAGCGTGTCGAGTGTCGATTGAAGGGTCAGGTTGCGTTCTGCCAGTTCCCTGGCGCGAGCGCGGGCGTCTTCCGCCTTCACCTCGGTGATGTCGGTATAGATGCCGACGATGCCGCCTTCGCTGGTGCGCAACTCGTTGATCTGCACCCAGCGGCCATCGGCCAGCGCGACCACGTGGCCGCCATCGGCGATGACATGGCGGGCCAGCCGGTCCGACACCCAGCGATCGGGCGCGACCGCCGCACCGGGCGGGCGATCATGCGATGCGGCCAGCTTCGCCAGCTCGGAAAAATCGATGCCTTCGCGGATGTGCGGGGCCATTTCGGGCCAGAACCCAAGGTAGGCTTCGTTGTACAGCACCAGCCGGTCGTCGGCATCGAACAGTACGAACCCCTCGTTGATCGATTCAATCGCATCGCGCAGCCGCATCCGCGTGGCATCGGCGCGGGCGTGGGCATCGGCGAGTTCGGCATTGGCCACGGCGAGCTTGGCCAGCGCCTCTTCCAGTTGGCTGGTGCGGTCGCGCACCATTGCGTCCAGCGAAATCGCCGTTTCGAACATGGAATAGGCGCTGGCCGACATGTCGGTCGATCGTTCGACCCTGTCCATCAGCGCCGCATTGATCTTGCGCAGCTTGCGAACCTCTTCGCGCAGCGCCGCGCTTTCTTCGGCTTCGAGGCGAACGTCGTCGGTCATCGGCCGATGGCAAGCCCGCTGAAGGTCTGGTTCACATGCAGCGCGTGAAACTGCTCGCCATAAGTGTTGAAGCCGATCACGCCGTTGCTGCGATAGAGTTCGGAAACGGCGCGCGCTATCTGGCGCTGTTCGGCATCGATGCGGTTCAGCACGCAATCGAACGCGATGATCCGGTCGACCGCTCCAATTTTGGCGCGAATACCTTCGAACAAGGCGTTCATCCCCGCGATGCGGTCGATCGGTTCGCCCAGCGTCAGCACCAGGCCTTCGTCGATGGCGCAATAGAAGGTCAGGCTGCCGTCCGGGTTGGCGCTCTGGATCGAACGCACGTGATACTCGCCGCCCACGCGCACCATCGGCGGATGCGCGGCGAAGAATTCGGTGCCCAGCGCCTCGCCCGCATGGCCCGCCAGCCGCAGGTATTCGGCGGCAGCGGGCTCGGCGTTGATTTCAGTGACGATGCGTTCAACGGGCTGGGCACCGGTGATGACCATCTTGGCGGCACCCGGCCGGTAATGCTGTTCCTTGAACACATGCATCGGCCGCACAGACGAAAGGATGGCCAGCACCGCAGCGCGCGGATGGAACGCGCCGCCGTGGAAGATCGCGGTCTGCCGGAACGCGAGGTCGTCACCCGACGATCCGCCGACCAGCGGAATGTCGCCCAGCGCATCCTGAATGGTCATCGTCAGCAATTCCTCGCTGTGCGAAAGGCCATCAACCAGGAATAATGCGACGTGGTTGACATGCTGGCCCAGCGTCCGGCTATCGCGCTCGGCTTCGGCCGCCAGCGCTCGCACCGCCGCCCGGGCGGCAGCGGGATCGAAATGGTCGATATCGAGAAAGGCGTGCGATGCCATGTGGAAAGCCCCGGCAGGAAAGCCGATCACGCTCAGGCTATCATGGTCATAGCCCCGCCCGGTGAGTTCACCCGAACTGGTGCAGCCGATCACCCGCAGGCCTTCGGTGCCGACGTTGATTGCTTGCGCCAGCCGGTCGCGCTCGAAGCTGTTCGAACAGAACACGATGGCTCCGGCGAGCGGGGCATCGCCCAATTGCTCGGCAATTTCACCCATCGCGGCGAAGGGATCGCATGCGTGCGACGATGCGAAAGCAATCGTCCGCTCTTCCTCGATCTGCATGCAATCTGCCCTCTCCATTGTTCTTATGGGCATTTCATGGACGTTGTTGTGGCCCTTTGTCATCACAAACCAGACGGTGCCGAACGCGATTCATCGCGATGAAGATCGCCAGGATCACACCAGGGGCCAGCCACCCCAGCCAGATCGTGGCCGAAAGCGCGGGCCATTCCTTTTCGGCTGCCTTCAGCGGGTATCCGATCAGGCCGATCAGGTAATAGCTGATCGCCACGGACGACAGCCCTTCGACCAGATGTTGCAGCCGCAACTGCATCCGCGCGCTTTCGTCCATCGAAGCGAGCAGGCGGGCGTTCTGGTTCTCGATATGGGTTTCGATGCGGGTGCGCAGCAAGCCCGTGAACTGCGCGGCGCGTGCATTCAGCCGCGCGATGCGGGCGGTCAGCGCGGCGCAAGTGTGGATGGCAGGCTGGAACCGCCGCTGGGTGAACTCGGTGAGGGACTGGTAGCCGGCGATGGGTTCTACGCGCAGTTGATCAAGCCGGCTTTCCACGATGCGGGCATAAGCCGCCGTCGCGCTCATGCGATATCCGCAGCGGCTGTCGATTGAGAGAATGCGCGCTGATATCCGGGTCAGCGTGTCCAGCACGTCATCGTCGCGGCGATCGCCCCATGCCAGCGACTGGCCCGCCGCTTCGAGTGCGGTTTCCAGTTCGTCCAGCGTGTTCCACGCCGTGCGCGCTTCGCCCAGGCCGATCAGCGCAAGATTGCGGTAATTGCCCAGCTCCTGCAATTGCTGCACGCATCGCGCCAGATCGGCGGCGGGCATGGAGCCTGCCGATACGACCATTCGGCCAAAGCCATCGGCGTGAATCGAAAAGTCGGTCCAGATCCGCAGTCGTTCGCCCGTGGGGCTGCGCACATGGCAGCTGACCAATTGGTGATCGGCAAATCCGGCCGTTGCAATCGCCGTGGCGGCCTCTTCGTCATTTTCCGCGATGATCAGGTGGCTGGCGCGCACCACCGCGCCGGGAATATCCTCGATGATCGCAGCTGACGAGGGCAGGGACCAGCCGGTGCCGGCGGATGCGCCGCCGATAACCAGAGTCATCGTGCTGGCCTCGCTATGCCGTTCCCAGCCGAGATGGGTGGCGGGATCGAGGCGGGTTTCGGCATGGCGCGCGTCGGGCACCAGATCGGGCCATATCTTGCCCAATGCCTGCAGTTCGGCAGTGCGATCATCCACCAGCCGCACGATCTGCACGATCCGGGCTGGCACGGTGAACACCGGAAAGCGCCGGAGCTGCATCTCGCCGACCACCTGCCGGCGCAGCGGATGATCGATCATCGCCATGTCAGTCGCCGCCGTGCATCGGCTCTCCCGCAGCTTCCAGCTCGGCCGATTCCGCATCGGTGAAAACGCGTGAGCGGACGAGGAAGCGCATCCCTTCGGGCGTTTCCAGCGACATGCCGGCACCGCGCCCCGGCACGACGTCGATGGTGATCTGGGTGTGACGCCAATAGGCGAACTGCGCCGCACCGATCCACACCTGAACGTCTCCGGCAATCGTGCCCAGCAGCACGTCCTGCGCGCCAACGACAAATTCGCCCTTGGGAAAGCACATCGGGGCCGAGCCATCGCAGCAGCCGCCCGACTGATGGAACATGAGCGGGCCGTGCTTGTGTGTCAGCCGTTCGATCAGTGCATCGGTCGCTGGGGTCGAAAGCACGCGCTGCTTGGGTGCCGGTCGGTCGCGCATGATCCACGTCCCTTGAAGGTACAATACGGGGCGGGCATCCGAACGGATACCCGCCCCCAGTTGCGGCGCGCGATTGGGAGTTCGCGCGCCGTTGCGGTCTTCGATCAGAAGAAGCCAAGCGCCTTGGGGCTGTAGCTGACCAGCAGGTTCTTGGTCTGCTGGTAGTGATCGAGCATCATCTTGTGGTTTTCACGGCCGATGCCCGATTGCTTGTATCCGCCGAACGCGGCGTGCGCGGGATAGGCGTGATAGCAATTGGTCCACACGCGGCCGGCCTGAATGCCGCGGCCCATGCGATAAGCGCGGGTTCCGTCGCGTGTCCACACGCCGGCACCAAGGCCGTAAAGCGTATCGTTGGCAATCGCGAGCGCTTCGGCTTCGTCCTTGAAGGTGGTGACGGCCAGCACCGGGCCGAAGATTTCCTCCTGGAAGATGCGCATGCCGTTGTGGCCCTTCAGCACGGTGGGCGTAACATAGTAGCCGCCGGCGAGTTCGCCTTCATGTTCGGCGCGGTCGCCGCCGGTCAGCACTTCGGCGCCTTCGTCCCGGCCGATGGCGATGTAGGAGAGGATCTTTTCCAGCTGGTCGTTCGATGCCTGTGCGCCGATCATCGTTTCGGGATCGAGCGGGCTGCCCATCTTGATCGCCTTCACCCGGGCAATGGCGCGTTCGATGAACTTTTCGTAGATCGATTCCTGGATCAGCGCGCGGCTGGGGCAGGTGCAGACCTCACCCTGATTGAGCGCGAACATCGCAAAGCCTTCAAGGCACTTGTCGAAGTAATCATCGTCCGCATCCATCACGTCGGCAAAGAAGATGTTGGGCGATTTGCCGCCCAGTTCCAGCGTGACGGGGATCAGGTTTTCCGAGGCATACTGCATGATCAGTCGGCCGGTGGTGGTCTCGCCGGTGAACGCGATCTTGCTGATACGCTTGTTGCTGGCGAGGGGCTTGCCCGCCTCGACGCCGAATCCGTTGACGATATTGAGCACGCCCGGCGGCAGCAGATCGCCGATCAGGTCGATCAGCACCATGATCGACATCGGCGTTTGTTCGGCCGGCTTCAACACCACGCAGTTGCCGGCGGCGAGGGCGGGGGCCAGCTTCCACACGGCCATCAGGATGGGGAAGTTCCACGGGATGATCTGGCCAACCACGCCCAGCGGTTCATGGAAGTGATAGGCAACGGTATCGTGGTCGATCTCGCTGATCGATCCTTCCTGCGCCCGTGCGCAACCGGCGAAATAGCGGAAGTGATCGATCGCCAGCGGAATGTCGGCGTGGGTCGTCTCGCGGATCGGCTTGCCGTTGTCGATCGTCTCGGCCATCGCGATCAGATCGAGATTGGCCTCCATGCGATCCGCCATCTTGAGCAGGATGTTCGACCGCTCGGTCGACGACATGCGGCCCCACGCGTCCTTGGCTCCATGCGCCGCATCGAGCGCGGCTTCGATATCCTCGGCCGTCCCGCGTGCCACCTGGCACACCACCTTGCCCGATACGGGCGATACATTGTCGAAATACTCGCCCTTCGCTGGGGCCACCCACGTGCCGCCGATAAAGTGGTCGTAACGGTCGCGCACCAGCGTCTTGCCGGCAAATTTCTCCAGCGCCTGCTGCAGCATCATCATTCTCCTCGCCCGATAGGTAGCCGAATACGCGGCAGAATTGCCCTCGGGCGACGTTCGGGCAATTGCACCTTGGGTCGGACGAGGGCCGGGCCACCGGCAGTTCGCTTTGGATACGGTGCCGTTGCGGACCGGGCTTTCGACCGAAAGTCCTAGTTTTCCCTGCAGGCCAGACTGATACCCCATGCCGACACAGACAGCTTCACGCTGCACTTGAGGATCGCCGGGAATGAGTTTGCGACGATGGGCGCTGGGCGCCGTGACGGTGGCGATCGCGATGCCGGCAAACGCCCAGGTCAACCCGTCGCAAGTCCAGCCTTCCGCGATCATCGTGCTGGCGCCCACGCCGCTTTCCGACGTCGGCGAAGATGCGCTTCCCTATCCTGCACAGACGGCCAGCGACGAGGAAGTGGAGGCCAGCCACGCGGCCACCGTCACCGATTACCTGAAGCGCATGACCGGCGGCGTGTTTGTCAACGAGATCCAAGGCAACCCGTTGCAGCCGGATGTCAACTACCGGGGCTTTACCGCGTCGCCGATGCTGGGCACCGCGCAGGGGCTTTCGCTGTTCATGGACGGCGTGCGGCTGAACCAGCCATTCGGCGATGTGGTCAGTTGGGATCTCATCCCCAAATCCGCGATCCGCTCGATAAGTCTGGTGCCGGGATCGAACCCCCTGTTCGGGCGCAATTCGCTGGGCGGTGCCTTATCCGTGCGGACCAAGGACGGCAAATCCGACCCCGGCTTCGAACTGGAAGCGAGCCGGGGCTCCTTCCGCCGCAGCATTCTGGAGGCCCAGGCGGGCGGAACGCGCGGGCGCTTCGACTGGTTCGTCAGCGGCGACTATTTCAAAGAGCGCGGTTGGCGCGACAATTCGGAATCGGAAGCGGCACAGGTGTTCGGCAAGATCGGCTGGTCCACCCCGGCGACGCGCGTCACGCTTTCAGGCAGCTTTGCCGATACCGATCTCAACGGCAACGGCCTGCAGGAAATGCGATTGCTCGATGCCGACCGTCGCAGCGTCTACACCCACCCCGACAACACGACAAACCGTGCCGGACTGGTGAACCTTACCGCTCGGCACGCCCTTTCAGACCGCCTGACGTTTTCCGGCAACGTGTTCTGGCGGACCATCCGCACCCGCACGTTCAATGGTGATCTGAACGACGATGTGCTGGGCGGGGATCCCTACCAGCCCGACGCAGACGAGCGAGCGGCGCTGGCAGAAGCAGGGTATTCCGGGTTTCCGACGAGCGGCGAGACGCAGGTCAACATGCCATTTCCTAAATGGCGTTGCATAGCCAACGTGCTTCTCAACATTGCACCGAACGAGCAGTGCAACGCTCTGATCAACCGCTCCGCCACCCGGCAGCACGAGTGGGGCGCGAATGCGGAACTGATGCTCGACATGCCCTTCACCGGCGGGCGGAATACGGTGACACTGGGCCTCTCCGCCAGCCGCAGTCACGCCCAATTCGAGCAATCATCGCAGTTCGGCTACTTGACCAGCGATCGTGGAGTGGTCCCCGTCAGCGGGCCGGGTGCCTTTGCTGATGGCACGCAGCAATCGGAGGATGGCTTCGACGCGCGGGTGGATCTATCCGCCCGCACCCGCAGCTTCAGCGCCTATGTTCTCGATGCGCTCGATATCGGCAAGCTGCATGTCGATCTATCGGCGCGGTATGACCGCACGGCCATCCTCAATCGCGATGCCATTTCGCCGGGTGGAGGCACGGGGTCGCTCGATACCGACCAGCGGTTTGAACGGATCAATCCGGCGCTGGCCGTGCGCTACAACTGGTCGAAGGCGGTCACTCTGGATGCCGCCATCGGTCAGACGAGCCGCGCGCCGTCCGCGATCGAGCTTGGCTGCGCCGATCCGGCCAGTCCCTGCCGCCTGCCCAATGCCCTCGCGGGCGATCCGCCGCTGGCGCAAGTCGTCGCGACCACCGTTGAAGGCGGAATCAATGTCAGTTTCGGACCGGTGACCGCCCGCGCTGGTGCTTTCCGCACGGTCAGTCGGAATGATATCCTGTTCGTGGCGAACGACACTTCCGGCTTCGGCTACTTCCGCAACTTCGGCAAAACCCGGCGGCAGGGCGTCGATATCAACCTGAGCGGCACGGTCGGCCCGCTCCGTCTGGCCAGCCACTATACGCTCCTCGACGCGACCTACCGCAGCGCCGAAAGCGTCAACGGGGCGGCCAACAGTTCCGCCGGGCATGAGACTCCCGGCCTCGACGGTGAGATCGACATCACGAAGGGTGATCGGATTCCGCTCATCCCGCGCCATATCTTCAAGGCCAGCGTCGGCTTCGACCCGCTTGATCGCGCCTCGCTGACGGTGGATATGATTGCAGTTTCAGGCGTTTTGGCGCGGGGCAACGAGAATAACCGGCACAGGCCGGACGGGATCTATTATCTGGGGGCAGGCAAGACCAAGGGTTATGCCGTGTTCAACCTCGGTGCGGAATTCAGGCCGCTGGCCGCAATGACCATCTTCACCCAAGTTTCGAACCTGTTCGCCGCGCGCTATTCAACAGCCGCCCAACTAGGCACCACGGGCTTCGATGCCAGCGGAAACTTCGTCGCTCGCCCGTTCGATGGGTCCGCCAGCGGGGAAGACCGCCCGCTTCTGTCATCGACGTTCACCGCGCCGGGCGCACCTCGATCGGTGCAGTTCGGCCTGCGCTATCGCTTCTGACAGCGAAGCCGCAAACCTGCGAGCATACCGGTGGCACCAGGGAAAATGGTAGCGGAGGAGGGACTCGAACCCCCGACACGCGGATTATGATTCCGCTGCTCTAACCAGCTGAGCTACTCCGCCCCGTGGGGCTGAACCTGGCACACCGCAATGGCGGTGCGCTGGGCAGGCGGCGCTCTTAAGCGGGGCGCGCGGCGGGGTCAACCGGGTTTTTGCGCCTTTCTGCTTCCGCCAGATCTTCAGGGCGATCCACATCGAGCGATGCCATTTCAGGCAAGGGTAGCGAAGGGGCATCGCGCAAAAGCGCGGCCCCCCCGCGATCACCCGTCAAGACCATCAAAGCCGGGAAATGGCCGGCACCGAAAATGGCGGGCGGCATGGCGACATCGCCAACGCGGCTGGCAATCACGTTGCCGTCGAACGCCTCCACCAGCGCGGCAATGTGCTCAGGTGGCACCAGCGGCATGTCCGCCAGCGCGACCAGAACCGCACGTGCACCTGCTGCCTGCGCAGCGGCGACGCCGAGCGCCAACGAGCGCGATTGGGGAGCATCGGCAGGATCGAGTGCGATGATGTGGTAGCCCGGTAGGACTGGAGTGCTTGTGCCGGTTACGGCGATGTGGGTGTGGAACGGGAAGGCGGACAGCATGTCGCCCGCATGCCTCGCCAGCGGTTTTCCGTTCAGCAATGCGGCAAGCTTGTCGCCCCCGAAGCGCTCGCCCCGTCCGGCCGCCAGCAATACCAGCGCCAGCCCGGTAAATTCAGCGGGCGGCATGGCTTGCGCTATGCGCCGGGCCGGGCCAGCGGTGCGCACCGGCGCAGGCGTGATAGTCCTGCACCACTTCGGCCAGGATCGACAATGCAAGCGTTGCGGGATCGCGCGTCGCGGGGATCAGGCCGATGCTGCCGCGCAATTGCTCGATCTGCTGCCGCGGCACTCCGGCAGCGCGCAAGGCGTCGATCCGCGCGCGATGAGTGCGGCTGCTGCCCACCGCGCCAGTGTAGTAAGCCGGGCGGGCCAGCGCCTGCGGCAGCAGGAATTCTTCCCAATCGCGGTCATGAAAGGCGAAGACGATGGCGGTCCAGGCGTCGCTGGCAAACGCGGGCAGGGTGGTGCGGGTGGGCATGCAGGTGACGCCTTCCACCGCATCGCCGGCGGGGGCAAAAGCATGCACGTCCACGCCGAACGCCCGCGCCAGCCGAACCAGCGCCAGCAAGTCCTCGCCGTGACCCAATGCCACCAGTCGCAGGCGCGGGGCATAGTGCTGTACGAACCCATCCAGCAACAGTTGCGCCGGCTCGCGCCGGTCCAGTGCCGCCAGTACGCGCGCAATCTCCGCCGTGTCGGGGGCTGGGGTGAACAGCAGATCGATGCCACCGCCACAGGGCAGGCGCACGTCGATATAAGGTGAACCGGCACCATAACGCACCGTGCGGGGTGAGCCCTGCGCCAGAACGTCCAGCGCCTCGGCCCGCACAGCCGCTTCAACGCAGCCGCCGCTGAACGAGCCGATAGAGCGACCGTCCGCCAGCACGGCCAACTGCGTGCCGATTGCGCGCGAGGATGCGCCTTCGATACCCGTCAGCGTTACCAAAGTGCCGGGCACACCTTCGCGGGCACCCTGGGCTATCAGGCGCAGTGCATCGGCGGGAGTGGCGG
>DAICYJ010000036.1 GCA_027311705.1 Novosphingobium sp. | reverse complement strand
CATGCGGCAGGAATTCGTGCAGCGGCGGATCGAGCAGGCGGATCGTCACCGGCAGTCCCGCCATCACTTCGAAGATCGCGGTGAAATCGGCGCGCTGTTCAGGCAGCAACTGGTCCAGCGCGGCGCGCCGTCCGGCTTCGTTCTCGGCCAAAATCATCTGGCGAACCAACGAGATACGGCCCGCATCGAAGAACATGTGTTCAGTGCGGCACAGCCCCACACCTTCGGCACCGAACTGGCGCGCCACTTGGCAATCGAGCGGCGTTTCGGCATTGGCGCGCACTTTCATGCGGCGATGCTGGTCCGCCCACACCATCAGCGACGCGAAATCGCCAACCAGTTCGGCTTCCACCATCGGCACTTCGCCCAGCATGACATCACCGTTCGAACCGTCGAGCGTGATGATATCGCCTTCCTTGACGTCACGATTACCGATCTTGGCGGTGCGGGTGTTCATGTCGATGGAAAGGCCCGAAGCCCCTGAAACACAAGGCCTCCCCATGCCGCGCGCGACCACGGCGGCGTGGCTGGTCATGCCCCCGCGCGCGGTCAGGATGCCCTTGGCGGCGTGCATGCCGTGGATGTCTTCGGGGCTGGTCTCTACGCGGACGAGGATCACCGCCTCGCCCATTTCAGCGCGGCGTTCGGCCGAATCCGCATCGAACACGATCATGCCTGAAGCCGCACCGGGCGATGCCGGCAGCCCCTTGGTCAGCACATCGCGCGGTGCCTTGGGATCGAGTGTAGGGTGCAGCAGCTGGTCCAGCGCCATCGGGTCAATGCGCCGGATCGCGGTCGCCTCGTCGATCAGGCCTTCGCCCACCATGTCCACCGCCATCTTGAGCGCGGCCTTGGCGGTGCGCTTGCCCGAACGGGTTTGCAGCATCCACAGCTTGCCCTGTTCGACGGTGAACTCGATGTCCTGCATGTCCTTGTAATGCAATTCCAAAAGGTCGAACACGCGCGCCAGCTCGCCATAGGCAGCAGGCATCGCTTCTTCCATCGACAGCGGCTTGGCCCCGGCCCGTTCGCGCGCGGCCAGCGTCAGGTACTGCGGGGTGCGGATGCCGGCGACAACGTCCTCGCCCTGCGCATTGACCAGCCATTCGCCGTAATAGGCGCGCTCGCCGGTCGCCGGATCACGGGTGAAGGCGACGCCGGTGGCCGATGTATCGCCCATGTTGCCGAACACCATGGCCTGCACGTTCACGGCGGTGCCCCACGTGGCGGGAATGTCGTTCAGCCGGCGATAAACCTTGGCGCGGTCGCTTTCCCAGCTTTCGAACACAGCGGCGATGGCGCCCCACATCTGTTCGTGCACATCCTGCGGGAACGGGCGGCCCAGTTCTTCGGCGACGATGGCCTTGTATTCGGCGACCAGCTTCTGCCAATGCTCGGAAGTCAGTTCAACATCGGCAAAGAAGCCATTGTCTTCCTTGACGATTTCCAGAGCATCCTCGAACCTGTGATGGTCGAGGCCCAGCACCACATCCGAATACATCTGGATGAAACGGCGGTAGCTGTCCCACGCAAAACGCGCATCGCCCGAACCCGCGGCAAGGCCTTCCACGGTCTGGTCGTTAAGGCCCAGATTGAGCACCGTATCCATCATGCCCGGCATCGAAACGCGCGCGCCCGAACGGACTGAAACCAGCATCGGATTGGCGGCATCCCCAAATTTGCGGCCGGTCGCCTTTTCGATATGCGCCACTCCATTGGCCACGGCGGACTTCAACGCATCGTCAAAAGTCTTCCCCGCCGCGTTGAATTGCGTGCAAACTTCGGTGCTGATGGTGAAGCCGGGAGGCACTGGCAACCCGATGCCGGCCATCTCGGCCAGGTTCGCACCCTTGCCGCCGGTGATCGTCTTGTCCTTCGAGCGCGGATCGGTGGAAATGGCGCCACCGCCGAAATGGAATACGTATGCACTCATATTTCTAACGACGCTCCCAAGCGCTGGAATCAAGACGATGCGCGCCCTTCAGGGGCAATGCCTCACCCTTCGATGCGTGAAAAATCTGCCACTTTGTGCACCGCAGCACGGAATTGGTCAAGCAGCGCAAGGCGCGATGAGCGCTTGTTCGCATCTGCATCATTTACCGTAACGGATTCGAAAAAGGCGTCGATCGGCCCACGCAGGCCCGAAAGCGCCGCCATCGCGCCGGTAAAGTCCTCCACCGCCAACGCCGCTTCGACGCCCGGTTCAGCCGCGGAAAGCGCGTCGATCAATGCCTGTTCGGCGGGTTCGGGTTGATACGCATGCGCGCGTTCGGGATGAATGAACTGCTCGGCAATGCCTTCCAGCGCGGGATCGTCGACCAGCGACAGCGGGTCTTCCTCGCCGGTTTGCGAAACCACGCCATCGCCATGCGCGCCAGCAGTGCTGTCGTTCTCGGACTTCTTGAGGATATTCGCCGCACGCTTGTACCCGGCAAGCAGGTTCACACCGTCTTCGGTGCCGACGAAGGCCTGCAGCGCATGAACGCGGGCGAGCAAGCGGACGAGATCGTCCTCGCCGCCGAGGGCAAACACTGCGTCAATCAGGTCGTGGCGGACGCCGGCTTCACGCTGCTGAACCTTGAGGCGGTCGGCGAAAAAGGCGAGCAAATCACGGACAGCCGCAAAAGATCGTTCACGGATATCATCAGTGCCAGGATACCTAGCTGTTGTTCGACGTACAACTTCATCCAAGTCTGGGACTGAACCTTGGGCAAGTTCGACGCCAAAGTAGACATCGGCAAATAGCTGTTGGCCGCGACGTCCTACTTCTTGCACGTACCAACCATGCGCAGCCGCCAAGAACGCGCTAGTGAGAGAAAACCTGAGACCGTTAGATAAGATTGACAGCACGTTAGCGATCGCTGCACGACGAAGTGCGAACGGGTCTTTGGATCCTGTAGGCTTCTCGTTGATACAGAAAAATCCAACCAACGTATCCAGCTTGTCCGCCAGCGCCACGGCCACCGTCACCGGCGCAGCTGGCACGTCATCACCCTGCCCGACCGGCCTGTAGTGGTCGCGGATAGCGTCGGCGACGGCATCGGACAGGCCTTCCGCGCGAGCGTAATAACCACCCATAAGGCCTTGAAGTTCGGGGAATTCGCCGACCATTTCGGTGACGAGGTCGGCCTTGCACAGGCGGGCAGCGAGTTCGGCCTGATCGGCCAGTTCTGCCTGCGTCCCCGCGAAGGCGGGGACCTCGGCCGGTAGTGCATTCAGGCCTGAGGCCCCCGCCTTCGCGGGGGAGCCGGAGAGTTGCGCAGGGGAACCAACGATGCCTTCCTCCACCAGCCAACGGGCCAGCTTGGCCACGCGTTCCACCTTGTCGGCGACGGTGCCCAGCTTTTCGTGAAAGGTGATGCGTTCCAGCTTCTTCGCCTGTTCGGCCAGCGGCACCTTGCGGTCCTGCTGCCAGAAGAAGCGCGCGTCCGAAAGCCGCGCGGCCAGCACCTTGCGGTTGCCGGCAACGATCATCGCGCCGCCGTCCTTCGCCTCGATGTTCGCGGTGCAAACGAAGGCGTTCGCCAGCTTGCCCGCCGCATCCCGGCAGATAAAGTATTTCTGGTTTACGCGGGAGGTTAGCTGGATAACTTCAGGTGGAACCTCAAGAAAGGTCTCGTCAAACCGCCCGAGCAGCGGCACCGGCCATTCGGTCAGCCCCGCGTTCTCGATCACCAGCCCTTCGTCCTCCACCAGCACCAGGCCAGCGGCTTCGGCGACAGCCTTGGCCTTGCTGCGCACAATGCCTTCACGCTCGGCATGGTCGACGATCACATGGCATGCGCGCAGCTTTTCGGCGTAATCGTGCGCGGAACCGATGGTGATTTCGCCGGCATGGTGAAACCGGTGACCCAGCGTGGCATAGCTCGACCGGATGCCACCGATTTCGCACTCGACCAAGTCTTCACCCAGAATGGCGACGATGCCCGAAAGCGGACGCACCCAGCGCAAGGAATCCGTGCCGATGGAGGCTGCGCCCCAGCGCTGCGACTTGGGCCACGGGAACGCGCGGATGATCGCCGGGATGGCCTCGGCCAGCACGTCCGTCGTCGCGCGGCCGGGCTTTTCGCTCACCGCGAACCACACGCCATCGCGCTCGGTCAGCTGGTCCTTGGTCAGCCCGGTCTTGCGCAGGAAGCCTTCCAGCGCCTGTTCAGGTGCGCTGGTACGCGGGCCTTTCACTTCTTCGGCAACCGCCTCGGTCGCCAGCGGCAGATCGCGCGCGATCAGCGCAAGGCGGCGCGGCGTGGACCATACTGCAACCGCGCCCGGCTTGAGCCCTGCGGCGGCCAGCTCCTTGCGGAACAGCTTTTCCAGATCGGCGCGCGCGCCGGCCTGCATCCGCGCGGGAATTTCCTCGCAGCGGATCTCGAGGAGAAAATCGGCCACGCTCATGCCGTCCACCCCGGAAACTTCGCGGCCCATTCGTCCTTGAATTTTTCCATGTAGCCCTCGCACGATCCACGGGCGAGATCGCGCACCCGGCCCATGTAGCTGGCGCGTTCCTGCACCGAAATCACGCCGCGCGCCTGCAACAGGTTGAACAGGTGGCTGGCCTCGATCGCCTGCTCATACGCGGCGATGGGCACCTTAGCTTCCAGCGAGCGCTGGCACTCCGCCTCCGCCTTGCGGAAGCCTTCGAACAGTGTTTCGGTATCGGCGATCTCGAAGTTCCACTTCGACATCTGACGCTCGTTTTCAAGGAACACGTCGCCGTAGCTGACCCCGTGATCGTTGAATGCGAGGTCGTACACGCTGTCGACGCCCTGGATGTACATGGCCAGACGCTCCAACCCGTACGTCAGCTCGCCCGCGACAGGCTTGCAATCGAAGCCGCCCATCTGCTGGAAATAGGTGAACTGGGTCACTTCCATCCCGTCGCACCACACTTCCCAGCCCAGGCCCCATGCGCCCAGCGTTGGCGATTCCCAATCGTCTTCCACAAAGCGGATGTCGTGCTTCAATGGGTCGATGCCGATGGCGACGAGGCTGCCGAGGTACAGCTCCTGCATGTTCGCCGGGCTGGGCTTCATGATCACCTGATACTGGTAGTAATGCTGCAACCGGTTCGGGTTCTCGCCATAGCGGCCGTCGGTAGGGCGACGGCTGGGCTGCACATAGGCGGCGCTCCACGGTTCCGGCCCCAGCGAACGCAGCGTGGTGGCGGGGTGAAACGTGCCCGCGCCCATGCGCATGTCGTACGGCTGGAGGATCAGGCAGCCATGCGCGCTCCAGTAGCTGTGGAGGCGCAGGATCATGTCCTGAAGGCAGAGCGGCTTTTGCGTGGTATCGGCCATGCCCGCGCCTTTGGCCGATGGAGCCGGCCAAATCAACCGCGCGGGCACTTTTCGCGCACGAATGCCGCATTTGCGAATGCGCGGGGTTGCAGGTGCGAAAGGCTTCGTTCATCGCAGAGGCCTAGTGAAATCAGACATGCGCATCATCCTGCCTTTGCGGCGACTTTCCCGTGCGTTGGCGCTGCTGCTGGCGGCGGGGCTGGCGTTTACGCGGCCGGCGCTGGCGGACGAACTGCATCCGGCGCTGTGGAAGGTTTCTGATGCGGACACGACGATCTATCTGTTCGGCACGATCCATATGCTTCAGCCCGGTGCAGACTGGCTGAACGGCCCGCTGGCCAAGGCGGTCGATGGCGCGGACGAGATCGTGACCGAAGTGCTCGATCCCGGTGGCGACGATACGCAGGCAGCGCTGCTTCAGCGGGCGATGCTTCCGCCGGGGCAGAACTTGCGCGGGCAGATGGGGGCGGAACGAAGCGCAAGGATCAATGCCTTGCTGGCCCGGATCGGCGTGCGGGCCGATGCGCTGGATCGCTACAAGCCATGGTATGCGGCGGTGGTGCTGTCGTCCATGCCCTTGCTAAGGCGCGGATTTTCAGCGCGTGACGGGGTGGAGGCGGCGCTGGCTGCGCGAGAAAGCGCCGGGCCGCACAAACGGGCCGGGCTTGAAACCGTGGACCAGCAACTGGCGCTTCTGGATGGCCTGCCCGTCGCCTCGCAAATGGCGTACCTCGACAGTGTGGTGACCGATTTCGATAAAATAGATCCGCAGGTCGACGCCATGTTCGCCGCATGGGGCAAAGGCGATGCGGACGCCCTCGCCCGGCTGATGAACGAAATCGATGCCAAGGACGAGCCGCTGCTCACCGAAACGCTGATACTGAAGCGAAATCGCACGTGGGCAGACTGGGTTCGCAAACGGCTGGACAAGCCCGGAACCGTTTTCGTCGCAGTAGGGGCCGGCCATCTGGCGGGGCCGGGCAGCGTGCAGGACCGGCTGGCGCAAGCCGGCATCGTGGCGGAGCGGGTGCAGTGATCCGAAGAGTTGCAACATCACTGGCACTGCTTCTGCTCGCGGCCTGCGGGCGCGGCGGAGAGGCAGAGAAAGCCCCCGCGCCGCGCGTAGCCTTGTGGGAGATATCGAACGAGGCGGGTGTGCATGGCTGGCTGTTCGGCACTGTCCACGCCTTGCCGCCGGGCACGAACTGGAGCCGGCCTTCGATCGACCGGGCGCTGGCGGCCGCAGACCGCCTTGTGCTGGAAATCGGCGAGCCACTGGACGAAAAGATCGCGGGCGAGGCGATGGGCCGGCTGGCCTTCACCGATGGGTTGCCGCCACCTTCGCAGCGCGTTGGGCCGAAATATCGCGGTGATCTTGCCAAGGTTTACAAGGCGCTGTCGCTGAACGACGGACAATTCAAGGATCAGGAAAGCTGGGCGGTCTCCCTTCAGATTGCGGCGATCGGCGGGCTGAAAAACGGTATGCAGCCCGATAGCGGAGTTGAGCCGCAACTGCGCAAGATGGTGGGCAACAAGCTCGTCGTCGGGCTGGAAACGCTGGATGGGCAGTTCGGCATCTTCGACACCCTGCCCCCGCGCGCGCAGACCGAACTGCTGGAACAGGTCGCGGTGGAAGCGGCGGATACGCGCGATGATGATCGTGACATGATGACATTGTGGTTGCGCGGCGACGATCTGGGCATCGCGCGCGAATCGAACACCGGCTTCCTTGCCGATCCGGTGCTGCATCAGGCGCTGCTGACGGGTCGCAACCGCGTGTGGGCCGATCAGATTGACGCGATGTTGAAGTCCGGCGCTCGGCCCTTCGTGGCGGTAGGCGCGGCACACGTGGCGGGCACCGATGGCTTGCCGCGCATGCTGATGGCGCGCGGATGGAAAGTGCGCCGCGCCGATTGAGCGCCATGCCTGCGCTTGCAATTTCCCGCCATTCCGCTAAGGGCCGCCGCTTCACCGCTGTGGTCATCCCTGGAGGCGTGGCGGTGAAGTCCTGAGTTTCTAGCAATTTCGAAAAGGTACAGACAATGAGCGAGACGCTGACGCTGTCGGCCGAGACGCGCGAACGGGAAGGCAAGGGAGCCTCCCGCCAGCTGCGTCGCGATGGCCGCACACCCGCCGTGATCTATGGTGGCAAGCAGGAACCCGTGACGATCCATCTTGAAGAAAAGGCGCTGGCCAAGGCGCTGGGCACCGGCCACTTCTTCAATTCGATCGTCGAACTGACCGTAGGTGGCGAAACCTTCCGCACCCTGCCCAAGGACGTGGCTTTCCACCCCGTCAGCGATCGCCCGCTGCATGTCGATTTCCTGCGTCTGGCCAAGAACGCCTCCGTTCACGTGAACGTGCCGGTGATCTTCGCCAACGAAGAGAAGTCGCCCGGCCTGAAGAAGGGCGGCGTGCTGAATATCGTCCGTCACGAGCTGGAGCTGGTCTGCCCGTCTGATTCGATCCCCGACGACATCGTCATCGACGTTTCGGGTTACGACATCGGCGATTCGATCCACATCAGCTCGGTTTCGCTGGGCGCTGGCGTTACCTCGGCCATCACCGACCGCGATTTCACCATCGCGACGATCGTGGCTCCTTCGGCGCTGAAGAGCGAAGAAGGCGAAGCCGAGGCTTCGGCCTGATCCGGCTGGTTCCGGCACCACGCCGGGGCCAACGAACCTTGAAATGGGGCCTCTTTCGTTTTCGAAAGGGGCCTCTTTTCTTTTGCCACTCTGTTTTTGAACGCGGGAGCAAGCGATGCAGTTGTGGGTCGGCCTCGGCAATCCCGGTCCGCAATATGCGCTGCACCGGCACAACGTCGGCTTCATGGCGCTAGACACTTTGGCAGAGGTCCATTCCTTTGGTCCGGTGCAAAAGAAGTTCCAGGGCTGGACGCAGGACGGCCGCATCGGCGGCAATCGCGTGATCCTGCTCAAACCTGCCACCTTCATGAACGAAAGCGGACGTTCGGTGGGCGAGGCGCTGCGCTTTTACAAGCTGGGCATCGACGCTCTCACCGTGTTCCATGACGAACTCGATCTTGCGCCGTTCAGGGTTAAGGTGAAGCAGGGCGGCGGCACCGCCGGCCACAATGGCTTGCGCTCCATCGACCAGCACATGGGCCCGGATTTTCGCCGCGTGCGGATCGGCATCGGCCATCCCGGCCACAAGGACCGGGTGACCGGCTATGTTCTGGGGAACTTTGCCAAGGCAGAACAGGACGATCTGGTCGAAATGCTCGGTGCCATCGCAGGCGAAGCCGATTGGCTGGCCAAGGACGACGGTGTTCGCTTCATGAGCGAGATTGCGCTGCGCCAGAACTCCTAGCTCTGCAATCAACAGCGCGGCGTTTTCGTAATGCGTTCAGGCAAGGTTGTCGGTTCGCTTTACACCAGCGAACTCCAAATTTTGCGTTAACCACTGAAACCCCCGGAAAAGCCCGTTTGGCACGGTTTCTGCAAACTCCAACGTCAACCACGTTGGACAAGGGGACTATCACCATGAAGCGCATCGCTCTTATTGCCGCCGCCACGCTGGGCACGCTGGCTGCTGCCACGCCCGCAAACGCCTGGGGCCCCCACAAGCACTATTGCAACTGCGGCCACACGGCGGGCAGCGGCAGCTGCACTACCTCAAGCTCGACCTCGACGACCACGGGCGGCACCACCACTTCGACCACGACGGGTGGCACCACCACCGGCGGGACCACCACGACAGGTGGAACGACCACGTCAACGACCGGCGGCACCACCACCAGCACGTCGGGCGGCACCGCAGTTCCGGAACCGGGCATGCTGGGAATGATGGGTCTGGGCTTTGTCGGCCTGGCCCTTGCGCGCCGCCGTCGTCGCCGCGCCTGAATCAATCCGCTTTCGAAAGGGGCGTTGGCCGGCGGCCGCCGGCGGCGCCCTTTTCACGTCTGGCGGGCCCTTTTCATGCTATCCAACAGGCGCCACGGCGCGAGCTAGATCGGCACGAAACAACTTGTTGGCCGGGTCAAGCTGGCTTGCCTGCTCCATCAGGCGTTTCGCCGCTTCACGATCACGCCCGGCATTCATCCGTGCCAGCCCGGCGATGTGCAACATGTCGGCATTGCGAGGTTCGCGAGACAGGGCACGATCGGCAAAGGCGATGGCATCGTCGTTCCTGCCCGCCTGGCTACTGGCAAATGCCAGTCGCTTGAGCACTTCGGCATCGCTGTCAAAGCCTGGAATACGGCGATAAGCGTCGATTGCCGCGGGCCAATCCTGCCGTGCCAGCGCCGCCTGCCCGGCACCCGCCAGCTTCTGCAATTCGGGCAGTTGCGGCGAATGCAGCCGCGTTTCCAGGCCGGCTGCCGTGTGATCGTTGGCGGCCTTGGCCGCCCGCACCGCCAGTTCGAGTTCACGCTGCCCTGCAAGCACGCTGTCTGCCAGCGGGCGAACCGTGCGCAGCGCCGTGGCACCATCTCCCGTCGCCAGTTGCGCTTCGGACAACATCAGCCGGGCGTATGGATTCTGTGCCGATAACAGCAGCGCCTTGGCGAAAATGGCCCGCGCCTGTTCGGGGTGACCCAACCGCAACAATGCTTCGCCATATGTCATGGCATCAAGCGATCGAGCATCGAGCGACGACTCACGCGGCGCCAGCATCGTCCGCACCTTTTCCCAGTCGCCACGTTCGGACGCGAGCTGCACCGTCATCCGCGTGACGCGCGAGTCATTCGGCGCGATCCCTGCCGCACGCGCCGCAAACGTTTCAGCTTCGTCCAGTTTGCCCCGGATGTCAGCCAGATCGGCCAGGGCCAGCAATGGTTCGATCCGCGTCGGAAACGCCTTCGCCACCCGCTCATAAGCAACGCGGGCTTCATCCAGCCGGTTTTGCGCCTGCGCGAACTCGCCTGCTAGCTGCAACGCATCCAGCCGCGCCGGGCCAAGCTTGCGCACAGTCTCCATTGCGCCCGCCGCCCCTGCATAATCCTGTGCCGTCAACAGGAAACGGGCATAATCGCGCGCCAATTCAAAGTGCTGGCCCGCCGCCATGCCTTTGCGAAATGCGTCGAGCGCGGCGGGCACTTCATCCTTGGCGATATGCGCGGCGGCCCGCAACCGCCAGGCATCGGGCGAAGCATCGCCGCCCAGCATCGACAGCGTCTGTTCGGGCTGATCGCGCAACAAGGCCGCCTCCGCCGCCATTCGCACGAGTTCGGGACCGGAGCCGCCCGCTTCCTTCAGCCGGGTGATCGATGCCTGAGCACCGTCGCCATCGCCCATCAACAGCTGCGAACGCGCCAGCAAGGCCAGCATGTCGCGGTTGGCGCTGTCGTGCTCCAGCGCCACAAGCACGTCTGCCCGCGCGCCCGCATAGTCTTCCGCCGCGAACTCCTGCCGAGCCTTGGCAAAGCTGGCGGCGGGATCCTGCGACGAGCAGGCCGATGCCAGCAACAGCCCACCCGCCAGCAACATGCACGTAAAATTCGTATTCTTCATGAAGGCGGCTATCGCATGAAGGGCTGAAATTTCGGTGAAGCAGAAGGTCACGCAACGTCCGATTGCCATTCCCCCTTGACCTAGGGCTGCGGGAATACCATCGCCCCCGCATCATGGGCTGCGCCCGATGCGGCGCGCCATAACCAAGGATTTCAGGATGGGTTTTCGTTGCGGGATCGTCGGGCTGCCGAACGTCGGCAAATCGACGCTGTTCAATGCGCTGACCGAGACGCAGGCGGCGCAGGCGGCGAACTATCCGTTCTGCACGATCGAGCCCAACGTCGGCAACGTCGGCGTGCCCGATCCCCGGCTTGATGAACTGGCCCGCATCGCCGGCAGCCAGAAGATCATCCCCACGCAACTCGGCTTCGTCGACATTGCCGGCCTCGTGCGCGGCGCTTCGAAGGGCGAAGGCCTCGGCAACCAGTTCCTTGGCAACATCCGCGAAGTGGACGCCATCGTCCACGTGCTGCGCTGCTTCGTGAACGACGATATCCAACACGTCGACAACAAGATCGATCCGATCTCGGACGCCGATACGGTCGAAACCGAACTGATGCTGTCGGACCTCGAAAGCCTGGAAAAGCGCGTCCCCGCTGCCCAGAAAAAGGCCGCGCAGGGCGACAAGGAATCGAAGATCGTTGCATCAGTCCTCGGTCAAGCGCTTGATTTGCTTCGAGAAGGCAAGCCCGCCCGGCTGACCGTGCCGAAGGACGAGGAAGAGGAACGCGTCTTCAAGCAGGCACAGTTGCTGACCTCAAAGCCCGTGCTTTATGTGTGCAATGTTGAGGAAGAGGCCGCGTCAGAAGGCAACGAACTGTCGGCCCGTGTATTCGCCAAGGCCAAGGCCGAAGGTGCCAACGCCGTCGTCGTCTCCGCGGCGATCGAAGCCGATATCGTGACCATGCCGGTGGAAGACCGCGCCGAGTTCCTCTCCGCGCTCGGCCTTGAAGAAGCCGGCCTCGCCCGCATCATTCGCTCGGGCTACGAATTGCTCCACCTGCTCACGTTCTTCACCGTGGGCCCCAAGGAAGCCCGCGCGTGGACCGTCCACGCCGGTGCCAAGGCACCCGACGCAGCGGGTGAAATCCATTCGGACATGCAGCGCGGCTTCATCCGCGCCGAAACAATTGCCTACAACGATTTCATCACATTGGGCGGCGAAACCGGCGCGAAGGATGCGGGCAAGCTGCGGCAGGAAGGCAAGGAATACGTGGTGCAGGACGGCGACGTGATGCATTTCAAGTTCAACGTGTGATGGAATACTACGAAGACCTCATCGTTGGAGTGGTGTCGAAATTCGGCAGTTATGCCGTCACGCGCGAGGAGGTCGTCGACTTCGCCAGAAAATACGATGCGCAGCCATTCCACCTGTCCGACGAAGCTGCCGCGAAAACCCATTTCGGACGCCTCCCGGCCAGCGGCTGGCACACCTGTTCGATGATGATGGCAATGAACGTGGAGCATATGAAGGCCGTAGGACATCAGGGCCTTGGCTCGCCCGGCGTCGATCAACTGCGTTGGTTCAAACCAGTTTATCCCGGCGATACCCTGCGTTGCGAAAGTACCATTCTCGAAAAGCGCCGCAGCCAGTCGCGCCGAGAAATGGGCCTTTTTCGTCACGAACTTACTGTGTTCAACCAGTATGACGAACCGGTGATGCGCTTCAATGCGATGGGCATAATTTCCACCCGCGATCCTGCGGGGACCGACTGACCGTCAAAGCCCTCAAGATAGGCTAGCTTCCGATCAGGTCTTCTGCCCAAGGGATCGCGCGAAACAGCGGCGGAAGGCTTTGTTCGCGCAGTACCTCGGCGGCCAGTTGCGCGGTGCGTTCGGCGAGGTCGCCAAGTTCGCCCAAGCGGCTGACGACCTGCAGGGGACGTGAAAACCGGGCGCGCGGTAGCGGTTCGATGCGTAGCAGGGGGATCAGCCCCGGCATTGCGGCAAGGCACAGCAGAGAGGTGATGCTCCAGCCGATGCCCAGTGCCACGGTATTGAGCTGCTGGTGGACGATGTCCACCTCCATCACATTGGGCAGGCGCAACTTCATGCGGGTGAGCTGGCTTTCGATGCGCTGGCCCATGCCGGTATCGAGCGAATAGCGCACGAAAGGCAGCCGCTCGGCCGCCGCTGCGGGGTCGGGGCTGCCGGTGTAGTCGGCCGGGAAAACCATGACGAATGGATCGTCGAAGATGTCGAAGTGCTCGATGCCTTCGTGCTTTTCCAAAACACTGCTGCCGGTAATCAGCATGTCGCAACGCCGCGCGAGGAAATCCTGCTGCTGGTTGAGCGAAATGCCCGATCGCACGCGCCAGCGGCTGACCCGCATCCCATGCCGGCCAAGCAAAGGCGCGGTAAGGAGGATGGCGCAGGTTTCGGACATGCCGACCGTGATCTTGTCGATCGGCTGGCGCGCGCCTTCGCGTACTTCATCGACCATGGTGGATGCCGTGGCGAGCAGCTTGGTCGCGCGTTCATACAATGCGCGACCGGCGGGGGTGAGGCCGAGTGGGCGCAAAGAGCGGTCGAACAGGCTGGCGCCGATGCCGTGTTCAAGCCGGCCGATGGTCTGCGAGACGGCCGACTGGGTGATGTGCATCTGCTGCGCGCTAGCCGTCATACCCCCAAGTTCGACCGTGAGGACGAACACCTGAAGCGCGTGAAAATCGAATTCGGGCGGTAGATGCATCTGCGATCACCATAAAAGTCGATGAAGACTTGTATTATATCAGCTTATGCATTGGCAAGACCATTCCTGCCGCCCGGGGGTTTGCTAAGACGGACCAAACCGAGGGAAACGGGGAAAAATGGAACAGCCGCAATTCGTGCTTCTGGTATCGTGCCTCGATCGCAAAGGGCTGGTCGCGGCCATCGCCTCGTCGATTGCGGCGCAGGATTGCAACATCATCCACAACGCCCAGTTCGCCGATGGCGACACGCACCGCTTCTTTATGCGGATCACCTTTGCCGCTCCGGCGGAAATGACGACCAAACGGTTCGGCGAGGGTTTCCTGCCCGTCGCCACCGCCTACCGGCTGGACTGGCAGATCCACGATTTGCGGATCAAGCAGCGCGCGATGATCATGGTCAGCAAGGGCGGCCATTGCCTCAACGACCTGCTCTATCGCACCGCCACCGGGTTCCTGCCGATGGAGGTCACGAGCATCGTTTCCAACCACACCACCTGGCAGCGCCGCGCGGAGCATGAGCGCATTCCGTTCCACCACTTGCCGATCACCGCTGAAAACAAGCCGGAGCAGGAAGCGAAGCTGCTGGCGCTGGTTGAGGAACAGCGCGTCGATCTGGTGATCCTGGCGCGCTATATGCAAGTGCTGTCGGACCACACGTGCCGCAAGCTGGAGGGCCGGGTG
>DAICYJ010000020.1 GCA_027311705.1 Novosphingobium sp. | reverse complement strand
CGCCTGCGCGGGAATGACGAGAAAGGGGGGGAAGGAGATTGTGAGGGGTGTTTTTCGGGCGATTGATACGTCGCAGCCGTTCGGGTTTGATGAGAGCTTACTCGCCGCCCAATCCTCCCAAATTCTGCCGGCAGCCCACCGTTTGGCGGGCTGCCGGCAAGGATCGCGGCTAGACAGGCACCCGTCCGCGACCCGGTTCGTTACGTAACCTTGTACGGGGGTGGGCCTGTGGCTGGCAAGCGCAAGGGGTTCGGGAATGGAGGGATTGGGCGGTTTCCGCTTGTCTGGCGTTAGGGGCCTGAGGCCCCCGCCTTCGCGGGGGGGCGGGAGTTTTTGACGGCCTGAGGCTCCCGCCTTCGCGGGGGCGCGGTTTTTGGCGGCCTTTGGGTGTTTTGTGACGGCCTGCGGCCCCCGCCTTCGCGGGCGCGCGGGAGTGTGGTAGCGTGGGGGCTACACTTGGTGAGAGGTTGGCAGCGTGGATGTTTTTCGGGCGATTTATACGTCGCAGCCGTTCGGGTTTGACGACAGCATCCTGCGCGGCATCCTGTCGATCGCGCGGCAATACAATGCGCGCGACGGGATTACCGGGGCGCTGATCTGCCGGGCCGATATCTATCTGCAATGGCTGGAAGGCCCTGAGGACAAGGTCCGCGCCACGGTGGCGCGAATTGCGGCGGATGACCGGCATCTGGAAATGAAGCTGCATGTCTCCGAACCCGCGCAGGCGCGGATGTTTGGCGAATGGGACATGCTCCACGATCCCGCCGCGACATGGATCTGGACGCCCGAGGCGATTGCGGGCGGCGCGCTTGATCGGGCGACGCCGGAGGAGGTCGTGGCGTTCTTCGTGCGGTTGCGCGGGGGTGCGGGGGTTAGCGCGGTTTGATCCTTCGACAAGCTCAGGATGAGCGGATTGTTGTAGGCAATGGGTGCGTCCCCGCGAAAGCGGGGACCTCGGGCGGTTTACGATAGCGTGCTTTAACACGCCTGAGGCCCCCGCCTGCCCTTCGGGCAGTTTATCCCGAGCTTGTCGAGAGGCGGGGGAGCGGTGCGCTTCTGGGTTCTGTAAAACGCCTGAGGCCCCCGCCTTCGCGGGGGAGCTTGCTTTGTTTGCGTAATTGTCGTTGGATAGATCTTCGCAAAGCGGCGTTGAAGTTCGCTGGCAGAGGGTGATTCTATGGCTGGCAAAGCACAAGACGACGCACAGGCAAGCGCACTGACGCCCGGCAAGGGGCTGGTGGTGCTGGCCATCGTGATCGTGGCGGTGGCAGCGTTCATTGCGGTCAGCGCGGCGCTGGGGCTGGCGGCGGTGTTTGGCGGGTTCCTGTTCGCGTTCTACTTCACCGGGCTGTGCCACGCCGCGCCGGACAAGTTCTTGCCCGCGAGCGTGGGGGCGTTTGTCGGCATGGGCATCGCCTTTGCGCTTATGGCCCTGCCCGCAAGCTTTGGCACGGCGGGCATGATCGCGGCGCTGATCGTGGTGCTGGGCGCGGTCTATGCGCTGATCATGGGCTGGGCGCCGATGGCGATCAACCACGCGACGATGCTGTTCCTGACCGTGGGGACGATCCCGGCGTTGCAGCAGCGCGGGACGCTGGCGGAGATGGCGCTTTCGGCGGGACTGGCGGTGGGGCTGATTGGGGCGGCGTTGGCGGTGGCGCGGGTGCGAGCTTCGAAGGCTGTTTAGGTTGGTTTGTGTTGCCACCACCCCCAACCCCCTCCTCGGAAGAGGAGGGGGCTTTGTTCGCCTAGCGCTTCAGCAACGGGGCCAGGTAGTGGCCGGTGAAACTGCGGGGGTTTTTGGCGACCACTTCGGGCGTGCCTTCGGCAACGATTTCGCCGCCACGCACGCCGCCTTCGGGGCCGAGGTCGATGATCCAGTCGGCGGTCTTGATCACATCAAGGTTGTGTTCAATCACCACCACGCTGTTGCCCTGTTCGACGAGGCGGTGGAGGACTTCGAGCAATTTGCGCACGTCTTCGAAGTGAAGGCCGGTGGTGGGTTCATCGAGGATGTAGAGCGTTTGCCCGGTGGAGCGGCGCGCGAGTTCCTTGGCGAGTTTGACTCGCTGCGCCTCACCGCCGGATAGCGTGGTGGCCTGCTGGCCGACCTTGACGTAGCCCAAGCCGACTTCGTTGAGCATGTGCATCCGGTCACGGATCGGGGGGACGGCTTTGAAGAACTCCTCGGCGTCTTCGATGGTCATATCGAGCACATCGGCGATGGAGTGGCCCTTGAACTTTACTTCCAGCGTTTCGCGGTTGTAGCGTTTGCCGTCGCACTCCTCGCACGTGACGTAAACGTCGGGGAGGAAGTGCATTTCGATCTTGATCAGGCCATCGCCGGTGCACTTTTCGCAGCGGCCGCCCTTGACGTTGAAGCTAAAGCGGCCGGGTTTGTAGCCGCGGGCGGCGCTTTCGGGGAGCCCTGCGAACCAATCGCGGATCAGGGTGAAGCTGCCGGTGTAGGTGGCGGGGTTGGAGCGCGGGGTGCGGCCGATGGGGGACTGGTCGATCTCGATCACCTTGTCGCAGTTTTCGAGGCCTGTGACGCGATCATGCGCGCCTGCGATAACGCGCGCACCATTGAGCGTGCGGGCGGCGACGGCGTGGAGCGTGTCGATGGTGAAGCTGGATTTGCCCGAGCCGGAGACGCCGGTGATGCAGGTGAAGGTGCCGAGGGGGACCTTGGCGCTGACGTTCTGCAGGTTGTTGGCGCGCGCGCCCTCCACGGAGATGAACAGGCCGTTGCCCTTGCGGCGCTTGGCCGGGACTTCGATGCGGCGGGTGCCGGTGAGGTATTGGCCGGTGAGGCTGTTCGGGTTGTCGAGAATGTCCTGCAGCTTGCCCTGCGCGACGATTTCACCGCCATGCACGCCCGCACCGGGGCCGAGATCGACCACGTGATCGGCGGTGCGGATAGCGTCTTCATCATGCTCCACCACGATCACGGTGTTGCCGAGATCGCGGAGCCTTTTCAGCGTGATGAGCAGGCGGTCGTTGTCGCGCTGATGCAGGCCGATGGAGGGTTCATCGAGCACATAGAGCACGCTTGAAAGGCCGCTGCCGATCTGGCTGGCGAGGCGGATGCGCTGGCTTTCGCCGCCGGACAGGGTGCCGCTGGTGCGGTCAAGGTTGAGGTAATCCAGGCCGACGTTGTTGAGGAAGCCGAGGCGCTCGTTGATTTCCTTGAGGATAGCCTTGGCGATCTGGCTTTGCTGGCTGGTGAGCTGCGCATCGAGCGCGCCGAACCATTCGACTGCGGCGGAGACGGAGAAGTGGGTGACGGTGGAGATGTCGGTGCCTGCAACCTTTACGCTGAGCGCTTCGGGCTTGAGGCGCTTGCCCTCGCAGGTTTCGCACGGTTGCGCGGTCTGGAACTTGGCCAGTTCCTCGCGCATCCACGCGCTTTCGGTTTGCAGCATGCGGCGGTTGAGGTTGCCGATCACGCCTTCGAAGGCTTTCTGGACGGTGTAGCTCTTCTTGCCGTCGATGAAGGTCAGAGGGACGGCCTTTCCGGCGGTGCCGTAAAGGATGACGACTTTGACTTCGGGGGCGAGCTGGTCCCACGGCGTGTCGAGCTTGAACCCGAAGTGCGCGGCGAGGCTGGCGAGGACCTGCATGTAATAGGGCGACGGCGGGTTGCTCTTCGCCCATGGGACGACCGCGCCTTGCTTGAGGCTCAGATTTTCGTTGGGGACGACGAGCTGCGGATCGAACAGCAGCTTTTCGCCGAGGCCATCGCAGGCGGGGCATGCGCCCTGGGGGGCGTTGAACGAGAACAGGCGCGGTTCGAGCGCGTCGATGGTGAAGCCGCTGACGGGGCAGGCGAACTTTTCAGAGAAGACGATGCGGTTGGGGGGGAGGCCGGTTTTTTTCATGCCGGACTTGGCACTGGACTTCTTCTTGCCATCCGGAGTCCCCGCGGAGGCGGGGACCTCGTTCGGTTGTGCACTGCTGCCTGAGGCCCCCGCCTGCGCGGGGGCGCCGGGAGTTGTTGCAAGTGTGCCCAGCGCCTCAACCGTCGTGTCGGCAAGGTCGATGTAGGCCAGCCCATCTGCCAGTTTCAGCGCCTGTTCGAAGCTGTCGGCAAGGCGGGTCTGGATGCCGTCTTTCACGGCGATGCGATCAACCACCACTTCGATGTCGTGCTTGAGCTTTTTGTCGAGCGCTGGCGCATCTTCGATGGCCATCATCTCGCCGTTGATGCGCACGCGGGTGTAGCCCGCTTTTTGCCATTCGAGCAGTTCGCGGCGGTATTCGCCCTTGCGACCGCGCACGGCGGGGGCGAGCAGGTAGGCGCGGGTGCCTTCGGGGAGGGCCATGACGCGATCGACCATCTGCGACACGGTTTGCGCGGCGATGGGCAGGCCGGTGGCGGGGCTGTAGGGCACACCGATGCGCGCCCAGAGCAGGCGCATGTAATCGTAGATCTCTGTCACCGTCGCCACGGTAGAGCGCGGGTTGCGGCTGGTGGTTTTCTGTTCGATGCTGATCGCGGGGGACAGGCCGTCGATGTGCTCCACATCGGGCTTCTGCATCATTTCGAGGAACTGGCGCGCATAGGCCGACAGCGATTCGACATAGCGACGCTGCCCTTCGGCATAGATCGTATCGAAGGCGAGGCTGGATTTGCCCGAGCCGGACAGGCCGGTAATGACGATCAGGCTATCGCGCGGGAGATCGATATCGATCCCCTTCAAGTTGTGTTCACGGGCGCCGCGGACGGAGATTGTGTTGAGAGACATGCGCGGCGGTGTTCCATATTTGTTCGATTGTTGCAAGGCCCCCCGCCCTGCGTTTCCGCATGTGGGGAGCGCGAGGGCGTGGTGCAATATGGGCTTTGGGGGTTGGTGGGGTTTGCAAGCGATGTTGCTTCCCCGCGAAGGCGGGGACCTCGGGTGGTCAACGCGGAGGTTGCGTAAACGGCCTGAGGCCCCCGCTTTCGCGGGGGAGCGGTGTTTTTAGACTGCTGGCTTCCCCGCGAAGGCGGGGATCTCGGGCCTTTTACGCTGGTGTTCTGTAAACGGCACGAGGCCCCCGCCTTCGCGGGGGAGCGGTGTTTTTAGATGGCTGGCTTCCCCGCGCAGGCGGGGATCTCGGGCCTTTTACGCTGGTGTTCCTTAAAACGCCTGAGGCCCCCGCTTTCGCGGGGGCGCGGGGTGCTTTAGGAGGCGCATGGTTTGGGGTGCGGCGGTTTGGGGGCGCTTGGTTTGGCTTAGTTTTTCTTGCCGACGGTTACGCCCGAATAGGTTGAGCCGGCAGTGGCCTGACCGCTGGGGGAATCCAGCAGGAGCGAGAACGCGCCGGCCCATTCGGCGGCGTTGAGGCCGAAGAAGGATCCAACAAGGGTGCTGTTGCTGCCGACGTTGAGACCGGTGCCGCGCAGGCTGAAGGTGTTGCCAACGCCGCAGCCGGGGCAGTTGCCCGCGATCGAGCCGCTATAGGTGAAGTTGCCCAGATTGCTGACGGCGCTGTTGGTGGCGTCGGTGGCGGTCAGGCTGAGGACGACATTGCCGGTGCCTGCGCCGAAATCGGCGGTGAAGGCGCTCGTGCCCGAAAGCGAGGCTTCGCGCTGTGTTGCGCCATTGCGGCCATAGCCATAGACGACGCCCGAATAGCTGGCACTGCCGGTGCGCGGGATCTGGAAATCGGGGGTAATGCCGCCAAAGGGCACGTAATAGCGCGTGGCAACCTGGCGCCCGTCGATAGTATCGGTGCGGACCACTTCGGCAAAGCTGGTGTAGGTGAGCGCGATGGCCGGGTTGGCCGCGCCGGGTTTGAACACGCGGGCGGTGTAATCTGCGCCGCGATAGACATCGAAGGTGGCGCTGCTTTCTGCCGTGCGCAGATCGGCGGCGGCCAGCGTCTGATCCAATTGCTTGGCATTGCCGAAATTCACGCCGGTGGTGGTGGAGCGCAGGATATAGGATTTGTCGGTGGGGTTATAGGTAACCTCGACATTGCTGTCGTTCAGCGTCTGCTCGGCAGGGCTGAGGCCATTGACGACATAGTATTGCGCGCTGTCACCGCTGAGCACGGTGGTGGTGGTCAATGCGGCAAGGCCGCTTTGCGAGGCGCCCGTATCGGTGCCGCGCGCGCCGGTGAGCGTGGCCGCCATGACCGCGCCGCCACTGCTGCTGGCCTGCACCACCGCGCCGACCTGCTCTGCCGCCGGGCCATAGAGCCTGCCGTTGAGTGTGCCGCTGTAGTCCGTGGTGCCATCGAAGGAGATATTACCGGTGATGCTGTTGGCCGAGGCCGAGAGGGTGCCGGTGCCGGTCCAGTTGCCGGTATCGGTCTGCGTGCCGGGCAGGTTGCTGGCGATGCCGGGGAGGGCATTGCCCACGGTATAGGCTCCGAGCGTGGTGATCGCGCCGCTCTGGAAATTGAGGTTGAGGCTGCCCTGCCCGTTCACGCTGCGGAACGGCGAGCCGTTGGTGGCGATCCCGCCATTGAGTGCCACGTTGAACGAAGCCGAGCCGGTGCGCGGGGTGGCGGCGTTGGTGGTGGGGAAGCCATAGACGAAGGCATCGATCTGGCCGAGCGAGGAGCGCCGATCAATCAACACCCCTGCCCGCAGGAAATCGGTGCTGGCATAGAATTCATAGGACAGCGGCGTATCGATGCCGCGCCGGGGCTGCCACATGATGCGGCCATCGTTGCCGAAGAACACCAGCGGCACGCCCAGATCGCCCTGGAACACCGAGGCGATGCCGGTGCCTGCGCTGACCGCAGACAGATTGCCGTTTGCCGCCAGTGTGCCGCGGGCTGAGGCGGTTTGCGGTGCATAGAACTGATCGGTGGCTGGAGACGTGAGATCGGTGGACGTGTTGACCGGCGTGGTGCCGCGCGTGCCATAGAGCACACCGGTGGCCGCGACATCGGCATTGGGATTGTTGTTGAACGTGCCACCCACTTCTTCGGCAGCAGGGCCGAAGAAGGAGCCGCGCAACTGGCCCGCGCCGATGCTGTCGAGCGTCAATTCCCCAAGGAAGCTGTTGGCGCTGCGCGAAAGCAGCGCGAAGGCCTGCCAGCCGAAATTGCGCGCGACGATGCCGGTTTCGACGTCCGTCTCGTCATAGAAGCCATTGCCAGCGATCCCGCCCGAGCGGAAATCGACCGACAGGGTGCCGGTGCCGCCAAGGGCATAGATCTTGCTGCTGAAATTGCGCGCGCCGAGCAGCCGCACATCAAAGCTGGCCGCGCCCGTGCGTGGCAGCGCGGCATCGGGGGTTTGCACGCCATAGGCAAACGAGGCGACCCGGCCATTGATCGTGGTGGTATCAGTGGTGACCCGCTGCCACACGCCTGCACCGACATAGCGGGTTTGCCCGGCACCGGTGCCGGTGGTGGTGAGCGAGAGGAACTCGGTCGTCGTGCCGGACACGACGCGATAGGTGGTGATCGCGCTGTTCGACTGCGAGGCATCGATATTCGACGGCAGGAAGGTGCGCGAGAGCGTGCCGTCAGACACGGTCCACGACTGGTTGGTGGCGTTGTAGGTTACCGTCAGCGTGAGCGCCGAGGCCGTGGCGGTGCCATTGTTCCCGTTCAACGGGAAGCTGAGCGTAGCGACCGAGGCATTGTTGCGGAACGTCTCACTGGCCAGCGGGGCGACGAGGCTGGCGTTGGCGCCGGTGGTGGGCGTGGGAGATGGCGTTGGCGAAGGGGTTGGTGACGGCGTTGGCGACGGAGTGGGTGATGGCGTCGGCGACGGAGTGGGCGAAGGCGTCGGCGATGGGGTTGGCGATGGTGTCGGCGAAGGCGTCGCGGTTGGCGTGGGCACTGGGGTGGGTGTGCTGCCGACACCGCCGCCACTGCTGCCGCCGCCGCAAGCTGCCAGCATCAGGGCGATGGTGAGCGCAGAGGCCGTTGCGGCGCGCTGGTGATGGCTCGTCATGACAATGGTTCCCCTCAGAATGCCGAAGTCAGCCCGAATTCGGCGGCAGTGCGGCTGAAATCAAAAATGCCCACGGTTGAGCGATTACGCTCTGCCCGCAGGCGGACGAACGGGGCGAACCCCTTGAACTGGATCGCGCGAAAGGTGCCCGACAGGCCCAGCGTGGTGCGCCGGTCTTCGCGCTTTTGCGGGTAAAGGACCAAGCGTTCATCCGCTGTTAGCCGTGAATGGCTGGCGTCCAGAACGAATGTAGTGCGGCCCACTTCGCGGAAGAGGTAAGCCGAGGCCCCGCCGGTCCAATCCGCCCAGCCCGCATCGCGCGCATCGGTGCGGCTGGCGCGCAACTGGATACCGCCGCCAAAGCGCGCGCTGAAGGCCCGGTCTACGCCCACGGTAGCCGCATAGATCGTGGCGTCCTGCAGATCGTTGCGGCGATTGTCGACGCGCGAGATCGCCCCTTCGGCGCGAAGCTGGCCGCGCTTGCCCAAAGGGTGCTGGAACACGGCGGAACCGCCCCACCCGCCGGTAAAGGGCTGCTGCCCGAACCAGCGCCACGATGGCCCGGCGGCCAGCGTGAGGCGATCGGTGCCCGAGGTAAATTCCGGCCCGACCTGCACGGCCAGCGCATAATCGTCAAACTGGCCAGTGCGGTAGAAATCGCCACTGCCCGAAAGGCGCGCGAGCAGACGCGTTTTCGCACCCAGCGGCAGGCGCGCATAGCTTTGGCCGCGCAGCGCAAGGCCGAGGCCCGATTGCGCGCGCGCATCATCGCTGAGCGCGAAATCGCCGATCACGGTGCCCAGCGTATCGGCGCGGGTGGCGCGGTTGATATTGCTATCGGGTGCCAGCGCCACTTCGATGCTGCCCCCCACCGGTTTGGCGGCAGCAAGGGCTGCGGCATAGAAGCGGATCGCGCGTTCCACATCGGGCGGAAGCTGGCCAATGGCCTGTGCGGCGCGAATCTCCCGCTCTGCCGCGCCGAGGCGGCCCAACATCGCATTCATCCGCGCCAGTTCGAGCCGGACGCGGGCGACATCAGGCTTTTCATCAAGGATGCGCCGCAGTTCGACCGCCGCATCGCGGGTGCGGCCCATGCGATCGGCCAGCATCAGCGCAAGGCGAAAGCGCGCTTCGGAGCGCAGTTCAACCTCGGGATTTTCGGCCAGAGCGCGATAGAGCTTTTCCGCAAGCGCGAAATCACCGGCATCGCGTGCGCCATCGGCAAGGGAAAAGAGCTGCGCCGATGTGAGCTTTACCGGGGCCGGAGAGGATGGCTGATCTGCAGCGGATTCGGCCTGTCCGACCGCCAAATCCGGCGCGGCTGTTGCCAAAACTGCAAGGCTTACCCTCGCCAAGATCATGCACTTCGCCTCACGCGGGGCGAAACTACCTATGGGCAGGGCAGACGCAAGAAGTTTCGGAACCACAATAGGTGGCTTTTGGGGCAATTTATTGCTGAACTGCAATTGCTTGCGGGGATGGTGGTGAGCTTGCGCCAAGGCGGCCCGGTAGCGGGCCCTCTTTGGCCAAACTGGGACGTTTTTGCCAAGCGTGCGATTTTTTTCATCAAGGGTGTGTCGCAGCGCACAATTCTGGCTCGACAAAGGTCGGGGTTTGTCGGAACCATACAATCGTCCGCGTCAAAACCTTGCTAGGTCACGTGGACGCTCAAGGAGTTTGGATACCGGTTCGATGGTTGCCGATTTGCCCGAACATGCTGAAGACAGCCCGCAGAGTCTTTTCTGCCGCAGCAGTGGTGTGAACGCCGCACGGCCATTGGTTTCCGCCAACGTGCGCGAGCGCTTTGCGCGATACTTTGCAGCAGACTTTGCCGCAGCGATGACCGAGCATCGGCACGATAACGAGCATGATGTGCCGGTGGTGGCGGCCTGAGTTCCGGCGTCGGCTTTACGCTGGTGGCGTTTGATGTTGCTGGCGTTTTGATGCGCTAGCGGCGTCCCCGCGAAAGCGGGGACCTCAGGCCGTTTACGCTGACCTTCGGTAACACGCCTGAGGCCCCCGCCTTCGCGGGGGAGCGGGGTTTTTTGGGGCCTTCGGAGTTTTGTAGGTGTTGCCGGTGCCCCTCCACCATCCTGCGGATGGTCCCCCTCCTCCTTCGACAAGCTCAGGACGAGCGGTCGGGGGGGAATTAGAGGGCTAGCGCCATATGGCCGGGGGTGCCTAGCCAGTGGCTTTCGAGGTTCCAGACCTTTGCAATGACCGCTTCTGACAGGGCGGTTTCGGGAGCGCCTTGGGCAGCGACGCGGCCTTGATCGAGCACGATCACATGATCGGCGTGGTTCATCGCTAGGGCCAGATCATGGACGACGAGGACGACGCCCTTGCCCTGCCCTGCAAGGTCGCGAAAGCGCGTGGCAAGATTGCGCTGGTGCGACAGATCGAGCGCGGCGAGCGGTTCGTCGGCGAGGATCCATTCGGGCTTCGTGGCCAGCACGCGAGCGAGCATCGCGCGGGCGCGCTCTCCGCCTGAAAGGGTGTTGAGCGGGCGGTCGGCAAACGCGGTGAGATCAAGCGCGGACAGGACGTCTGCCACGACCGCCGCGTTTTCGGCGGTGCTGGTGCGGTGCGGCAAGCGGCCAAGGCCTGCGAGCGTGCGGACCGAGAGGTTCCACGCGACTTCGCCCGATTGCGGCAGATAACCAATGCGGCGCGCGCGATCATCGGCGTTGAGCTGCGCCACAGGGTGGCTGCGCAGCGTTACCGTGCCGCTGGCTGGCGCGATCAGGCCTGCCAGTGTGGCCAGCAGCGTGGACTTGCCCGCGCCATTGGGGCCGACGATGGCCGTGACGCGGCCTGCGCGCAGTTGCGCGGTGACCTCGTGCAGGCGGTGGGGCACGGTGATGCGCAGGGCTTCAAGCATCAGTCGCCACCCTACACTTGTGTTGCTTCCCCGCGAAGGCGGGGACCTCGGGCCGTTTACGCAAGCGTTCCGTCAAACTCCTGAGGCCCCCGCCTGCGCGGGGGAGCGGTGTTATTTGAATTGCTTGCTTCCCCGCGAAGGCGGGGACCTCGGGCGTTTTACGGAGAGGCTGCTTAAAACTCCTGAGGCCCCCGCCTGCGCGGGGGAGCGGGTGTTTGTTGAGGGGTGATGGTGACATTTGCATCACGCCAAGTCCCGCCGCATCTTGAGCAGCAGGCGCAGGAAGAAGGGGGCTCCGGCGAGGCTGAGCGCGATGCCGAGGCGCAGTTCGCCGCCTTGGAGCGGCATCACGCGGCACAGGCAATCGGCGATCAGCAGCAGCAGCGCTCCGGCCAGCGCGCTGGGGATCAGCGTGGAGGACGGACGCTGGTCGGTGAACGGGCGGATCATGTGCGGCACCATCAGGCCGACGAAGCCGATCATGCCTGCCACCGCCACACCCGAGCCGACGATCAGGCCGATGGCGCAGATCATCAGCCAGAGCAGGCGTGTGGGATCCACGCCGAGCGAGCGGGCAGCGGATTCGCCCAGAGCCAGCGCATCGAGCGCAGGCGCGGCGCGCCACAGCAGCGCCAGGCCTGCCAGCGTGAGCGGGGCGGCGAGGCGCACTTCGTGCCAGCCGCGATCGGCCAGCGCGCCCATCAGCCAGGTGACGATCTCTGACAGGGCGAAAGGATTGGGCGAGAGGCTGATGGCAAGGCTGGTGAGCGCGCCAGCAAGGCTTGCGATCATCATGCCAGCCAGCGTGAACAGCGCAATGCCCCCTGCCCGGCCCGCAATCAGCGCGAGCAGGCCCATCGCACCGCCGCCGCCGATGAGGGCGAAGAGCGGCAGGGTGAGCACTTGCGTTTCATAGCCGGTGTAGAACGACAGCACGGCCCCGAGCGCGGCGGCGGGCGCTATGCCGAACAGGCCGGGGTCGGCCAGCGGATTGCGCAAGTAGCCCTGCATGGCGGCGCCCGCTGCGCCAAGCCCTGCGCCAAGGATCAGCGCGAGGACCGCGCGGGGGAGGCGCAATTCCATCAGGATGGCGGTGGCATTGGGGACCGGGGGGCTGAACGGGCTGATCCAGACTTGCCCGGCGAGGAGCGAGAGGGGGATGGTGACCAGCAGGAGGGCGAGGAGGGTTTTGGTGAGGGGGAGCGGGGTTTTGGGGTGGCCTGTCACCGAGGGTGCCCCTCCACCATCTGCGATGGTCCCCCTCCTCCTTCGACAAGCTCAGGACGAGCGGGCGGGGAGGAACTGCGGACTTCGGCGAGCCTTTGGGCGGCGGCGATCAGGGTGGGGCCGCCGCAGTAGAGGAGTTTGGGGTTCAGCGCAGCGCGGCGGGTGGTTTTGAGGGCGCTGAGCGCGGGGTGGCTTAGCACGCGGTCATCGCCGCCGATGTTTGACCCTTGCCCCGTTTCGGCAGAGCGGCCCGCGACGAGGATCAGCGCGGGCGGATCGGCCAGCATGCGTTCGAGCGGGAGCAAGTCAGCCTGCCCCAGCCCGCGCGCGGCGGCGAAGTTGGCAAAGCCGGTGCGGCGCAGCACATCGGCGATCAGCGTGCCATCGCCGGGGACCATGCCGCCCGATTGCCAGACGACCGTGGGGATCGGTGCCGCGCCAGCAGGTGGCGCTGCTGCGGCAAGGGCAGCGTTGATGCGCGCGATCAGGGCTTCGCCGCGTGCGGGCTGGCCAATCAGGCCTGCGATCTGGCGGATCTGGGCGTGGTTTTCCTCGACCGTCATGGCCATGCCGATGCGTTCGAGCCGCAGGCCGAGGCGGCTGTAGGCGCTTGCGGTGGCCGGATCGGTGAAGGTGCTGCCGAGCACGATATCGGGTTTGAGCGCCAGCACTTCTTCCACCGTGCCGCGCGTGGCGGGGAAACGGCGGGCTTCGGCCGCGTCCATCGAGGTAGAGCGCGGATCGTGGCTGTAGTGCGAAATGGCCAGGATCTGCGCCGGGTCTGCCACTTCGGCGAGGATTGCGTCGGTGCAGGGGTTCAGGCTGACGAGTGTAGGGTGATGCTGCTTCGGGGGGTGGTTCTCTTCCAGGGGTTCTGGCGCCGCGCGGGATTGGGGGATGCAGCCGGAGGTTAAACTTGCTGCGAGCGCGGCGAAAGCGAAGAGCACCACCCCCCTGCCCCCTCCTCTGAAGAGGAGGGGGAGAAGAGAGGGCCTGCCCCCTCCGTGCAAGAGGAGGGGGGGAAGTGTTGTGTTTGGTTGCCTGAGGTCCCCGCCTTCGCGGGGACGCGAGCTACTTTGAGTTTTAGCTTGGTGCGTCCCCGCCCCTCGACACGCTCGGGATAAACTGCCCAAAGGGCAGGCGGGGACCTCGGGCCGACTACCCCAGTGTTCCGTAAAACGCCTGAGGCCCCCGCTTTCGCGGGGGAGCAGGGTTTGGGGTTGGGGCGTCCGGGTGCGCATCAGTAGCGGGCGCGCAGGCCGATGGTGGCGGAGCGGCCCCAGGTGCCATAGGTTGCGACGGTCTGGTAGGCCTGATCGCACAGGTTTTCCACGCGTCCATAGAGTTCCACGCGGTCGGTCACGGGGAAGCTCGCGCGCACGGTGGTCAACGCGTAGCCATCGAGGCGAGTGCTGTTTGACGCATTGTCAAAGCTGTCTCCCACAAGCCGCAGGTCCGCCCCCAGAATAAGGCCTGCAAGCGGTGTGGTCCAGTCGCTCGACAGCGTCAACGCGTGTGACGGCCTACGCGCCAGGTCTTTGCCGAAGTTGGCGTTGCCGGCGGTGCGGTTTTCGGTTTCGAGGTAGGTATAGGCGGCTTGCAGGTGCAGCGTATCGATGGGGCGGGCCCCGAGTTCGGCTTCGATACCTTGGGCGCGGGCGAGGCCGACGTTGTCATAAAGGCCGAAGGGCCGGTCGGCGCAGCGGTTCAGGCTGGCGCAGGAGACGAAGGCGATCAGATTGCGGCTGTCGCGGCGGAACACGGTAACCGCGGCGTGGAGATTGCTGTAAGCTGCGCCCCATTCCAGCCCTGCGTCATAGCTTTTGCTGCGTTCGGGATTGAGCGCGGTGTTGCCATAGATCGACAGCAGATTGAACAGCGTCGGTGCGCGGAAGCCTTCGCCATAGCTGGCGCGCAGGCGCAGATCGTCGGTCAGTGCGAAGCTGCCGTTGGCGCCGAAGGTCCATGCTGTGCCGAACCGGCTATGATCGTCCACGCGGACACCGGCAGCAAGGTTGGCGCGGCCATTGCTCCAGCCCAGCAGCGCGTGGCCAGAGGTGAGGTTAGCGCGGGCTTCAGGATCAAACGTGCTGGAAAAGCGCGTCCACTCGCTGTCTGCGCCGAAATCGAGCGTGAAATCGGCGGGCAAGTTCAACCGCCCGGTCAGATCGGCGCGTTCGGAGCGGGCCTTGTAGCCATAATCGGGCGTGGCGGCGGCATCATCGGCGAAGTAATCGCGGCGGGTATCGGCCAGCGCAAAGCCGGTGTTGATGGTCAGCGCGCTGGAGACATAGCGCAGGCCGACGCGGCCCGAGGCCTGGCGGGTTTCCTGCACATCGGTGGTATCGCCAAAGCCGTTAACACCAAACCCGTCGATGTCAGTGCGGCTGTTGGCATAGCGGGAGGTGGCGACAATCGCGAGTTCGTCGGTCAGGTTCAGGCGGCCGCGCCCGCCGATGCGCCATTGCCGGAAGCCATCGGCTTCGGTGCCCACGGCGGCAGCAGAAACGCCATCGGTGCGGGTGTAGCCGCCGTTGAGCGTGAGCGCGGCGCGATTTGACGAAACGCCCGCGGCGGCATCGGCGGTGTAGCTCTCGTTCGCGCCATATTCGGCGCTGGCCTCCACGCCATTCAGATCGCGCGATTGGACGGCGATGATGCCGCCGATGGCCGCGCTGCCCCAGACGACCGAGTTCGATCCGCGCAACACATCGATCCGCTCAAGCCCGCCGGGGGTGAGCGTCCCGAAATCGAAGCCGCCCGAGGGGGCTGCAACGTCTTCAAGCCGGACGCCATCGACGAGGACGAGGACCTGTTCGGAATCAGAGCCGCGCAGGCGCACGCCGGTGACGCTGCCGGGGCCGCCATTGCGCGTGATGGTGAGGCCGGGGACGCGTTCAAGCACGCGGGTGATGTCGGGGCCCTGAATCGACTTGATTTCATCAGCGGTGATGACAGTGACTGGCTGGCCAAGACGGCTGAGCGTGGTTTCGCTGCCGGTGGCGATGACGGTGATGGCATCGGGGCGGATTTGATCAGCAATGACAATATCGTCAGCGCCCTGTGCGAGCGCAGGACACGCGAAAACGACGGCAGAAACGGAAAGCAGATACTTGTTCACAAGACATAACTCCGGCCACGAACGGTTCATGCCGTTCATGGCGAGAGGAGCGCTGGGCCATGGAATTGGCGCGCCTCGTCGCATGCGCCCGGTACACCCCGCCCGGCCGCGGAACGACAACCAGTGGCAGGTTTCCTGGCTCCCGGGTCATCGCGCGTTGCCCGCCTTCCCAGCGCCGGATGAACCGGCCCCAGTGGCATAGTCTGGCAACGCACTATCCGGTTACAGTTGCGGGGGCAGCGCCGGATTTGAACCGGCTTCCCTCTTAGCCCGTTTGACGGGGCACCGTTGGCGTCGGCGCGGATATTAGCCGGAAATTCAAAGCTCGGCAAGGGGCGACCTGCACTTTGGGACAGGATCGCTACCTAGCATCGTCATTGCGAACCCACGCAGTGGGGAAGCAATCCAGAGCGGAATGACACGACTCTGGATTGCTTCGTCGGCTTTGCCTCCTCGCAATGACGAACCGGTTGGAGGCAAGAAGCGGGGGCAATTAACCGGATCGAAGGGGGATGTACCGCATCGGGACAGCGGGAAATCCACAGATGCGCTCACCTGCGCAAAGGATTAGCGGGACGGGGAATTATCAGGATTTTTGGCTCCACCATGCCTTTGGACTTTGCCTATCGGCCCATCGATCTGCCTGCGGCCCTGCCGCAGCAGCGTGCGGTTGCGGCCAAGGCTGTTCCCGAAGGCGCAATCCTGCAGGGTCCGGTGTTGGTATCCGAACCCCGCCCCCGCGACTTTGCCGCGCGCGTGCGGCGGCGCGACATGCGCTCGATCCGGCGGGCCTTGCGCGGGCCTTCGGTGCTGCGGCAGCGGCTGGCGGGTGTGGCCGTGTTCGGCCTTCTGGCCACGGTGCTCAGCCCCATTGGCTGGGGCGAGCCGGGCGGCGTGCGTGCGGCGACCGCGCGTGTGCAGATGGCTGGTCTTCAGCCGTTCGAGCGTGGAGGCGAGAGCTTTCCGGGATCGGCGTTCTATTGGCTCGATACGCAAGACAGCGGGCTGATCGAGCCGACCGAGGCGCAATCCAAATGGGATCAGGCGAAATGGGATCAGAGCAAGAGCGATGCCGATATCGGCTCGGCCCGTCCGATACTGGCCACCGGCACGACCGAGGACCGTTGGCGCGCGTTGCAGTGCCTGACGACCGCGATCTACTATGAGGCGGCGAGCGAGCCTGACGCGGGCCAGCGCGCGGTGGCGCAAGTGGTGCTGAACCGGGTGGCGCATCCGGCATGGCCGAATACGGTGTGCGGCGTGGTCTATCAGGGATCGGAGCGGCCATCGTGCCAGTTCTCGTTCGCCTGCGACGGATCGCTGGCCCGCAAGCCGATGAAGGCGTTCTGGGACCGCGCGCGGCGTGTGGCGGCAGATGCGCTGGCAGGCAATGTCTATGCGCCGGTGGGGCTGGCGACACACTATCACACCACGGCGGTGCATCCATACTGGGCGCCGAGCCTGAGCTTTATCGGCACAATTGGCGCGCATCGGTTCTATAACTGGGCGGGCGCTGCCGGGAAGCCCTCGGCCTTCACCGCGCGCTATGCCGGGCGCGAGCCGATTGCCGCACCCCATCCACGCACGTGGACGCCATCGCCTGCCGATATTGCCGATCCGCTGGCTTTGGAGAAGGCGTTCGAGGCGGGGAAGATTGCGGCGGCCTCGACGTCTGTGGTCGGCCCTGCCCCGGCTTATGCTGCGCCGCTCCTGCAGCGTGGCGGCGATGCGGTGTTCCGGGCACAAGGTTTGCCCGGGCTGGTTGCGCCTGTGGGCAAGGCACCGAACGCGGGCGAAGCTCCGGCATCGGGCAGCGGATCGGTGCTGCCGGGGCATGAAGGTGCCAGCCAGTGGATTGCGCAGCCGAGGGCTTAGAGCTTCGCGATTTCTGTTTCGCGCAGAGACGCGGAGAAGAAGGAGAGGCGCGGAGGAGCCAATGTCTGCGGCAAAGCCGCTGTCTCTTTCGGCGTCGCCCGAGCAAATAATGGCACAGGCCTTCGGCCTGCAGCATCGCCTCTGCGCCTCTCCTTCTTCTCTGCGGCCTCTGCGTGAACCCCTTAAAAGCGCTGCGTCACCGGCAACCTCCAGCCTGTCGCAAAACTGTTTCGTATAAGGTGATTACCGGTTCCTTTACCCTGTCATAGAACACACTCTTAGTCCGCGAGGCATAGAGAGGGTGCTGTGGAGAGCGGTTTGGCGTTTCGCCCGGACCGCAAAGGAGAAGTGACGGAATATGGTGCGATTTGCCCCGAAGTATGGGATTATTTCCCCATGCATGGCGCGGCCCGTGCGGCGGCGGCACTTGCGTGCGGTGAATGACAATTCCGCAAGCGCACAGATGCAACCGCAAGCTGCGCTCGACAGCGCCTTGCGGCTGTTTGCAGCCCATGGATTTTCCGCCGCCGCCCGCGCGCGCGATGCCGCCATGATTGCCGAAGCGAACGGCGATGCGACGCGCAGCGCGTTCTGGCTGGAAGTTTGCAACACGCTCGACCGACGCATGGCGCGCGACTTCAAGGCACGCCGCCACCGCTGAGCCCCGCAAAAGTTTGCGGAGAGGAAACGCAAGGGAAGCCCCGGTGGAAACGCCGGGGCTTTTTTGCGTCATGGAGTTGGCGCTACAAAATGTGCGTCCCCGCGAAGGCGGGGACCTCAGGCGTGTTACCCATGTGTTCCATAACACGCCTGAGGCCCCCGCCTTCGCGGGGGAGCGGGTGGATTGTGGGGAGGTTGCGTAACAACCCTGAGGCCCCCGCCCCAACGACCTCTGGCGCAGGGGAGCGGGTGTTTTCTGTGTCGGATGATTGCCCATTTTGCTATTGCAAACTGTTATCACAAAAACCCGGAAACTAGCTGTTTTTCGCGGTTGCAATCATCTTCTGGCGGGCTTAGTGGCCGATTCATTCTGTCAGAACTTTCCTGTCTCGCGGGGCACGGGAAGGACTTGGGCGCAAGCTCTGCTGGCATCTGTATGCTTGTCCCCGCGAACGGGAAAGGACCGTAGAGCATGGCACGCAAGAAGATCGCGCTGATCGGCGCAGGCAATATCGGGGGCACACTCGCCCACCTCGCCGCCCAGAAGGAACTGGGTGACATCGTCCTGTTCGACGTTGTCGAAGGCGTGCCGCAGGGCAAGGCGCTCGACCTGTCGCAGTGCGGCCCGGTCGAAGGCTTTGACGCCAAGATCACCGGTTCGAACGACTATGCCGACATTGCCGGTGCCGATGTGATCATCGTGACCGCAGGGGTTGCCCGCAAGCCGGGCATGAGCCGCGACGACCTGCTGGGTATTAACCTGAAGGTCATGAAGGCCGTGGGCGAAGGCATCAAGGCCAACGCACCTGACGCTTTCGTCATCTGCATCACCAACCCGCTCGACGCGATGGTCTGGGCGCTGCGCGAATTCTCCGGCCTTCCGCACAACAAGGTTGTCGGCATGGCAGGCGTGCTCGATTCGGCGCGCTTCTCCACGTTCCTCGCTTGGGAATTCGGCGTTTCGATCCGCGACGTGAACACGTTCGTGCTCGGCGGCCACGGCGATACGATGGTGCCGGTTACCCAGTATTCGACCGTCAACGGCATTCCAGTGCCGGATCTCGTCAAGATGGGGCTTTCGAGCCAGGAAAACATCGACGCGATCGTGCAGCGTACCCGTTCGGGCGGCGGCGAGATCGTCGGCCTGCTCAAGACGGGCTCGGCGTTCTATGCCCCTGCCGCTTCGGGCATCGCGATGGCTGAAGCCTACCTCAACGATCAAAAGCGCATCCTGCCTTGCGCAGCCTATGTCGAAGGCCAGTACGGCGTTGACGGGCTGTATGTCGGCGTGCCGGTGCTGATCGGTGCGGGCGGCGTGGAAAAGGTTATCGAGATCGAGCTCGACGATGCTTCGAAGGCTGGCCTTCAGGTTTCGGTCGACGCGGTCAAGGAATTGCTGGAAGCCTGCAAGGGCATCGATAGCAGCCTCGCGTAAGTAAACGCTGTGAGCTACGACCTCATGGTATTTGACCCGGCGGTCGCTCCCCACGACAGGGGAGCGTTCGTCGAGTGGTATCATGCGCAAGCTGAATGGGCCGAGGGCCATTCATACGATGATCCGGCCAATACAACGCCGGAGTTGCGCGCTTTCTTCCTAGAGGCGCGCAAGACCTATCGCAACATGAATGGCCCCGGCGCGCCAACAGATGAAGATCTCTTGGTTCCCGGTGTAGAAGATAAACTCGCCGATTTCAGCATCGGTCATCACGTCATCTATATTACCTTTCCATGGTCGCAAGCCGAGGCCGCCTACCCTTTGGTCCGCAAACTCGCCGTGAAATACGGTGTCGGGTTTTATGACGTGAGCGGGGATGAGGGTGACGGTGAAATCCACTTCCCCGGTGAAGAACTAAAGCCAGAATCTCAGGGTGCCTGGCGCCAGTTTTCGCGTGAATTTAAGGAGCTGAAAAAACAATGAGCATCCTCATCGACAAGAATACCAAGGTCATCACGCAAGGGATGACCGGCGCGACCGGCACGTTCCATACCGAACAGGCGCTGGCATACGGCACGCAGATGGTCGGCGGCGTGACCCCCGGCAAGGGCGGCACGACGCACATTGGCCTGCCCAACTTCAACACCGTGGCCGAAGCCAAGCACGCCACGGGTGCGACCGCTTCGTGCATCTACGTTCCGCCGCCGTTCGCTGCTGACTCGATCCTCGAAGCCATCGATGCCGAGATGGAACTGATCGTGTGCATCACCGAGGGCATCCCGGTGATGGACATGGTAAAGGTCAAGCGCGCGCTGGTCGGTTCCAAGAGCCGCCTGATCGGGCCTAACTGCCCCGGCGTGCTGACGCCGAACCAGTGCAAGATCGGCATCATGCCAGGGTCGATCTTCAAGGAAGGCACCGTGGGCGTCGTCTCGCGCTCGGGCACGCTGACTTATGAAGCCGTGTTCCAGACATCGAACATCGGACTTGGCCAGACCACGGCTGTCGGCATCGGCGGTGACCCGGTCAACGGCACCAACTTCATCGACGTGCTGGAGCTGTTCCTGGCCGACGAAGCCACCAAGTCGATCATCATGATCGGCGAAATCGGTGGCGACGCTGAAGAGCAGGCCGCGCAGTTCCTGATCGACGAAGCCAAGCGTGGCCGCAAGAAGCCGATGGCCGGCTTCATCGCGGGCCGCACGGCGCCTCCAGGCCGCCGCATGGGCCATGCCGGGGCCATCGTTTCGGGCGGCAAGGGCGATGCAGACAGCAAGATCGCAGCCATGGAAGCGGCCGGAATCAAGGTCTCGTCCTCGCCTTCGCTGCTGGGCGAAACGCTGGCCGAAGTGCTGAAAGAGCGGGTATAACTCAAAAGCACCTGCGTCCCCGCGAAAGCGGGGACCTCAGGAGGTTTACGAAACATCAGCGTAAAACGCCTGAGGCCCCCGCCTACGCGGGGGAGCAGTGGTTTTTTGAGATGAGGTTCTGAACAGGTGAAGCCCGGCTACGTCTACATACTGACGAACAAGCCGGGCGGAGTTTTGTATATCGGTGTTACGAGCGATCTTTCGCAGAGGATCGCCCAGCACCGGAGCCGGGCAGTTCCGGGGTTTACCCGGGATTACAACTGCGAACGGTTGGTCTGGTGCGAGAGGTTCGACAGCATCGAAGATGCTCGGACGTTCGAACACCGGATGAAGAAGTGGAACCGGGCGTGGAAGGTCGCCCGCATCGAAGAGCGGAACCCGGATTGGCGGGATCTGTTCGAAGATGGCCTGATGCCTTGAGCGGCTTTGTTGTGAGGTTGCTTTGGGACGACTTGGCCAAAAGACAGCTTGCGTCCCCGCGCCAGAATTTTTTTGGGGCGGGGACCTCGGTGGTGTTACGAAACGCTTGTTCAGCAAGCTTACGTAACGTTCCCTGAGGCCCCCGCCTTCGCGGGGGAGCGGTGGCATCTTGGGGTTTGTCGGTGTCAGGTGATTGCGTTTTGTCCGAAGCCCCCATCCTCCCCGGGGGGACAAGGAGTTGGTAATGGGTTCTGAACTGCACGATTTCGATGTCGATCCTTCGCAGGAAGGGCCGCAAGCCGGGCCTTCATGGGCGAACAAGCGCTGGCCGATCATGGACGCTGCCGCAGGCGATGACCTGACGCAGGCGATGGACCCGATGGCGATGAAAGTTGCCATCAAGGAAGCGGTCAAGAAGGCCGGTGCGCCGCTTGATGAAGCCGCGCTGCAGCAGGCCGCGATGGATTCGATCCGCGCGATGACGCTGATCCGCACCTATCGTGTGCGCGGGCATCTGGCCGCCGATCTCGATCCGCTGGGCCTTGCCCGTCAGAAGCTGCCGGCCGACCTTTCGCCTGAATTCCATGGCTTCACCGCTGCCGATGCCAAGCGCAAAATCTATATCGGCGGCGTGCTGGGCCTCGAATGGGCGACGCTCGAAGAGCTGGTGGCGATCCTGCGCGCCAACTATTGCGGGCACATCGGCTTTGAATACATGCACATCGCCGATGTGGAAGAGCGCCGCTTCATTCAGGAGCGGATCGAAGGCGGCGACAAGTCGGTAGACTTCACCCCCAACGGCAAGAAAGCCATTCTGGCTGCCGTGGTGCGCGGTGAGCAGTACGAAAAGTTCCTCGGCAAGAAATACGTCGGCACCAAGCGTTTTGGCCTTGATGGCGGGGAATCGATGATTCCGGCGCTGGAAGCGATCATCAAGTATGGTGGCCAGCTGGGCGTGCGCGAGATCGTGTACGGCATGGCCCACCGTGGCCGTTTGAACGTGCTGGCCAATGTGATGGCCAAGCCATACCGCGTGATCTTCCACGAATTTTCGGGCGGCAGCGCCAACCCGCAGGACGTGGGCGGATCGGGCGATGTGAAGTATCACCTCGGCACCAGCACCGACCGCGAATTTGACGGGATCAAGGTTCATATGAGCCTGGTGCCCAACCCTTCGCATCTGGAAACGGTGGACCCGATCGTGCTGGGCAAAGTCCGCGCGCAGCAGGTGTTCCGCGATGACATCGGCGGCGATGTGGGGCCCGATGCCAAGCACAAGCAGGTGCTGCCGGTGCTGATCCACGGCGATGCGGCCTTTGCGGGCCAGGGCATCGTGTGGGAGTGCTTCGGCCTTTCGGGCGTGCGCGGCTATGATACCGGCGGGTGCATCCACTTCATCATCAACAACCAGATCGGTTTCACCACCAGCCCGCAGTTCTCGCGCGGATCGCCCTATCCTTCGGATGTGGCCAAGGGTGTGCAGGCCCCGATCCTGCACGTGAACGGCGATGATCCCGAAGCGGTGACTTTCGTGTGCAAGCTGGCGATTGATTACCGCCAGAAGTTTGGCCGCGATATCGTGGTCGACATGTGGTGCTACAGGCGTTTCGGCCACAACGAGGGCGATGAGCCTTCGTTCACGCAGCCGCTGATGTATGCAAAGATCCGCCAGCACCCGGGCGTGAGCGAGATCTATGCCAAGCGGCTCGTGGCCGAAGGCGTGATCGATGCCAACCACAAGGGCGAAGTGGAAAGCCACTTCACCGCCGCGCTGGAGAAGGAATTCGAGGCGGCCAAGGGCTACAAGGCCAACGAGGCTGATTGGTTCGGCGGACGCTGGTCGGGCTTCAACAAGCCAGCCGATCCGGTATCGGCACGGCGCAATGTGGGCACGGGTATCGATCAGAAGCTGTTTGACAGCCTTGGCCGCACGCTGACCACGGTGCCGGATGATCTGACTGTCCACAAAACGCTGAGCCGCGTGATCGATGCCAAGCGCGAGATGTTCGCCACCGGCCAAGGCTTTGACTGGGCGACCGGCGAAGCATTGGCGTTCGGCAGCCTCGTTTCCGAAGGCTATGGCGTGCGCCTGTCCGGGCAGGATTGCGGACGCGGCACCTTCAGCCAGCGTCATGCCGTGTGGGTCGATCAGACCGACGAGCGCAAGTATGTGCCGCTGAAGTCCTTGCCGCATGGCACGTTCGAAGTGCTGGATTCCACGCTTTCGGAATATGGCGTGCTGGGCTTTGAATATGGCTATGCCAGCGCCGACCCCAAGAGCCTGGTGCTTTGGGAAGCGCAGTTTGGCGATTTTGCCAATGGCGCGCAGATCGTGATCGACCAGTACATTGCCGCATCCGAAGCCAAGTGGCTGCGCGCCAACGGCCTCGTCATGCTGCTGCCGCACGGGTATGAAGGCCAAGGGCCGGAGCATTCCTCAGCCCGCATGGAGCGCTATCTGCAGCTTTGTGCAGAAGACAACCTGCAGGTGTGCAACATCACCACTCCGGCCAACTACTTCCACGTGCTGCGCCGGCAGATGCACCGCCCGTTCCGCAAGCCGCTGATCATCATGACGCCCAAGAGCCTGCTGCGCCATCCGCTGGCGAAGTCAGCCGCGTCCGATTTCATCGGCGAAGGGCACTTCATGCGCATACTTTCGGACATGAAGCCTGCGGCGGACCTCGATACGAAGCGTGTGGTGCTGTGTTCGGGCAAGGTCGCCTATGACCTGATGGAAGCGCGCGATGCGGCGGGCATCACCGATACGCAGATCATCCGTCTGGAACAGCTCTACCCCTTCCCCGGCGATCCGCTGGCCCTGCGCCTTTCGCGCATGACCAATCTGGAAGAGGTGGTGTGGTGCCAGGAAGAACCGCGGAACAATGGTTCGTGGTTCTTCGTTGAACCGATGATCGAGGAATCGCTGAAAGCGGCCAAGAGCAAGGTGGCGCGCGCACGCTATGCCGGACGCACGGCTGCCGCATCGCCCGCTACGGGCCTCGCCAGCCGCCATACCAGCGAGCAAGGCGCGCTGGTAGCCGATGCGCTGGGCCTGTCGGTGCGCGGCGAGATCCGTCGCCAGAAGAAGAACTGAATTTCCTTCTCCCCAAGGAACGAAGCTATGTCGATTGAAGTCAAAGTCCCCACACTGGGTGAAAGCGTCAGCGAAGCAACCATTGGCCAGTGGCTGAAGAAGCCCGGCGAGGCCGTGGCGCTGGACGAGCCGATTGTCAGCCTGGAAACCGACAAGGTGGCGGTTGAAGTGCCCGCGCCTGCTGCAGGCGTGATGGGCGCGCTGGCGGCTGCTGAAGGTGATACCGTGACGGTCGGCGCGCTGCTGGCGCTGATCGAAGACAGCGTCGCGGCTGCAGGAGCGCAGGCCCCGGCCCCGCGCACCGAAGTGCCGGTTCCGCCCGCTTCGGCTTCGGAAGCTCCGGCTCCGGCTCCGGCTGCTGCAGCGGCCGTGGCAGCCCCATCGGGCGAGGCTGCGGCGCTTTCGCCAGCCGTGCGCCGCGCGGTGCTGGAATATGGCATTGATCCCTCGACCGTGAAGGGCACCGGCAAGGACGGCCGCCTGACCAAGGAAGACGTGATGGCCGCCGCTGCCGCCAAGCAGGCCGCGCCTGCTCCGGCAGTGTCCGCACCGGTTGCGGCACCTGTCGCTGCGGCAGCTCCGGCTGGTGGACGCAACGAAGAGCGCGTGAAGATGACGCGCCTGCGCCAGACCATCGCCAAGCGCCTGAAGAGCGCGCAGGACACCGCCGCGCTGCTCACCACGTTCAACGACGTGGACATGAGCGCGGTGATGGAAGCGCGCGCCAAGTACAAGGACGTGTTCGAGAAGAAGCACGGCGTTAAGCTTGGCCTGATGAGCTTCTTTGCCAAGGCATCGGTGCTGGCACTGAAGGATATTCCTTCGGTCAATGGCCAGATTCAGGGTGATGAGATCGTTTATTTCGATTACGTCGATATCTCGGTCGCGGTTTCGGCCCCCAACGGGCTGGTCGTGCCAGTGGTGCGCAATGTCGACAAGATGAGCTTTGCCGATATCGAAAAAGCCATCGCCAACTATGGCAAGGCCGCGCGCGATGGCACGCTGACCATGGCCGACATGGCGGGCGGCACCTTCACCATCTCGAACGGCGGTGTGTTCGGCGGGCTCATGTCCACCCCGATCATCAACCCGCCGCAGTCCGCCGTGCTGGGCCTGCACCGCATCGAGGACCGCCCGGTCGTCCGCAATGGCGAGATCGTGGTGCGCCCGATGATGTATATCGCGCTGTCCTACGACCATCGCATCATTGACGGCAAGGAAGCGGTGACGGCACTGAAGACGATCAAGGAAGCGATTGAGGATCCTACGCGGTTGCTCATTGACCTCTGACCTGCCTCGCCCCCGCGAAGGCGGGGGCCTCAGGCCGGATACACTCCGCCTGATGGCACGAGGTCCCCGCCTTCGCGGGGACTCAGGAGTTTAGAAAATGGCTGAATACGATTACGACGTTCTTGTCATCGGTGCCGGTCCCGGCGGGTATGTTGCGGCAATCCGCGCGGCACAGTTGGGGCTCAAGACCGCCTGTGCCGAAGGGCGCGAGACGCTGGGCGGGACGTGCCTGAACGTCGGGTGCATTCCATCCAAGGCGCTGCTGCACGGCTCGGAGAAGTTTGCCGAAGCGGTGGACGGGACGTTTGATACTTATGGCATCAAGACCGGGCCGGTCACTCTGGACCTGACCGCGATGCAGGGGCAGAAGCTGGATTCGGTCAAGCAACTGACCGGCGGCATCGAGTTCCTGTTCAAGAAGAACAAGGTGACGTGGCTCAAGGGCTATGCCGCGTTCGATGATGCGCACACGGTAACCGTCGCTGGCCAAAAGGTCACCGCCAAGAACATCGTGATCGCCACCGGCTCCAGCGTAACGCCCCTCCCCGGCGTCACGGTTGATAACGACGCAGGCATTATCGTGGACAGCACCGGCGCGCTGGCGCTGGACCGGGTGCCGCAGCATATGGTGGTGATCGGCGGCGGCGTGATCGGGCTTGAGCTGGGCTCGGTCTGGCGGCGGCTTGGTGCCAAGGTCACGGTCGTGGAATTCCTCGACCAGTTGCTTCCCGGCATGGACGGCGATGTGCGCAAGGAAGCCGCCAAGATTTTCAAGAAGCAGGGCATGGACATCAAGCTGGGCACCAAGGTGACCGGCGTTTCGGTGAGCGGCAAGACCGCAACGCTGACCGTCGAGCCATCGAAGGGCGGCGAGGCTTCGACCATCGAGGCTGATTGCGTGCTGGTGGCGATTGGTCGCCGTCCCAATGTCGATGGCCTTGGCCTCGACAAGATCGGGCTGGAGTTGAACGCGCGCGGTCAGATCGAAACCGATCATGACTTTGCCACCAAGGTTCCCGGCGTGTGGGCCGTGGGCGATGTGATCCCCGGCCCGATGCTGGCGCACAAGGCCGAGGATGAAGGCATTGCCGTGGCCGAGAACATTGCGGGCCTTACCGGCATCGTGAACCACGACCTGATCCCCGGCGTCGTCTATACCTTCCCCGAGTTTGCAGGCGTTGGCCTGACCGAGGAAGCGGCGCGCGAAAAGGCCAAGGAATCCGGCGGTGACGTCAAGGTCGGCAAGTTCCCGATGCTCGCCAACAGCCGCGCCAAGACCAATCATGAGCCGGACGGCTTCGTGAAGGTCATTTCCGACGCCAAGACCGACCGCGTGCTGGGCGTGTGGTGCATCGCCAGCGTGGCGGGCACGATGATCGCGCAGGCCACGCAGGCGATGGAATTCGGCGCAACCAGCGAAGACATCGCCTACACCTGCCACGCGCACCCGACCCACGCCGAAGCGCTGAAGGAAGCGGCAATGGCGGTGACGGGCAAACCGATCCACATGTGATCGCCGGGCTTGTGCCGACATGAACAGGGCCGTCCTTTGGGGCGGCCCTTTTCGTTGTGATTACAGGGTTTTGCCAGGCGCAACCGTTGCATGCCCACCCCCAACCCCTCCCGCTTGCGGGAGGGGAGCGAGACTTATCGAACGTAGTGAGATTAGTCGCAGCGGGGTGGGCTTCGAGCACCTCGAACCGAATGCAACGCGGCCACGTTTTCCGTTGCACAGGAACGACTTGGCCAATGCGGCGTGACATCCTTGGCTCACGCTGCTAGCGGCCAAGAGGAATAGAGAAAGCACACGAATATCATGGCAGGATACAAGGAACCCGGACTCGACGCACGGCGCGATGCTTCGGCGAATGCACGCGCAAAGGCGATTGAGGCGCTGAAGGCCAAGGCCAAGGCTCCGGTCGATCCGGCGGTACAGGCAGAGCGCATCGCGAAGGCTGAAGCCAAGGAAAAGGCTGAAGCCGAAAAGCGCGCCGCCATCAAGCAGCGCCGCGAAGAAGAACTGGCCGAAAAGGCCCGCATCGCCGCCGAAAAGGCCGCGCAGGAAGCCGAAGCCGCGCGCATTGCTGCGGAAAAGGCCACTCCGCTTTCCGAAGCCGAACGCAAGGCTGAGCGCGATGCGCGCTATGCCGCGCGCAAGGCGCGGAAGAAGTAGGTTTTGGACAATCTGAAGCTGGCCCCAGCACTCGCGAACGACCCTTCCCCTGATGCTGCTCCTCCCGCGATGTGGGAGCTTGAAGATGGCGATGAACTGATCGACACCGCCTGCGTGCCCGATGGCGCGCGGCTGCGGCTGGTGCGCAATGGCGATGATTTCGTCATCCTGCTCGACCGCAACGAATTGATGAGCACTGACGTTTGCGCATCCGAAGTCGCGTTGGCGGAAATGACCTGCGCGCGGCTGGGCAAGCTGGCGGCACCCCAATTGCTGATCGGCGGCTATGGCCTTGGCTTCACGCTGCGCGCAGCGCTCGCCGTGCTGGACAGCAGCGCCAGCGTAACCGTGGCCGAAATCGTGCCCGAGATCGTATCATGGGCACGTGGCGCGATGCGGCGGCTGACCAATGGCTGCCTCGACGATCCGCGCGTGCAACTGGTCCACGATGATGTGGCGATGCTGATCGATGCGGCACGCGGCGCATATGACGCCATCCTGCTCGATGTTGACAACGGCCCGGAAGGCCTGACCCGCTGCATCAACGACTGGCTCTATTGCGAACAAGGCCTCGAAGCCGCCGCCCGCGCGCTGCGCCCCGGTGGCATTCTGGCGGTGTGGTCGGCGTTCAAGGACGACAAGTTCGTGGAACTGCTGCAAAGCACCGGCTTCACCGTGGAAGTCGTCAGCGTTGATGCGGGCGAGCAGCCGAAGCCGGGCAAGACGCCGCTGGAACACGTGATCTTCTTTGCGACGAAAGCCTGAGCCAGCACACCTTTCATTTGTGCGCTGCGCCGCGCGGCGGTAACCGCAAGCTTTGAATCGCAGGAGTGCCACAATGGCCATCAAGCTTACCCTGACTGAAGACGAAATCGAGATCCTGATCGACGCGATGGATGCCGACATGGAAGGCTATGTCGAAGCCGCCAAGGAAGCGCGCGGGAACAACAATCGCGAGGACGTGAAGACTTTTACAGAAGCGGCGGAGCGCATTCTGGCGCTGAAAAAGAAGCTGGAAGCGCTGATCGGCGAATAATCGCGTGCGGATCACCCGCCGCTCGTTGATGGCTGCACTGGCTGCCGGGGGCTTGCTGCCGGGGCGCATCGCAGCACAGCGGCGGGATCTGACACTGGACGAATTGCTCGCTCTGCCGATGTCTGCCGCCACATTGGCAGGCATCCGCCGCGCAGTGGGCACGCCTGGCATGGCGGTGATGTGGCAGGCGGGCGCATCGCCGCCGGTGTTCCTTGCCGATGGGTTACGGGCTGTGGGCCATGACGAGCCTGTCACCACGCGCGACCGGTGGCATCTGGGATCGATCACCAAATCCTTCACCGCCACGCTGTTTGCGCGCGCGGTGGAGGCAGGGGTGATCGGCTGGGACACGCCGCTTGAGGCCGCCCTGCCCGATGTGCCGCGCCGCTATCGCGCGCTGACGGCGGTGGACCTGCTCAGCCATCATGCTGGCCTGCCCAAGGACATTCCGCTACGCCCGCTCTTCGCCATGCCGCAACACGGTTCCGGCGCGAACGAGGCAGACTTGCGCGAAAGCCGCCGCCGGTTTGGCGAACTGGCGCTGAAGATGAAGCCGGTGGCGAGGCCAAGCACGGCCTATGTCTATTCCAACGCAGGCTATGTGCTGGTGGCGCGGATGCTGGAAGAGGCGACCGGCATGCCGTGGGAAGCGCTGCTGCGGCGCGAGGTGCTGGAGCCGCTCGGCCTTGCCAGCGCGGGCTATGGCTTACCAGGTTCGGCGGACCGCTACGATCAGCCGTGGGGGCACGACGACGGCAAGCCGGTGTTTGCCGACAATCCGGCGGCGATGGCCCCGGCAGGTGGATTGCACATGACTCTGGCCGATCTGGCCGCATGGCTGCGCGCGCATCGGGATCAGCCAGCATTTCTCAAGCCCGAAAGCTGGCGCGCGTTGCACACCCCACGCTTCGGCAGCCAGATGGCGCTGGGCTGGTTCGTGGATGCCGATGGCAGCCTGTGGCATAACGGATCGAACACGCGCTGGTATGCCGAGGCGTATGTTGAACCACGTTCCGGTCTGATCATGGCGCAGTGCGGGAATGATATGGCGCTGTTTTCGCGTCAGAAAATTCTGATCGCGCCAGTCTGGCGGTCAGCCTTCCAAAAGGGCTGAAAAGCGCTGGACATTTACGATGTATGCCGCAAAATACATCGATGGTTACTCGGACTTTCGCCTTGTTCGCATCGCTGCTGATCGGCAGCACTCCGGCTCTTGCCGATACGGCCCCTGCCTGCCCGCCTGCTGCGGTGGGCGCATTGTGGCCGCAAGGTGCGCCCTTGGCCGCAGACGGACGATTGCAGGTCAACACGCCGGGGCAGATCGCGCTACAAGCCGATGCCGATGGCAAGCATGCGGGCAGCGCAATGGTGACAATCGATGCAGCGGGAACCTATGCCGTCGCGCTCGGTAGCGCGGCATGGATCGATGTCGTCAAGGACGGCGCATTGCTGACATCGACCGGCCATGGCCATGGGCCAGCGTGCTCGGGCATACGCAAGATCGTGCGCTTTGCCCTGCAGCCGGGCATCTATGAAGTACGCCTGTCGCGCAGCGAACGTAACACCGCACAAGTGCTGGTCAGCGCCGCGCCCTAGCGCATTTGTGGCAGAGCAGATAAGGCGCAGCGATGACGCCGGTTCTGCCCTTGCCCACCACCGATATTGCCCCGCTGATCGGCCTGCTCGATCTGGCAGGCATAGCTGTCTTCGCGCTGACCGGCGCGCTGCTGGCGGCGCAATTGCGGCAAACGTTTGTGACCATGGCGTTCTTTGCGCTGATTACGGGCGTGGGTGGCGGTTCGGTGCGTGACCTGCTGATTGGTGCGCCTGTGTTCTGGGTGCGCGATCCGTGGGTGGCGCCGGTGTGCCTTGGTGTGGCGCTGATCGCCTGGTTTACACCGCACCGCTGGTGGGAACGGCCTATTCTGGAATGGGCGGATGCTGCTGGGCTTGGCGCTTATGCAGTATTGGGCACGGCCAAGGCGCTGGCCTATGGCGTGCCGCCGGTGCCTGCTGTACTGATGGGCGCGATCACGGGATGCGCGGGCGGGATCATCCGCGATGTGCTGGCAGGCAGGCCATCGATCTTGATGCGACCGGAATTGTACGTAACGGCGGCCGCCTTGGCTTCAGTCTTGTGCGCGGGTGGAGCAGCGCTGGGGCTGGCGAATGCAGTGGTGTGGCCGGTTGCGGCGCTGGCGGGTTTTGGTCTGCGCGGTGCGGCGATTTACTGGCGACTGGGGTTGCCAGTCTATTCGTCGGTTGATCGTCGGCCGGACTGAGTTTTTAGGAAACATTCGCGCAGAGAGCGCAGAGGCGCAGAGAATGAATAGAGTTATTCGCGCGGAGACGCGGAGGCGCGGAGAAAAAATGAGAAGAATATAGAAGGCTGCGCCGCGGGCTGGGAATTCTTCCACTCTTCCCTTCTCCGCGTCTCCGCGTCTCCGCGCGACAATATCTTCGCGCCTCTGCGCCTCTGCGCGAAAACCCTTTCACCCCATCATTTCAACCACAACCTTGCCCATGGCCTGCCGGTTTTCCAGCAGGGCAATCGCCTCGCGCCCCTCTGCCAGCGTAAAGCGCTGCGACACGCGCGGGTTGATCTTGCCTGCCTTGAGCAAGTCAAATAGCTCGGCCACTTCAGCCTTGAACGCCGCAGGCTCGCGCGCGGTCCACGCGCCCCAGAACACGCCGCAGACATCGCAGGATTTGAGCAGGGTGAGGTTCAACGGCAGCCGCGCGATGCCCGCCGGGAAGCCGACGACGAGGAAGCGCCCTTCCCACGCAATCGCGCGCAGGGCCGGTTCCGAATAGTCGCCGCCGACGATATCGTAGACGATGTTCGCCCCGGTCGGGCCACAAGCGGCCTTGAACTGTTCGGCCAGCGCCTTGGACTGCGCCTTGTCAAACGGCGCGCGGCCATAGATCACCACTTCATCCGCGCCCGCCTCGCGCGCAACGGCGGCCTTCTCCTCGCTGGAAACCGCCGCAATCACCCGCGCGCCATAGGCCTTGGCCAGTTCCACCGCCGAAAGGCCCACACCACCCGCCGCGCCCAGCACCAGCACCGTATCGCCCGCCGTGATATGCCCGCGATCCTTCAACCCGTGGATCGTGGTGCCGTAGGTCATCAGCAGCGAAGCGCCGGTCGCAAAGTCCACGTCATCGGGCAGTGCGAAAAGGCGCGCGGCCGGAGCGATGACCTTTTCGGCCAAGCCGCCGCTGCCGGTCATCGCAATCACGCGGTCACCTACCGCCCAGCCGGTCACCCCCTCGCCCAACGCTTCGATCGTGCCTGCCAGTTCGCTGCCGGGCGCATAGGGGCGCTCGGGCTTGAACTGGTAGAGGTCGCGGATCATCAGCGTGTCGGGGAAATTGATCGAGCAGGCGTGGACGCGCACGAGCACTTCGCCCTTGCCCGGCACCGGATCGGGCAGATCGTCCAGCACCAGCGTTTCAGGGCCGCCTGCCGCATGTGTGCGCAGAGCTTTCATCACCATTCTCCCAAAGCTTCATGCGGAATCGGTCCGCTTGAAGCATAGGGAAGCAAGTTTTGAACGGCTTGGGAAGCCCTGTTAAACGCGCAATTAAGCTGCCGCTACGGCATCGGTCCCGCGTGCAAGGAACGGCAGGCCATCGCGCATCTTCGCCTCATGCGCGGCAATTGCATCGCCGCGCGCCATGGTCAGGCCCACTTCGTCTAGGCCATTGGTCAGGCAGTGCTTGCGGAAGGGATCGATCTCGAACACGAAACGGTCCTGAAACGGCGTGGTGACGGTCTGCGCTTCCAGATCGATCGAAACGGAATCGGTCTGCGCCACTTCCATCAGCCGGTCGATAGCCTCCTGCGGCAGGACCACGGTGAGGATGCCGTTCTTGAAGGCATTGCCTGAAAAGATATCCGAGAAAGACGGCGCGATGACCGCTTTGATGCCAAGGTCACCCAATGCCCAGGCGGCGTGTTCGCGGCTCGATCCGCAGCCGAAGTTGTCGCCCGCGATCAGGATGGGCGAGCCTGTAAATTCGGCGCTGTCAAAGACGTTGTCGGGATCCGCCCGCAAAGCTTCAAACGCGCCACGGCCAAGACCCTGACGGGTGATCGTCTTGAGCCACTTGGCAGGGATGATCACGTCGGTATCGACGTTCTTGCGGCCGAACGGGATGGCCCGTCCATCGATCTGCTTCACCGGTTCCATGGGGCTGCTATAGCTTGGGAAGCGGCTGATGCAACACTGCCAACGCTGCACCGCTCAACACTTCGTCTTTCCCGCTTAGGCGGGATTACCCCACTTCGTCATTCCCGCGCAGGCGGGAATCCAGTCAAACGGTAATGCCGTCGCAACGCGACGACTTTTTGGACGCTGGAT
>DAICYJ010000224.1 GCA_027311705.1 Novosphingobium sp. | reverse complement strand
GGCTGTGCGGGTACGGCGTGTCGAAGCCGGTGACGCGCTCGACGGGCGCCTCGAGATGGTAGAAGCAGCGCTCCTGCACGAGCGCCGCGAGTTCGGCGCCGAAGCCCGAGGTGCGCGTCGCTTCGTGGATGATCAGGCATTTGCCGGTTTTTTCCACCGACTTCTGCACAGTCTCGATGTCCAGCGGCACCAGCGTGCGCAAGTCAATGATTTCGGCATCCACGCCCTTTTCGCGCAACACTGCTTCGGCCACATGGACCATCGTGCCGTACGCGAGAACGGTCAGGGCCTCCCCTTCCCGCACGATCCGTGCCTTGCCCAGCGGGATGTTGTAGTACCCGTCGGGCACTACGCTGTCGGGGTGCTTCGCCCAGGGTTCGACCGGGCGGTCGTAAAACCCGTTGAACGGGCCATTGTAGATCCGCTTGGGTTCGAAAAAGATGACCGGGTCGTTGTCTTCGATGGCGGAGATCAGCAGGCCCTTGGCATCGTATGGCGTGGCGGGGACCACGGTTTTGATGCCCGCAACGTGGGTGAACAGCGCTTCGGGGCTCTGGCTGTGGGTCTGCCCGCCAAAGATGCCGCCGCCGAACGGTGAGCGCACCGTCATCGGCGCGATGAATTCGCCTGCCGACCTATAGCGCAGCCGCGCCGCTTCGGACACAAGCTGGTCGAGACCCGGATAGATGTAATCTGCGAACTGGATTTCGGGCACCGGCCGCAGGCCATAGGCCCCCATCCCCACCGCAACGCCGATGATGCCGCATTCGCTGATCGGCGTATCGAACACGCGGGTCTTGCCGAATTTTTTCTGCAACCCGGCCGTGGCGCGGAACACGCCACCGAAATAGCCGACGTCTTCGCCCATGACGACGACATCAGGATCGCGCTCCATCATGATAGAAAGGGCGTCGTTGATCGCCTCGATCATGTTCAGGCGGCGCGTCTGCACGGGGGCATCGCTCATGATTCTTTCCATTCGGGCCACTTGATGCGGCGTTCGCGGATGGCCTGTTCGCTTTGTTCCTGAAGATGCCAGGGCAGTTCCTCGAACACGTCCTCGAACATCGTCTTGAACGGATGGTGCAGCCCGTGGCCGAGCACGCCGTTCTTTTCGGCCTCGCGCGTGGCGGCCTTCACTTCGTCCATCAGCTCGCGGTCCATCGCCTCGTGCTGTTCGGTCGACCATTCGCCCAGCGCGATCAGGTGGCGCTTTAGCCGCATGATCGGATCGCCCAACGGCCACTCCTCCCGCTCCTGCGCCGAGCGGTACTGACCGGGATCGTCCGAAGTGGAATGCCCTTCGGCGCGGTAGGTGAAATGCTCGATCAGCGTCGGTCCGCCGTTGGCGCGGGCACGGTCGGCGGCCCAGCGCGTCGCGGCCCACACCGCGAGCGGATCATTACCATCCACGCGCAGGCCGGCAATGCCATAGCCGATGGCGCGTGCAGCAAAGGTGGTGCGCTCTGCCCCGGCGAACCCGGAAAAGCTGGAGATCGCCCATTGGTTGTTCACGACGTTGAAGATAACCGGGGCATTGTAGACGGTGGCGAATGTTAGCGCAGAGTGAAAGTCGCCCTCCGCCGTCGAGCCTTCGCCCAGCCATGCGGCGGCAATGCGGGTATCGCCCTTGATCGCGCTTGCCATCGCCCAGCCGACGGCCTGCGGATATTGCGTGGCGAGGTTGCCCGAAATCGAGAAGAACGACTGTTCGCGCGCCGAATACATGATTGGCAACTGGCGGCCCTTCAGCTTGTCAGCCCGGTTCGAATAGATCTGGTTGACCATATCGACCATCGGGTAGCCGCGCGTGAGCAGGATGCCTTGCTGGCGATAGCTGGGAAACACCATGTCGTCCGCCGCCAGCGCCATGGCAGGCGCGATCGAGGTCGCTTCCTCACCCGTGCACTTCATGTAGAAGCTGGTCTTGCCCTGCCGCTGGCCGCGATACATCCGATCGTCGAACGCACGGGTCAGCGCCATCATGCGCAGCATACGCCGCAGGGTGTCGGCATCGAGGCCAGGGTTCCACGGGCCGACGGCGCGGTCGTCCTCACCCAGCACGCGGATCAGATCGAAGCACAATGGCTGCGTGTCAGCGGCCGGGCAGCCTTCGTCGGGGCGCGGCTGTGCGCCGGCCGGTGGCACGACGACATGCGAGTAATCGACCTTGTCGCCGGGCCTGAACTTTGGTTCGGGCACGTGCAGCGACAGCGGCGGCAGGTTGCCACGCGCAGGTGCCGTTTCGGGCGGGATACCGGTCATGGCCACGTCCCTTGCATCAGGCCTTGCATCAGACTCTCCCGCATCCTGCACCCGGCTTGTTTGCCAGAGTGCTGCGATGCAATATTCTACACAAACGTAATAATATTACGCTTGGCTTTATGAGTCAATCAGAGACGTCAGACGGCCACCGGGGCCGATAGGGGCGACTGCGGTGCGTATCCGGAAACCTCGAAATCCTCGATCCGGTAACCGAAGATACTGTCGGGCCGGCGCGTGATGGCAAGCGTTGGGGCACCCGAAGGTTCCCGCGCAAGTTGCGCTTCCACCAGATCGGCGTGATTGAGATAGAGATGCGTGTCGCCGCCCATCCACACCAGTTCGCCCGGTTCCAGATCGCATTGCTGCGCCAGCAGGCGGATAAACAGCGCCGCGCCCCAAAGGTTGAACGGCAGGCCCAGCGCCACATCGCTACTGCGCTGGTAAAGCAAGCCGGACAGGCGATTGCCCGTGACGTGGAACTGATAGGTCTTGTGGCACGGCGGCAGGGCCATGCCCGGCAATTCCGCCACATTCCAGCCTTCGACAATATGGCGACGGCTGCCGGGGTTGGTTCGCAGGCTTTCCACCAGATCGGCGACCTGGTTCACGCCCTGTGCGCGTTGACGGAACAGCCCGTCGCCGGCCGGTTCATAGACCGGCCAATCGACCCATTGCTTGCCATAGACTGGACCGAGATCGCCCCATCGCAGCGCAAAGGCTTCGTCCGCCACGATGCGTTCCGAGAATGCCTCGCGCGTGATGCTATCGCCGGTTTCGCGGCGATAGCGATCCAGCGGCCAGTCGGTCCAGATCTGCACACCCTGCGCGCACAGGGCGCGGATATTGGTGTCGCCCGTCAGGAACCACAGGAACTCACGCGTGGCGGTTTTCCAGTAGACCCGTTTGGTGGTGAGCAACGGCATCTGCCCGTCCGAAAGATCGAACCGCAACTGTGCTCCGAACACGGATCGTGTGCCGACGCCAGTACGGTCCACCCGCTCGTCCCCATGCAGCCAAATGTGGCGCATCAGATCGAGATACTGGCGTTCGAAGTGGGCGGCGGAGGCCGGGGAATCGATCACGGGATAAGCAACGGCCATGCCGGAACCCTAGTGCCGGGGAGGTGCGCACGCCAAGCGCAAACTTAATTCCGCCGCATCGCCATGTACGCAAAATCCGAAGCGGGGCGAATTCGAAAATCAAGATACGACTGGTATTTCAGCACCATGAATGAACCGACATCAGCATTGCATCAACGGGCTCCTGCCTATGCGAAGAACAGATTGCCGCTTTTGCAGGCGGCTATCGTCGGTGCCTGCCTTTTCCTTACCGCGCTCGCCCCCCGCGCCGGCGCGGCAACGCTTTACCTGCCCCTCGCCACCGCACGGCACGATCCCGCGATGGCATGGGCTCTGGCGCACGGCGCACGCATCGCTGGCAGCGGTCCAGCCGGCAGTGTCGTTCTTGTCCGCACCCGCTCCGGCTTTGCCTGGCGTGCTTTGCAAAACGGTGCCTTGGCGATCGCCGTGCCCGAAATCCTCTGTTCCGACGAAGGCAACTGATCATGGAAGAACTCGCGACAATCCGGCTTAACGGAATGCGTATCCTTGCTTTTGGCAACGCGTTGTTCTGCGCGCTCATCGCCATTGGCGGGATCTGGGCCGGCTCTGGTGTCGTTCCGATCATGCTCGCGCTGGCGGTCGGCGTGCTTCCGGTCTGGATGGCCCTGCAAGGGAAGGCTGACCCGGCGTCGCGCCTCGTCATGGCCAGCTCGGTGGTGACGTATCCCATGGTCTTGCTGTACCAATGGGCGGGCAATGCGTGGATGATCGATATCCACATGATGTTTTTTGCCGCACTCGCCGTGGTGGCCGTCATGGCCGACTGGCGCCCAGTGATCGCCGGCGCTGGCGTGATCGCGGCGCACCACCTGCTGACCAACTTGATCGCTCCCGCATTGGTGTTCAACGGCAATGGCGATCTTGGCCGGGTGGTTCTGCATGCCGTGATCGTAGTAGCAGAAACGGGTGTGTTGGTATTCCTGTGCGTTCAACTCGAAGCGATGATCGTTGGCCAGGCCGAAACGCGCCGGGCCAAGGAAGCCGCTGAAATTGCTGCCGCCGCAGAGCGGGCGCGCGTGGAAGCCGAACAGGCCATGGTGATCAACGCCATCGGCACACGTCTCGAAGCCCTTTCGGCCGGTGACCTTGCCAGCCGCATCGCCACCCCTTTCCCCGCCAGCTATGAAAGCCTGCGCACCAGCTTCAACCATGCCGTCGCCGATCTCGATGCCATGGTCGGCAAGGTGACGGAAGCAGTGGTGCAGATCAATTCGGGTTCGTCAGAGATCCGCGCAGCTTCCGACGATCTTGCCCGCAGAACCGAGGAGCAGGCCAGTTCGCTCGAGCAGAACAGCGCGACGACCAGCCGCCTGACGGGCAAGATCGAGGCGACGGCACGTAACGCGGGCGACGTAAACCGCGCGATCATTTCGGCGCAGGACGACGCAGGGGCCGGCGGCGAGGTTGTCGAACGCGCCATCGCCGCGATGACCGAGATCGAACGTTCTGCCAGCGAAATCGCCAAGATCATCACGATCATCGACGGCATTGCGTTCCAGACCAACCTGCTGGCGCTCAATGCCGGCGTCGAAGCGGCGCGCGCGGGCGATGCCGGACGAGGTTTTGCCGTGGTCGCCAACGAGGTGCGGGCGCTGGCCCAGCGTTCGGCCGATGCGGCGCGAGACATCAAGGCTCTCATCACCGCCTCAGCGGGTCAGGTGAGCCAAGGCGTCTCGCTGGTGGGCGAGACCGGCAGCGTGCTGCGCGGGATTGTCGATCAGGTGATCGGCATCGGCACTGCGATCAGCGACATTTCCGAAGAGGCGCGCGTGCAGGCCACCGAACTGAAGACCGTGAGCGATACCTTCGCCAAGATCGACCGGGTTACGCAACAGAACGCCGCTATGGTGGAGGAAAGCACCGCCGCCGCGCACAACCTGCTGCTCGCCGCCGATGCGATGAGCCGGCTGGTCGGGCGGTTCAGCACATCGGGCAGTGCGGTTTCCGGCAACGCTCGTGATGCGCACGAACAGCGGTGGGCCAACGCTGCCTGACCAACGCAAAGAGGTGGCACGGGCTGGTGGAAGGGATGGCACAAAAACTTGCCGTGGCCGCTTGCCACCCGCCAGGTCGACCCGTATAGGGCGCGCCTGCCTTGCAGCCGGGTGACCGGTTTGCGGATCGGTCGGGGAATAGCTCAGCCTGGTAGAGCACTGTCTTCGGGAGGCAGGGGCCGGAGGTTCGAATCCTCTTTCCCCGACCAAAATCCTCAATATTTCCAGCAACTTGCGCATTGGAAATATTGAGGGTGGCGTTTTTGATCCGGTGCCACTCCGGTGAATCGACCGGCGGCGAAGTCGAAAACCGGCCCCGCGCTCTGCCCTTTTTCACCTTGTCCTCAGCATTAGTTTTAGGGCTTCCCAGAAACAGGTGCTTCGGGTTGCAGCACAGCGGCGTATCGCAGCGATGGCAGACATGGCGTTTGCCGGGTTCCGAATTATGACTGAGAGCCCACGCGATTCTATGCGCTGAGGTGCGGCGGTATGTTGCAACTTTGTAGATCCCGTAGCCGTCAGACGATTGTCCAGCCTTCCACAGCCAGCAGTCATTCGGTCCCGCTTTTGCGACACGTTCCCAAAACGCCGTCAGCAAGTCCGGTCGCCCCTTTTCAAGAATGGGCCAAGAGCGATGCTTATGCACATTTGCCTCCGTTGATGGCTTTAAGATGGTTGGTTTTGCCGCTCCCAAACGCCCCCGGTGCGAGGGCATCGATCTCGTCCATAATCGCCGTGGTGGCTGCCAGCGCGATGCCCAGATTGGCGGGATCAAACAACGCGTAGAGGTCCGATGTGCTGATCTTGGCGTGGCCGAGCATGATCTCGCCTTGCCGCCAACGCTCCTCGCCGATCCTGCGCCGCGCGATCTGCGCAACCGATCTCCGGATCAATTTCAGACCCGTCTCCCGCTGGCGCGGCAAACTCAGCTCGTCGAGCATTGCCTCGAACGCTTTGCGCACCGAATCAACGGTCACGAAAAACCCCTCTGTCTCATCCAGCAGCAGCGCGAACTTCTCCGGCACCGGCACAGCGGGGCGGTATTTCTTCGTCTGGCGCCGGCCGCGATAATTAAGCTGGACCACTCGCGCCGACGAAATCCACTGATCTCGATCCGAGGCGGTCGACAGATGGTGCGCGGCATCGGGGCGGCACCACGTCGCGACGCTGACTTGCAGGAAGCGCAGCAAATTCGTCCGATGCAGCTTCTGGCGATCACGCATCTTGTCGGACCACGTCTCACCCTTGGGTGGCTGCGGATCAGTGCAATAACGGAACATTGCGGCAAGCTGCTCGATGCTGGCGCGGAACGTCGGCGTGCGACTAACCACGGTCGGCGAAAGTGCCGTGAAGCCTGCCGGGTGCAGCGTATCCTTTCGCCTGTGAGCGTAGTTGATCGCTGCGGCGAGGCTTCGCACGCTCGCTTCGGTTGTGCCGGGCGCACGGTCGCGCGTCGTCTGGTTGATGGTGCCTTCGACGACAGGCTGCTTGGCTGACCAACGACGAAACTGGTCAATCATGCTCTCGTCGACCTGTTCGCACGTCAGTGCATTGCGATCCGTCGCCGCGAGGAATTCCAACACGTGCGCGAGGCGCGGACGGATCGATCCGATGGAAGGGCGCTCTGCCCGGTCCAGCAGGTAATCGGCTATCGCCATCGTCACGAGGTGACCGCTCGTCGAATCCATCGTCCGGCCGCAAGTGGGGCAAACCGCCTGCCCGCGCTCGCGCTCCAGAAACAGGCGGTCTAGTTCGTCTTCTGCCTCCCCGATCTCCGACCGGCCCGTGCTGCGGCTGCGGTTACGTCCGGCGGCATCGTCGTACCAGACGATCTGGAGGTATGGACTTCGGAGGCTTCCGTCTCGTTTTCTATCCCACTCGAGCCGGTACTTCCCCCGGCTATAGAGCGCATCGTCCTTAGGTGGCATTGTTGCCTCTGCAATTTGGCGGCTTCACCGGCGAGCATTTCACCGAAGCCGAGGGAGTTGAGGAGATCGAGGTCGTCCGCCTCGAGGCGCAGGCCCTTACCGAGCTCGGTTTGCCGGAGCCAATGACGCGCGAGGTGGGTAAGATCGTTCATGAGGGCGCTCCCTTGCTGACCGGGCGATACCGCGCGCTGGTCCTGGCGACATCGAGCGCCTTTCCGGTCGGCAACAGCTCGATCTTGCGGGTGTCGGCGAACCACACGATCCCGTCATTCTCGCCGATCAGCGTGGCCAGCTCGTCGTTGTAAACGCGCGCCTCGCAGACCTGCACGGAGCCGACGGCTGGGTCGTTGACGAGCAGGTCAGCAACTGCATCGGCACGAGTTGCACCTTCGGACGTGTAACTCTCGTCGTCGAGTGACTTCGCCCACCACGACCACCCGCCCTTGGCCTCCTCGCCGCGGGCGTCGCGATACCGCTGGAGCATATCGTCGTGCTCGTCCTGCCATTCGCCCGCGCGATGCACGGCCTCGAGCAGCGCGGCGATGTCCTTCATCGCCTGGTCGCTTGCATAGGTCATTTCCAGAGAACCTCCCTGACCTTGGCGAATTCTTCTTCGGTAATGTCCGAGCAGACGAAGCGCCCTTTGTTCAACATGATCGTGATGGCTTCGGCGGTCGGCTCGTTGCACGCATCGGCGACGTGCTCCTTGCTGCGCAGGATCTGCTTGCCGCAGCTGGTGAAGGGATCGCTCACAACCCCGCCTCCGGCCGATACGGCGGATGCTGGTTGCACCGGCGCCAGAACAGATGCTCGTCGCCGCGCATCATCGTCAGGTGGGCGATCACATCGTCTGTCGGGCACATCGCACCTGCCCAGCTTCCCGCGTAATATGCGATCGGGTGCATGCACAGGCAGCACAGGATGCGCATGCTGTCGCTCGAATCTCGGCCTGGGCGGATCGCCACGGTGGGCTTGAGTCGCCGGAACAGGTACGTCACGCCAGACCGCTTGCTGGTCTCCAGAAACATGCCGGTCATCAGATATTGCTTGAACTGCCGGTGCCGCAGGATCTGGCCCAGCAACTGCACGGCGCGTCCTT
>DAICYJ010000223.1 GCA_027311705.1 Novosphingobium sp. | reverse complement strand
CGGGGATTTCGACGCCTTCTGGCGTTCGACCGGCAAGGATATCGCCCGCGCCGGAACCCGCGCCGGACTGTTTCATGCGGTGACGAGTTATTCGGTGCCCGATGCCGTCCGGTTCGCCCTGGCTTTGGCAAAGCAGGATGATCTTTCGGGCGAAGCACTCGCGGTATTTTCCGAGGAATATGCGAGAAAGCACTGGAAGGATGGAAAATTCCTTCGTCAGCTTTCCGCCATGCTGTTTTCGGCGGCGGAGCCGATCGAGCGCTATCGCGTGCTGGAACGCTTCTACCGCCTGGATGCAAAGCTGATCGAGCGGTTCTATGCCGGGCGGATGACCGCGCTGGACAAGGCGCGCGTGCTGGCGGGCAAACCGCCGGTGCCGGTGGGCAAGGCCATCGGCGTGCTGACCGGGCTTGGCGCAAAGCCCGCCCCACTCACTCTCGCAGGGATGCGCAAATAAAATGAAGCGGGCATGTGTTATCGGCGCCGGGTTCGGCGGCCTCGCCCTCGCCATGCGTCTGCAGGCGGGCGGCGTGCAAACCACATTGGTTGAAGCGCGCGACAAGCCGGGCGGGCGCGCTTATTACTGGGAGCGCGACGGCTTCACCTTCGACGCGGGGCCGACGGTGATTACGGACCCGGCGTGCCTGCGAGAATTGTGGGGCATCAGCGGGCACCGGATGGACGACGATGTCGACCTGATGCCGGTTTCGCCGTTCTACCGGCTGAATTGGCCCGACGGCACCAATTTCGATTATTCGAACGACGAAGCGGCGTTACGGGCCGAGATCAAGAAGATCAGCCCGCGTGACGTAACGGGGTATGACGAGTTCGCAAACTATGCCGCCGGGGTATACGAGGAAGGCTATGTGAAGCTGGGATCGGTGCCATTCCTCGATTTTGCGAGCATGATCAAGGCGGCCCCTGCCCTTGCCCGCTATCAGGCTTGGCGTTCGGTTTATTCGATCGTTTCCAAGTACATGGAAAGCGAGAAGCTGCGCGAGGCATTCAGTTTCCATACGCTGCTGGTGGGCGGCAATCCGATGACGACCAGCGCGATCTATGCCCTGATCCACAAGCTGGAAAAGGACCACGGTGTGTGGTGGGCGCGGGGCGGCACCAATGCGCTGGTGGCGGGAATGGTGCGCCAATTTCAGCGCATCGGCGGCGAAGTGCGGATGGGCGACCCCGTGGTGAACATCCAGTCACTGGGAAATCGCGTAACGGGTGTGCAGACCAAAAGCGGGTGGCAGGAAAACTTCGACGCGGTGGCATCGAATGGCGACCTGATGCACACTTACCGCGACCTGCTGGGCGACAACACCCATGCGCAACGGCAGGCCAAGAAGCTGAAGGCCAAGCGTTACTCACCCAGCCTGTTCGTCGTGCATTTCGGCGTGGAAGGCACCTGGCCGGGCATTCCGCACCACATGATCCTGTTCGGCCCGCGCTACAAAGGCCTGCTCGACGACATCTACAAGTTCGGCGTGCTGCCGCAGGATTTCTCAATCTATCTGCACCATCCGACCGTGACCGACGCTTCGATGGCGCCGGAAGGAATGAGCACGTTCTATGCGCTGGTGCCGGTGGCCAACATGGGGAAGTTGCCGGTGGACTGGGACGAGGTTGGCCCGATCCTGGAAAAGCGCATCCTTGACGAAGTGGGACGGAGGCTGATTCCGGACATCCACAGCCGTATCGTAACGAAGTTCCATTATGCGCCGAGCGACTTCGCGACCGACCTTTCATCGCATCTGGGCAGTGCGTTCAGCCTTGAGCCTTTGCTGACACAAAGCGCATGGTTCCGCGCGCACAACCGCGACGATGCGATCCCAAACTTCTATCTGGTGGGTGCAGGAACGCATCCGGGGGCAGGCATTCCGGGCGTGGTCGGCAGTGCGAAGGCGACGGCGGGGTTGATGCTGGAGGACCTGAAGTGAGTAACGCGTTGATCGCGCTGATGATGGTGAGCCAGGGGGCAGATGTGGGTGGAGAATCTGCGGTTGTTCCAGTTGATGGAGCCGTGACCGAGGTGTTCGTGATGGAAACGCCGGGGCACACGAGCTTCGCCTATCTGCCGCACACGATCAGCGTGCGTAACGACGAGAGCGGCGAAGTGCGTTCGGCAACGATCGTTTCGTACAATCCGCGCACGCAGGCGACCCGGCCCGGCGACCAGATCGGTGCGCGCAGCACGATGGAGTTCGCCTGTGCCCGCCAATCCTATCGCGAAATGCGGACGGTTTCGCAGCGGATGAGCGGTGAGCAGGTGGAAGTCGTGCCCGCTAATCCGGCGCGTCCATTTTTCCAGACGCGGCCCGGCAGCTATGAGCGCTTGCTCGCCGACGCGATCTGCGCGGTGCGGCTGTGAAGCGCGTTGCCGTTTATTGCGGGTCCGCCGCGCCTGCCGATCACCGTTACGTTGCGTTGGCGCGCGACGTGGGGCGTACGCTGGCCGAGCGCGGCATCGGCGTGGTTTATGGCGGGGGGAAGCTGGGGCTGATGGGGGCAATTGCCGCTGGCGCATTGGCAGCGGGCGGCGAAGTGATCGGCGTGATTCCTGCAGCGCTGGTGGCTGCCGAAGTCGCCAATCCCGATTGCACCGAACTGCGTGTGGTGGCCAACATGCACGAGCGCAAAGCCGCGTTTACCGATCTTTCGGACGGGTTCCTGACCCTGCCCGGCGGGGTGGGGACGATGGACGAATTGTGGGAGGCGGTGAGCTGGGCGCAGCTTGGCTATCACGCCAAACCGGTTGGGCTGCTCAACACCTTCGGGTTTTTCGATCACTTGCTGGCGTTCAATCGGCACATGATCGAGGTGGGCTTCATCCGCGAAGCCCATGCGGGCATCATCATGGCCGAGCACGATCTGGACCTGCTGCTGGCGCGAATGCATGCGCACGAGCCGCACCGGCCGATCTTCGCGATGAAGGCCAGCGATTTGTGACGTTACGGTGAGCGACAGGGCGGCTCTTGTCGCGACGGCGCATGCCTCGATCGTGCGGGGATCGAAAAGCTTTGCCAGCGCCAGCCGGCTGTTCGACCGGACGACGCGTGAGCGGGTGTGGTTGCTCTACGCCTGGTGCCGGCGGTGCGACGATCTGGTCGACGGGCAGGATCATGGCGGGGCGATGGGCGATCAGGCCGATGTGGCCGCGCGTCTCGTTACGGTGCGCGAGCTGACCGCGCTGGCTTTTGCGGGCAAGCCGACCGGTGATTTCGCGTTCGATGCGCTGGGCCTTGTGGCGCGCGAGACGGGGCTGACAGTGGAGATGGCGAACGACGTCATCGCCGGGTTCGCGCTGGATGCCGATGACTGGCAGCCGCATTCGGAGGCCGACTTGCTGCGATACTGCTGGCATGTGGCAGGCGCGGTGGGCGTGATGATGGCTGTGGTGATGGGCGTCGACCCAGCGGACGAGGATACGCTGGACCGCGCCGGCGACCTGGGACTTGCATTTCAGCTGGCCAATATTGCGCGGGATTTGTCCGAGGATGACGCAGCCGAGCGCTGTTACGTACCGGCCGAATGGCTGGCCGAGGCGGACATTCCGCCGGGCGAGCAGATGAAGCCGCCGTACCGCATGGCGATGGCCGGGCTGGTGAAGCGCATGTGCGGCATGGCGCAGGCCTATGAGTGTTCGGCGCGGGTCGGGGCATCGCGGCTGACCTTTCGGCAGCGCTGGGCGGTGCTGGCGGCGGCGGGGATCTATGGCGAGATCGCGCGGGCGGTGGAGCGGCGCGGACCGCTGGCTTGGCACAGTCGCACCGTCGTTAGTAACGGACGCAAGGCGACCTTTATCGCCCAGGCAGCATGGCAGGCGATGAAACCGGTGCCGCGATCGTGCCATGATGGCGCGGCGGCGCGCGGGCTGACGCGGCGAGACCTGATCGTGCTTTCGCGACCTTGACCTTTCGCACTCATTGGTTACATTGGAAACCAACTGGAGAGCGCGATGCCTGACATTTTCGAGAACCCGCTGGGACTGGACGGCTTCGAGTTCGTGGAGTTCTGCGCGCCCGAGAAGGGCGTGCTGGAACCGGTGTTTGCAGGCATGGGCTTTACGCTGGTGGCGCGGCACCGGTCGAAGGACGTAACGTTATGGCGGCAGGGCGGGATCAACCTGATCGCCAATTACGAGCCACAGAGCCCCGCCGCGTGGTTCGCTGCCGAACATGGCGCTTCGGCCTGTGGCATGGGGTTTCGGGTGCGTGATGCGCGGCTTGCGTATGACGAAGCGCTGGCCCGCGGGGCAGAACCGGTGGAAATGCGCACCGGGCCGATGGAACTGCGGCTGCCGGCGATCCGGGGGATCGGCGGGTCGATCATCTACCTGATCGAT
>DAICYJ010000209.1 GCA_027311705.1 Novosphingobium sp. | reverse complement strand
ATGGAATCCCGCAAAGTGCCTGGCCTGTTCGCGATCGGCGAGGCAGTCGATGTAACCGGATGGCTGGGCGGTTATAATTTCCAGTGGGCATGGGCCAGCGCCTGGGCGGCAGCGCAAGCGTTGCCAAAAGAGCTGTGACTTTTACTACAGCGTGCACGTAACAATAGCGTACAGTAGCAACATCACCGTCAGGCCGTCGCATTGCGGCATCCCGGAGAATGTACGTGGCCCAATATGATGCCGACTCTCCTGTCGTCGAATATTCGCTCTCCGGCAATCCGTTTACCGATGCGCTGTTCGATCAGGAGGCCTATTTCCGCAGCCAGTGGTCCACACTCGTGGGCGGAAAAACGAGCGTAACCTACAGCTTCCCGTGGGCAGACGGCGTGGCCAGCAAGTTCTTCGCCGGATACGGCGATGAACCCACCGCGACCACCACCGGTGCGGTCACTTCCAGCGAAGCGCCCGGCATCGCGCTTGCTTTCCAGCGCTGGGCCGATGTTGCCAACATCACTTTCACCAACATCGCGGAGACGGGCGCGGGGCAGGTGGGCGATATCCGCATCGCTTTTTCGTCTGAGGTCGGATCCGGCTTGTGGGGCTACGCCAAGATTGTGTCCAACGGCGCGGACAACACCTTTCCGGCGGACAATACGCAGGGCGACATCTGGATCTCGCCCGAACACAAAGGTGAATCCTTCGCGCAGTACGACTACAACTTCACCGCCATCATGCACGAGATCGGCCACGCACTGGGGCTGGCTCATCCATTCGAAGGCAACATTATACCTGCTGGATACGACAACCAGCGTTATACGATCATGTCCTACACAGATCCGGACAACGTCTATTACTACAATCAGGACACCAATACTTTCGAGTACCTGATGATCACGCCGATGGTCTATGATATCGCGGCGGTCCAGCACATCTATGGTGCGAACACCAGCTTTCACAGCGGCAACGATATCTACAGCTACGATCCTGCAAGGCCGTTTTTTGCAACGATCTGGGATGCCGGCGGAACCGATACCATCGACGTCGGCAACTTTGCGAAGACCTGCCGGATCGATTTGCGCGATGGCCAGTATTCCACACTGGGATTCTCGGTCACCGACCTGACCGATAACCTGGGCATTGCGTTCAACGCCGTGATCGAAAATGCCAACGGCGGATTGGGCAACGACACGCTGACCGGCAACGCGCTGGCAAACACCATCAACGGCAACAGCGGCAATGACACAATTCAGGGGTTGGATGGAAACGACATCCTGAGCGGCGGGGTGGGCGACGACCTCCTCAATGGCGGGGTTGGCAACGACACGGCCAGCTATGAAGGTGCATCTGCCGGAGTGACAGTCAGCCTGGCAACGAGCAGCAGGCAGGACACGTTAGGTGCCGGCAAGGACAAGTTAGGTGGCATTGAGAATCTGCGCGGTTCCGCCTTCGTCGACAAGCTTTCGGGGGACGCGACAAACAACCGGCTGGATGGCGGCATCGGCGCAGACGTGATGCGCGGTGCTGCCGGAGACGACACGTACATCATCGACAACAGTCGCGACAAAGCTGTGGAACTTGGCGGTGCCGGCATCGATACTGTCATTTCCACCGTCGCGCTCACTCTTCGGGCGAACGTCGAGAACCTGACGTTGAACGGCAGCGCCACGGTCGGCAAGGGCAATGCGTTGGGCAACGTAATTGTCGGAGCGGGCGGGAACGATACATTGCTTGGCTACGATGGAGCCGACACACTTCAGGGCAATGCTGGAGTTGACAGCCTGACCGGCGGGGCAGGGCGCGACGTGCTAACCGGCGGGGCGGGAGCGGACCGGTTCATTTTTGCCAATGGTGATTTTGCGGGCGGCAGCGATGCGACCTGTGACGCTATCCTCGATTTCAGCCACTCAGACCGCGACCGGATCCGGTTGTCGCTGGTAGATGCCAACACGTTGAACGGCGCGGTGGACGATGCCTTCGCCTATATCGGCAGTGCGGAATTCTCCCATCATGCCGGCGAATTGCGCTGGTTTGCCAACGGATCAAATCATTACGACGTGCAGGGCGACACCAACGGAGACGGTATTGCCGACTTCTGGATCGCCGTCACCAGTTCAACCGCGCTCGCGAAGGGCGATTTCGTGCTGTGAACCAGCCGGTAATGCAGACTTTGTTCACGCGCCCGTGGTCGGTTCATCTTCTTGCATGTCCCGGGCGAGCGCCCGCAATGCCGCTTGGCCGATCTGCGCTGCGTTGTAAGGCTTGATCACCACGTCGAACTCACCGACATCCGGCACCGACAGCGCCTTGCCCAGGCCGGTCATGAACACGAACGGCACATTCATCGCCCGCAATCGCTGGGCAACAACCGCACTGGTGCCGTCGCCGAGGTTATAGTCGAGCGCGGCAAAGCCGGGTTTGTTGCCGGCGAGGTGGTCCAGCGCATCGCCGACCGTGGGAGCTACCGTGACAGTGCTGGCGCCAAGATCGTAGAGACTTTCCTCCGCATCGAGCGCGATGATCATGTTGTCTTCAACCAGCAGCACATCGCGCCCGCGCAACGGTTTCGTGTCGGCGACCGGCTCCGCGTCGCGCTGGCGCTCGGGCGGGGGGCAGCCCGCCGCACGGCTGACGTGGCGGGCGGGAATCCGGAAATGGGCAGCAAAGCCGTGGAACGGGTAGGTCACTTCTGCCGCACCGCCCAGATCGTGCGGAATCGAGGTTTCGATGATGACCGATCCGAACCCGCGCCGCGTAGGTGCCACGACCGGCGGGCCGCCGCTTTCCACCCAATCGAGCAACAGATCGCCTTCCGGGTCAAGCCGCCAGTTCACGAGCACCGCGCCATCGGCAGACAGCGCGCCGTACTTTGCGGCGTTGGTCATCAGTTCGTGCAGTACCAGCGCCAGCGCGGTAAAGGCGATGGGTTGAAGCAACACGTCCGGCCCCTTCATCACCATCGCGCTGCGCCGGTCGTCGAGATAGGCACCGGCTTCCACTTCGAGCAGGTCGGCAAGCCGTGCGGGGCCCCAATGATCGTGCGTCACCTGATCGTGCGCGCGTGCCAATGCCTGCACCCTGCCTTCGAGGTTGAGCACGAAATCGTCGACGGTTTCGCTGCCGCGCTCGGTCTGGGAGATCAGGCCGCGGATAAGCGAAAGAATGTTGCGCACCCGGTGATTGAGTTCGGCGATCAGCAGTTCCTGCCGCTCGTGCGCCGCCTCTCGCTCCTCGGCCACATCCTCGGCCAGCCGCAACAGCACTTCGAGCATGCCGTTGCGCAAAGTTTCGGCTACTTGCCGTTCCGCACGTGTGAAGGGCAGGCTGGTGCCCTGCACAAGGCTCGTCCATGCCTCAAAGCTTTTGCGCGGGGTGAGGCGCGCACCGTTGGGGCCGTATTCCACCGGCTTTTCCGGATTGCCGGCCCATCGAACCGATTTCAACTGCTCGCTGCGAAACAGCACAACGTAGTTGCGGGGTGCTCGAGACAGCGGGATGGCGAGCATGCCGGCCGCGACACTAGCATGTTCGATCGCCGAGGGGATCAGCGTCTGGATGGAATCGGTGGCGAACAGTTCCCGCGGCGGCAAGCTGTTCAGAAAATCGAGGATTGGACCGCACTGCTGCGCGCTGGGCGTCAGTCCGCTCAGCGCAATGCCGCCTTCGAGGAACACCGCGACGCCATCGGCGGGGATCAGCTCGAAAATCTCTTCGCTCAACCACGCTGGATCTTCCAGCAGGCGGGGGTTCTGGGCGATGGTGGCCATGAGGCGGTCGCTGGCGCGCCTTGCCCTCAATTCGTACTCGGCGGTTTCGTTGCGCAGGCGGCTTTCGAGCATGAACGAAAACAACTGACCGAACAGTTCGGCCGTGGTGCGCATCGCCAGGCTGGGCAGGCGGGGACCATAGTGGTGGCACGCGAACAGGCCCCACAGTTCGCCTTGGACGATGATCGAAATCGATAGCGAAGCGCCGACGCCCATGTTCCGCAGATATTCGATGTGGATGGGCGACACCGCGCGCAGCACGCACAGCGACTGATCGAGCGACGCGCCAGTACCGTCAAGCGCCGGAATGATCGGCACAGGGGCTGCGTTCACATCGGCGATCACGCGGAAGATGTTGCGGACATAAAGCTTTCGCGCCTGCGCAGGAATGTCGGACGCAGGATAATGCAGGCCCAGAAAGCTTTCGATGTGGGGTGAAGTGGCCTCGGCCGCAACTTCACCCGCGCCGCTTTCGTCGAACCGGTAGACCATCACGCGGTCGAACCCCGTCATGGCTTTCACCTGCCGGGCGGCCTCGCGCAGGAAGGCCGCCATCGTTTCTGCCTGGCGTAGACGACCTGTGAACGCGCGCACGAGGCCGGTGGCTTCCGACGGGGGTTCGGTCGCGGGCTCTGCCTCGATCACGAGCGCTTCCGCCGAAAAATGCAGCGCTACGTCGTACAGCCCAGCCCCGTCCATCAGGGCAAGTCCGAACAGCCTCTCCACCCCATCGGCACCTATCAACACCGGGATACGTTCGCGCAGTGCCACAATCGCACGGGGGGCAAAGAGGCTTTCCAGCGGCCGGCCAATCGCGTCAACGGCTGCTGTGCCGCTGAAAGATTCAAGGTTCTGTGACGCCCGCGCAATGCGCCAATCGGTATTCACCGCCACCAGGAAGCCGAACGGCTGCACCGTTCCCAGCACATGGATCGGCTCGCGATCGCAGTTGTCGAGATCGACCGGAGGGTGGTCGTGCGGTTCTTGCTCTACGGCAGCCGTCACGAAATCAGGAATGGACAGGGGATGCCTCCCGGGCAGCAAGATCGAACAAAGTGAAGGCATGGACAGCACCGGCGTGGGCCGCCGCTTTCCATGGCGCTCCGCCCGACGCGGCCTGCGTCTCCAGACCCGCTAACAGACCACGCCATCCGCCCGGCGCGTGGCGCGCATTGAGGTAATTGGTGGGAAAGACTGCGGGAACGTCTTGCGTCAATGTCGCCGCTCCCAGTCGCGATCCCTCCACCACGTACATTGCGCCCCACCGGGTCGCATCATCGCGTGGCAGCTCGAGGGCAAGCGGTTGCGGCAGGGGCAGGCCCAGAGCGACCAAATCACTTTCGAGTGCATCGCTGCGCCCGACCCAGCCGGGGATCAGGCAATCAGGAACAATCCATGCCTCCAACGGCAGCAGAGCGCGGGCATGGGCGAGCAGGAACGCGGCATAGTTGTCGCGTTGCGCCAGATTGAAATGGCTGAACCCGGCATCAACCCGATCGTGCCATGCGCGAGTGGCCGCTCTAAGGTCTGCACGAAAATCGCTCATTCAGGCAGAGCGCGATTTGCACGCCCCTTTGTGCGGCAAGTGATTGCCGCATGGTCAATCTGGGATACCTGCACTTGGGTTGTCACTCGCGCGCTGATCAAGCCGCCCTTACGCATGGAAGGACCGCTGGTTCCCGGTTCAACAAATAGCAATAGGCCTGACACAGTCCGACGGCCACCGCACAGCGCTGTCGTCCAATTGCAATAATGAACAGTCATCAGGCACACGAACAAATCCGCCGACAGACTTTCTCGCTACCACGTGGTGGTGGTCGGCGAAAACGGACGGGGTACGATGATTACCAAGCTGCTCGCCGCGCTTGACGCGAACTCCATCACCGGCACAAATCTTGCGGACCGGCTATCGGGAACGTCGGGCGACGACATCATCTTCGGGCTGGGCGGACGCGATAACCTGCAGGGCGGGGGAGGCGACGATCTGATCGATGGAGGGACGGGAGCAGACCGCATGTTCGGCGGACGCGGCGACGATACCTATATGGTCGACAACCCTTCCGATCGCGCTTTCGAGGTGGAAGGCGATGGCACTGATACCGTGCTTACCGCGCTGCATCTGTTCACGTTGAAAAGCCGCGTAGAAAACCTGAGCTTCACCAACAGCGATTCGCATTTCGGCAAGGGCAACTTTGCCGACAACACGATCACCGGCAACGCAGGCGCAGACAGCCTTCATGGCGTGGGTGGCAACGACAAGCTTTATGGGCTTGGCGGAGCCGACAAGCTCTATGGAGGCAAGGGCGACGACTTGCTGGATGGCGGGCTAGGCGCCGACCGGATGATGGGAGGAATCGGCGACGATACGTACGTCATCGAGAACAGGAACGACGAAATTTTCGAACGGCAGAAAGCCGGCATCGACACCGTGTTGACCGCCCTTGGCGGAAAGCTGGGCGTTCATTTCGAGAACATGACGCTTACCGGTATCAAGGTGCTCGACGGTACGGGCAATGCGTCTGACAACGTGTTGGTCGGCAATACGGCCCAGAATGTGCTCTCCGGGCTCGATGGCGAAGACACCATCGATGGCGGAGGCGGCAAGGATACACTGATCGGTGGCGCAGGCGCAGACCAGTTCCTGTTCTCGGCCGAGCCGAACAGTTCTTCGAACGTCGATGTGATTCGCGATTTCTCGACTGCCGATCACGATTCGATCGTGCTGGATGCCAGCGTGTTTTCAGCCTTCCGTGCTGCCGGCCCCCTCACTGAAGCACAATTCTATGCGGCCAGTGGTGCAAAAAATGCCCACGATGGCAATGACCGTGTGATCTACGACACAAAAACTGGCATTCTCTACTACGATTCAGATGGTACTGGCGACAATCGAGCGGTTCAGATCGCAGTGTTAGGCACATCGTTGCATCCAGAACTGACATTTTCGGACATCCACATCGTCATCTAGAAACAATCTCGCAATTGCAGCAATTTAGCCGGCTCAAATGGGTCGTCTGCTACATCTTGCGAGAATTTTTTCAATTCGTCTTGAAACCATGTGCATGTTGGTGCGTATCTCGTCGGGCAGTGCTGTTTTCATGAAGATGTGATGCGAAGATAGCGAAGGCACTATGTTGTGTCCGACTGCGGAACCAAGGGGACCATCATGATTAAGCGCAGGACATTACCCTACGTCTTCGGCGGGCTGGGGATGGCAATCGCCGCCAGCCTCGCTGTGCCCGGCTTTGGATTGCTTGCAGCAGACCACCTCGATCCGCCTGGTCGCACCGACCCTTCGGTTGACACTACGCCCGATCGCGCTGCCGATATTGCCGACGTTTTCACTTGGCACACCGACACTTCCGTCGTTATCGCGATGACGTTCTCCGGCCCGCAATCGCCCACCCTTCCGGCGAATTATGATCGTGATGTCGTCTATGCGATCGACATCTCGAACGAATTGCCCGCTACCTCCACCGACATTCCCATCCGTATCCGCTTCGGCAGCGGTGGCGAAAACAAGTGGGGCGTGAAAGTCAACGGACTGCCCGGCGTAACCGGTTCGCTGATCGGCCCGGTTGAAACGAACCTCACCAAGAACGGCGTGAAAGTCTACGCCGGCCTGCGCGACGACCCGTTCTTCTTCGACCTTCAGGGCTTCAAGGAAACGAGGAGCACCGGCACGTTGAAGTTCGACAACACGCGGAACTTCTTCAACGGGTTGAACGACACAGTCATTGTGATCGAAATTCCCAAGGATCGGCTAGACAAGGGCGTCCCGCTCAACATCTCGGGCAGCACTTATCGCTTCAATGGGGGTGCCGCGTGATGAAACTTTCCACCCGCAAGGCGCTTCGGCGCATCGCTCTTCACGCTCCGCTGGTGTTTGCGCTCGGCACGCTCGCCGCGTGTGACGACGACGAACCGGCACCCATGCCGACCCCGACGGTGACCCCGACGCCCACCCCAACGCCGACCCCGACGCCAACGCCGACCCCTACGGCAACGGCCTATGACGTTTCGGCCTGCCTCAACCAGACGATCCCAGGCACCGGCCTGACCGTGGCGCAATACGTCGTGCCCGATACGTTGAAGCTCGATCTGTCGAAGCCTTCCGGCTTCCCCAACGGAAGGTTGCTGTCGGATCCAGTCGTCGACGTTACCCTGGCCGTCATCTTCCTCGACCTGACGAAGAACGCGCCTGATACGCTGGCAAAGCTGCCGCTCAATCCATCGGGCAACGACCGACCGTTCCTGACGACCTTCCCGTATCTGGCGGCGGCGCAGGGTTCACCGCCGCTCGCAGATTCGACTGGCACATCGTTCAACTTCCGCAAGGACCGGTTCTCGGATTATACCCGTGTTGACCGGATGGGCATGCCTGCCGTCGCTACTGCGCTGATCGGCAGCGATAAGAAGACCGAGTATAACGACGGAACGCCGAAAAAGGACGCGAGCGGGAAGTTCGTGCCGGAACTCGTCAAGCAACTCGAACTGCTCACCAACGCTCTGGCTGACGATCTAGTTGGTGCAGGCCTATCACCCTGCGCCACGCCTAAATAGCAGGCTGGAACTCAGGACTGAGAATTGCACGGCGCGTCGGGACTACAGTCCCGGCGCGCTTCGTTTCATGGGGAAATGGCGCAACCCGCTCCCGCCCGTTGAGGCCATGTGAAGTGACGGCTTTTTATCTGTGCAGTCAGCCTGAGTCACAACTGGCGGATTGTCGGGCAATCTCAGGATGGCAAAGCCAAGGCCTCTACTTAAGTTGGGCCGAAGATTTACCTCTACCTTGGTAAAATGAAAGTGCGTGGAACCCCGCATTTATGCGAGTTCGCTGAAGGCGGCATGCTGAGTGAGTGCGAACCCGCCTCTTCTGGCCGATCTAGCGCTGATTGTTGTCATAGCCGGTACCCAAGAAGCTCGTCAAAAGCCCCCCATAAATTCCGAAGCGGTATGACCGGCTATGGGACATTTCCGTCATTCCGGCTAGGGCCGGCCATTCGCGAGGTCGGGACGGCTTCATCGATCGATAGCTTGAGTAGCTTCGAGACCGGTACTGTTCGACCCCTTAGAGGCGCGCAGCATTTCCGGCGATCCGCCTTACGACGATGACGCGGGGCGCTTGCGTTCTTCCGGACACTACCGTCGCCAAAATCGACCAATGTCGCCTGAAGTTCTACGATGACTTTGCGCCCTATTTCAGCTAACCTAATCTCGATGCTGCGTAAATTCTGGTCCCTTTTGCTCATCATTTTCGCATCATCCTTAGTTGTGACGGCGACCGTGCATGCCCGGGAGCTAACGGGCACGGTAACGATCGAGTGCAGCGGCGCCGTGCATACCGAAGACGACGCCTACCAATCACAGGGCGATTCCGACAACGCCGTTCCTCATCATCATGGTTCGTGCCACAGCTCGGCTCTTAACGTTCCAGCGAGCGACATTTTGTCGCCGACAGCCCCTCTTTCGGACATGCGCCATTTACATGGGTCCGACCGCGCCACTCCGTCACGCCTGGTTGATCCTGGACTGAGGCCACCCGCCGCCTGACAACTTCCGCCGGCCGGCATTTGCCAGCCCGACGCAATTTGTCAGGATCACCAACTCATGAAAAAGATGATCGCGGCCGTTCTGGCCGCGGCGTCCTGCGCATCGATCGCGCAGGCGCCTGCTCAGGCGCAACAGGCGCCTGAGCAGGCAGCGACGCCGTCAGTGGCGACGCCAACATCTGTACAGCTTTTGCCGGCATTCACGCTGGATCAGGCTGTTCTGGCAGCGGGCGGGGCTGCCCCTTCCAACGCAGCGGCCGCAGCGAGCGTCGAAGCCGCGCGGGCGGGGCGTTCTGTCGCCGGTCTCCGACCCAACCCGACTTTTCAGGGTCAGGTCGAGAATGTAGCCGGCACTGGTGCCTATCGCGGTCTGCGCAGCGCAGAGACGACGGTCGGGGTCGCGTTTCCGATCGAGCTGGGCGGCAAGCGCAGTGCGCGTGTCGCGGTCGCCAGCGCACAGGTCTCGCGCGCCGAGTTGCAGGCCGCAATCGCAGCGGCCGATATCCGCGTGCAGGTTACGCAGCTCTATGTCGAAGCAGTCGCGGCCGAACGCCGGTTTACGACGGCACGTGATCAGGCGCGGATCGCAGCCGAGGTGCTGCGAGGCGCCGGGGTGCGCGTTCAGGCTGGCCGGGCGTCGCCGCTCGAACAGCAGCGCGCAAACGTGGCGCGGATCAACGCGGATGCCAATGTCGAGCGGCTGACACGCCTTGCGGAAGCGGCGCGGACCAATCTTGTGCGCCGGATCGGCCGCCCGATCGATGGCCCACTGGATACAGGATTGCTCGATCGCCTCCCAGCCCCGATCTTCGGACCGGTTGCGCCGCCAATTGCGCAAGGCACGCTGGCGCTGGCCGCGGCGGATGCCGATCTTGCCATAGCGGATGCCGGTATCCGGCTCGCTCGGGCGAACCGGATACCCGACATTAGCGTCGGCCCCGCGCTGCGGCGACTGGAGGCTACCAACGACACCGCTGCGGTTTTTGCGATCTCGATCCCGATCCCTGTCTTCAACAACGGTCGCTCCGCCATCGCTCAGGCAACTGCGGAGCGGACGCGGGCCGAAGCGGTGCGGCGCGTGACAGCGCTCGATGTCGAACAGGCCATCACCGAAGCGGAAGCGGAGGCAGCCAATGCAGCGACCTCGGCCCGTGCCGCAGCCGGTCCCGCCTTGGCATCGGCGCAGGAAGCCGCCCGGATCGCGCGGATCGGCTATCGCGAAGGCAAGTTTGGCCAGCTCGACCTTCTCGATGCCGAACGCACGCTGGCCGAAACGCGCGTCGCCGCGATCGATGCGCTCGCCAGTTACCAGAATGCCCGCGCCCGTCTCGAGCGGCTAACCGCTCCGGCGCCAGACCAACAGGGGAATTGATCCATGTCGATCTTCATGCCGCGCACCGTGGTTCCACTGGCGCTCGCTCTTGCTCTCGCCGCCTGCGGCGGAGCGAGCGAGCCCGCTAACGAGACTGCAAACGAGGACGCGCCGACGAACGGCGCTGGCGGAAAAGCCGCTGGGGCCGGGCATGCCGATGAGGGCAAGGTCACGCTCAGCGCCGATCAAATAGTGGCAGCGGGCATTCAGATCGGCCGCCCGACGCTTGGCGGATCTGGCACGATCGAGCTGCCGGCGATGATCGAGGGCGATCCGCAAGGAACGCAGGTCGTCTCGGCGGCGATCGGTGGCCGTGTCGTGTCGCTGACTCTCAACCTCGGCCAGTCGGTCCGGCGTGGGCAGACCATCGCGGTCATCGAAAGCCGTGAGGCGGCCCAACTCAAAGGTGAGGTCGAGGCGTCGCGTGCCCGGCTCGCCCTCGCCAACTCCAACCTCGCGCGCGAGCAGCGGCTGTTCGCGGAGCGTGTGTCGCCTGAGCAGGATTTGATCGCGGCCCGCACCGCATCGATTGAGGCGAGCATCGCTTACCGACAGGCTCAGAGCCAGGTGTCGGCAGCGGGCGTCGGTGGGGGCGGGCTAAACCGCCTCGGCATCGTCGCGCCGATCGGCGGCCAGATTATCGCCCGCCCGGTCGTATTGGGCCAGACGGTCGCGGCCGATGCAGAACTGTACCGCATCGCGAACCTTGGCCGGGTGTCGTTGGCACTGAACCTCAAGCCGGAAGACGCGAACCGGGTAAAGCCGGGCAACACGGTGATGGTTAGCGCGCCAGGCCGGCAGGCGACCGCCCGCATCAGCTACGTCTCGCCAGCGCTCGATCCGCAAACCCGGCAGGTGCCCGTCATCGCAACCCTCGACAATGGCAGCGGTCAGTGGCGTGTCGGTGAACCGGTGACGGCCTCAGTGCAGCTCAGCGGCACCGGTGGTACCGCGAATACAGCAATCCTCGTGCCGACCACAGCAGTCCAGACTGTCGAGGGCAAGTCGGTGGTGTTCATCCGAACGGCGACGGGATTCCAGGCAACCCCGGTCACGCTCGGCGATGCAGCCGGTGCGACTGTCATCGTTCGCTCCGGGCTCACTGGCCGTGAGCAAATCGCCACGACCGGCAGCTTCACGCTCAAGGCCGAAATCGGCAAGGGCGAAGCGGCGCACGAGGATTGATGTCATGATCGCGCGCATTGTCACATGGGCGGTCGAGAAGCGCTGGCTTGTCATGCTCCTCACCGCCATCGTCACCGTCATCGGTGGCTATTCGCTCTCCCGGCTGCCGATCGACGCGGTACCGGACATCACCAACAACCAGGTGCAGATCAATGTCCGCGCGCCTGCGCTCTCGCCCGAACTCGTCGAGAAGCAGGTGTCGTTCCCGATCGAAACCGCTCTCGCCGGTATCCCCGGCCTCGACAACACGCGCTCGCTCAGCCGTAGTGGCTTTGCGCAGATCACCGCGGTGTTCGATGACTCTACGGATATCTATTTCGCTCGCCAACAGGTGGGCGAGCGGTTGGCTGGCGTCGCCGAAAGCCTGCCCGCTGGCGTGAATCCCGAGATGGGGCCAATCGCGACGGGGCTCGGCGAGGTCTATATGTGGACAGTCCGCCTCGATCACCGAAAGGATGACGAGCATCGGCCCGGCGAGCCGGGCCAGCAACCCGATGGTAGCTACATCACGCCGGAAGGCGAACGGCTGACGAGCGAAGAGGACAAGGCGACCTATCTGCGCACTGCACAGGACTGGATCGTCACCCCGCTGCTAAAAAACACGAAGGGACTGGCCGGCGTCGATGCGATCGGCGGCTATTCCAAGCAATATCTCGTCGTCCCCGACCTCCAGAAACTCGCCTCACTCAAGATCACCCTGACCGATCTCGGCACCGCGCTGGAGCGTAACAACACGAGCGTTGGCGGCGGGTTCGTCAACCGCAACGGCGAGGGTCTTGCGGTCCGGTCCGATGCGCTGGTGCGCAATGCGGCCGAGCTGGCCCAGACCGTCATCGCAACCCGCGAGGGCGTGCCGATCACGCTCGACCAGGTCGCGAGCGTCCGCAATGGACAGGCGATCCGGATGGGATCGGCGTCCCAGAACGGAACGGAGGTCGTCGTCGGCACCGCGATCATGCGGATCGGCGAGAACAGCCGCAACGTCGCCACCGCAGTCGCCGACCGGCTGAAGGAGATCAACGCCTCGCTGCCGCCCGACGTCGTGGTGCAGCCGGTCCTTGATCGCACCGCACTGGTCAATTCGACGATCAAGACGGTGGCGAACAACCTTTCCGAAGGCGCTCTGCTCGTGATCGTCGTGTTGTTCCTGCTGCTCGGCAACTTCCGTGCAGCGCTGATCGCCGCGGCCGTCATCCCGGTCACGATGATGCTCACCGGCTTCGGGATGCTTCGATTGGGCGTCTCAGCGAACCTGATGAGCCTCGGCGCGCTCGATTTCGGTCTTATCGTCGACGGCGCGGTCATCATTGTCGAAAACGCATTGCGGCGCCTCGCCGAGCAACAGCATCACGAAGGCCGATTGCCGACTGCCAAGGAGCGCCTGGAGGTCGTCGCGACCGCTGCGCGTGAGATGATCCGACCCTCGGTCTATGGGCAAGCGATCATCATCCTCGTCTATGTCCCGCTGCTGACCCTTACAGGGGTGGAGGGCAAGACGTTCGTACCGATGGCGCTCACCGTCATCATCGCGCTGCTGTTCGCCTTCGTGCTGTCGCTCACCTTCGTGCCTGCGGCGATTGCCATTTGGCTCTCGCGAAAGATGGCAGAAGAGGACGGGCGCATCATCTCATGGCTGAAGGCTCGCTATGAGCCGGGCCTGGAAAAGGCGATGAAGCGGCCGTCGATCACCATCGGCACCGGTGTGGTCAGCCTCGTGCTGGCGGCTCTTGCCTTCACGACATTGGGGCAAGTGTTTCTGCCCCAGCTGGACGAGGGCGACCTGCTGATCCAGTCGCTGCGTATTCCCGCGACCTCGGTCCAGCAAAGCCAGGCGATGCAGGTGCCGATCGAGCAGATGGTCTCGAAGCAATCGGAGGTGCGGTTTGTCTTTTCCAAGACCGGCACGGCCGAACTGGCGTCGGACCCGATGCCGCCCAACACAACGGACATGTTCGTAATTCTGAAGCCCCGCGAAGAATGGCCCGATCCCAAGCTGTCGAAGGCTGACCTGGTCGCGCGCATGGAAAGTAAGCTCGCGCAGATTCCCGGCAACGCTTACGAGATCACGCAGCCGATTCAGATGCGGTTTAACGAGCTGATCGCCGGCGTGCGCGGCGATATCGCGGTAAAGGTGTTCGGCGACGACTTCGCCACCATGAACCGCACCGCCGAACAGATCGCCGGTGTCCTGCGCAAGACGCAAGGCGCGGCAGACGTCAAGGTCGAGCAGACGACGGGTCTCCCGATGCTCGACATCCGCGTTAATCGCGACGCGATGGCCCGGGTCGGCGTCACCGCGCAAGACGTGCAGGAGACGATCACCGCCACGCTCGGCGGACGCGAATCCGGCATGATCTTCGAGGGCGATCGACGTTTTCCTGTAGTTATCCGCCTGTCCGAAGCTGAGCGTGCCGATCTCGGCTTGCTTGAACAAGTGCAAGTACCAGTGGCGGGGGGAGGCTATGTGCCGCTCTCCAGCGTCGCCAGTATCGGCGTTGTCGACGGACCCAACCAGATCAGCCGCGAGAATGGCAAGCGCCGTGTTGTCGTTCAGGCCAATGTGCGAGGTCGCGATGTCGGCAGCGTGGTGGCGGACGCTCAGGCTGCCGTCGGACAGGGCATACGTCTGCCGGCCGGCAGCTATCTCGAATGGGGCGGCCAATTCGAGAATCTTAAGTCGGCCAGCGCCCGCCTTCAACTCGTAGTCCCAGTCTGCTTCATTGCGATCCTGCTGTTGCTCTATGGGGCGCTTGGGTCAGCGCGCGATGCCGCCATCGTGTTTACCGGGGTACCGTTTGCGATGGTAGGCGGCGTGTTGCTGCTGTTCGCTCGAGGCATGGACTTTTCGATTTCGGCTGCGGTGGGCTTCATCGCGCTGTCGGGCATCGCGGTTCTCAACGGCCTCGTCATGGTCAGTTCGGTGCAGGATCTGATCCAGTCCGGCATGGGCCGGGCAGAGGCCGCCCGCACCGGCGCGATCCAGCGGTTGCGTCCGGTCGTGATGACCGCGCTCGTCGCCAGCCTGGGCTTCGTGCCGATGGCGTTCGCAAGCGGAGCCGGTGCGGAGGTGCAAAAGCCGCTCGCCACTGTCGTTATCGGCGGGCTGATCTCGGCGACGCTGCTGACGCTTTTCGTGCTGCCGACGCTCTACGCCCGGTTCGGGCAGCAGGCGAGTAAGGTCGACTCGGAAGACGATGCGGCATCGGCAACGGCAGAAACCACGCCAAACGCGGAGACTGCGTGATGACCGAAAGGCTCCTGCAGGCGGCTGGCGCCTAGATCAGCGGGCGATACGGTCATGCGACATGGCAGGTCGATGGGATCCGCCACGAACACCGCGCCGCACCGTTGGCGAGACCCTATGCAAAATGCCCGCGTGGAATTGTGGACACACGAAGCAAGATCACCAAAGCGCTACTGGACGATGGTGCCGCCATCGCGCGCGTGGTCATTAACGCCGCATTGGAGGGCGACCTTCAGGCATGCAACATCGTCCTCGGAAGGATCGCGCCTGCCATCAAACCGCAGACTGAACGAATTGCGTTCGATTTCGACGCGACTTGTAGGCTCGGGGGCACCACGTTGGGATTCAGCGTGAGCGAGCGGTGGGCCGCAATGCGATGCACCTAAACGCCATCGGCTGACAGGTTGCTATCTAGGGAGACGCCCAACCTTGTCTTGCCAGCGCCGTTGGCCCCAATGAATACGACGCTTTAGGCTGCGGCGACTCTAATTGTGACCGGTCGGGTCGGCGTAAGCACTTTGATTTCAGCTGGCAGCGCCATTTATTTCCCCATTAGCGCCACCGGTGGCGGAAGAGGTGGGATTCGAACCCACGGACAGGTTTCCCCGTCGCTGGTTTTCAAGACCAGTTCCTTAAACCACTCGGACACTCTTCCATACCGATTCCGGGCTGGCAGCTTACGGTTAACTTATGAGGTGATTTCACCCTTGCCACGAACCGCCACCAACCCGTTGTAATAATACTCCTATTCAATCGTGCCGCCCACAAACTCCGGTAGCTTTCAAGACCGTTGCCTTAAACCACTCGGCCATCTGTCCGCGGCCGCTGCCGATGGTTTTCATCGGTACGCCGGGCGAAAGCCGATAGCGGGGTTGCCGGCCGGATCAAAGTGGATTCGATACGAAAGGCAATTCGGCGCAAAGGGGATTCACAGTTGCGGGCACCTGTGCGACAAGGCTGGCGATGACCTTGCATATCCGTATCCGCGCCCGCTCCCTTCGGCGCACTGCGCTCGTCGCTCTCGCTTCGTGTGCAATGATGTTGCCCGGCAGCGCCGCCGCGCAGAGCGAGGAGGCTGGCTTTCAGGGCTATCTGCAGTTGCTGGCGGCCCGCGCGCGCGCCGAAGGTGTTCGGGAAAGTACCATTGCTTCCGTCACTTCCGGGTTGACCTTCAACCCCCGTGTTATTGCACTCGATCGTGGACAGCCAGGCGGCGGACCATCGTCACCGATCCCAGCGTTCGAGCCTTACCGGCGAACACACGTCGATGCCGCGCGCATCGCTGGCGGACGGCGGCAATTCGCGGCGACTGGCGGCCAGCTGGCCGAGATCGAGCGGCGCTATGGTGTGCCTGGCCACGTCGTGCTGGCCATTTGGGGGCACGAGAGCAACTATGGCAGCTATACCGGCGATTTCGACCTCGCCCGATCGCTGGCTACGCTCGCGTTCGAAGGTCGCCGGCGCGAACTGTTCGCTGATGAATTCATCGCCTTGCTGAAAATGGTCGATCGCGGGGTGCCGCGGTACAAGCTGGTCGGCAGCTGGGCGGGGGCTTTCGGCAACCCGCAGTTCCTGCCCAGCGTTTACCTCCGGGTTGCGCAGGATGCCGATGGCGACGGCCTTGCCGATATCTGGAGCAGTCGCGCCGATACGCTGGCCTCGATAGCAAATTATTTCCGCGATGCGGGATGGCGGCCGGGCCAGCCATGGGGGATCGCTGTGTCGGTCCCGGCGGAGATGGATCGGGGCGCGCTCACCACCTCGCTGGTCAGTCCGCGTTGCCCGCAGGTCTATGCCCGGCACACCCGCTGGAAGACGATGCGCGAATGGCGCGCGCTGGGTGTATCGCCGCGTTCCGCGGCGTGGCCGGGCGACGACGTGCTCGCCACGCTGATCGAACCCGACGGACAAGGGCGCACGGGATACCTGCTAACCGGAAATTATAGGGTTATCCTCGATTATAACTGCTCGAACTTCTATGCCCTGTCCGTGGGATTGCTTGCCGATGAAATCCGCCGTTAGCATTATCGCCCTTTCCACCGTGCTGGCGCTCGCCGGCAGCGGCGCTGCATGGGCAAAGACACCACCCCCCGCTCCGGTGGTTCAATATGGCCCGGCCGGCGATTATCCGGTCACGATCGGCGATCCGTTCACCGTGGACGGAGTGACCTATACCCCTTCCGACACGATGAACTATGACGCGGTCGGCTACGCTCAATCGGGCGAAGGTGCCGGCGTCAGCGGCGCACATCGCACGCTGCCGGTGCCGAGCTATGTCGAAGTGACGTCACTCGATTCGGGCAAAACCATCGTCGTCCGCCTTGACCGGCGCGGCCCGATGAGCGGCGATCGCCTGGTCGAACTCTCGTCGCAGGCGTGGGCGCAGCTGGGATTAACACCCAGCGCGAAGGCGCCCGTGCGGGTCCGACGCGTCAATCCCCCCGAACAGGAACGCGCCCTGTTACGTACCGGCCAAATCGTGCCGGACCGGATGGATACACCGCCCGGCCTGCTCGCCGCGCTGAAGCGAAAGCTGGGAATC
>DAICYJ010000069.1 GCA_027311705.1 Novosphingobium sp. | reverse complement strand
AGGGTTCCTTGCTCGCTGCGATCAGGCTGCCGTCGGCCTGCGCCGGCCCGTTGACCCGGTGGCTGATCCAGTAGATCGCACCGACGATGCCGGCGAGCAACAGCAGTGCCGCCACACCGAAGCCGATCAGCTTGCCACTGCCCGAAACGGGTTCTTCCTGATCGACATCGTCCGCGCTTTCCAGCCAGGGCAGGCGTTCTTCGTCACCCAGCGCGAGGCGATCGTGCGCGGGCAGTTCGTCGAACGGGGTCGGTTCCAGCGGTGCGCCTTCAACATTGTCTTCCGGCAAGCCTTCGCCCCAATCCTTGCGGTTTTCGCCGCCGTTTTCCCCACCGTTAATCATCGCGTCACAGCTCCTCGGCCGCTTCGACCCCGAGAAGGGCCAGCCCGTTCTTTACAACTTGCCCGATTTGCGCCGCGAGGAAAAGACGAGCTGCGGTCAAAGCGGAGTCATGTGCCACAATGAACCGCTTCTCAGCCCGGTCATTCCCCAGATTGTAGAACGAATGGAACCCGGCGGCGAGGTCGTTCAGGAAAAACGCGATCCGGTGCGGTTCGCGCGCCACGGCAGCGGATTCCACGATACGCGGGAATTGCGCCGCCAGCCTGACCAGTTCCAGCTCCTCCGCCCCCAGCAGTGCGAGGTTTTCGGCCGATGGCGCAAAGCCTTCGTCCCGCCCCTTGGCGATGTTCCGGCAGATGCGCGCGTGGGCATACTGCACATAGAACACCGGGTTGTCCTTGCTCGCTTCCACCACCTTGGCGAAATCGAAGTCCATCTGGGCATCGGGCTTGCGGGTGAGCATGGAGAAGCGCACCACGTCCTTGCCCACTTCCTCCACCACTTCGGCCAGCGTGACGAAGTTGCCGGAACGCTTGGACATTTTCACCGGCTCGCCATCGCGCAGCAACTGGACCATCTGGACCAGCTTGATCTCGAACGGCTTGGGAGGTGCGCCCTCGGCCCCGGTGAGCGCGGCGACGGCGGCTTTGATGCGCTTGACCGTGCCGGCGTGGTCCGCACCCCAGATATCGACGAGCGCGTCGGCCGTCTCGGCCTTCTGGAAGTGATAAGCGAGATCGGCACCGAAATAGGTCCAGCTGCCGTCGGACTTCTTGATCGGGCGATCCTGATCGTCGCCGAACTTCGTCGAGCGGAACAGCGGCAGTTCCACCGATTCCCAATCATCCAGCGTTTTGCCCTTGGGCGCTTCGAGCTGGCCATCATAGACCAGATCGTGGGCACGCAGCCATTTCTCGGCCGCTTCGGGCTTGCCGGCGGCCTGAAGCTCAGCTTCGGACGAGAACAGATCGTGGTGGATGCCCAGCAGCGCGAGATCGTTCCGGATCATCACCAGCATGGCCGCGACCGCGCGGGTGCGGAACGGGATCAGCCAATCGGCTTCGGGGGCATCGACGAACTTGTCGCCGAATTCGCTCGCGAGCGCCTGCCCGACGGGCACGAGATAGTCGCCCGGATAGAGACCTTCGGGAATGGCACCAACGTCGATGCCCAGTGCCTCGCGGTAGCGGACGTGCGCCGAACGGGCGAGCACATCCACCTGCGCGCCGGCATCGTTGACGTAATACTCCTTGATGACCTTGTGCCCGGCGAATTCGAGCAATTGCGCGAGCGCATCGCCGACCACCGCGCCCCGGCAATGCCCCATGTGCATCGGGCCGGTGGGGTTGGCCGAAACGTATTCGACGTTGACGATCTTGCCGCCGCCCATCGTCGAACGACCATAATCCGCGCCTGCCGAACCGATCAGCGCCAGTTCGCCCAGCCATGCCGCGTCGGTCAGCCGCAGATTGATGAAGCCTGGCCCCGCGATCTCGGCGGAAACGACGCGCGTGTCCTTCTGCAACTCAGCGATCAGCAGTGCGGCGAGAGCGCGCGGATTGGTGCCCGCGGGCTTGGCCAGCACCATCGCGGCGTTGGTCGAAAGATCGCCATGGCTGGTATCGCGCGGCGGCTCGCACGTGATGGCGGCGCGCGGCAAGCGGGCCGGCAACGTGCCGGAGGCAACGAGCGTATCGAGGCCGGTGTCGATGACTTTGGCGAAAGCGGCGTGCAGGTTGGTGCTGGTGTCGGTCATGCTGGGGCCGTTAGCCCAAAGCACGCCGATTTGGAAATGCCGCGTTCGGCCTGCCCTCAGCGCGTGACGTTATAGCCCAGCTGCTGATCGGTCAGCTGGAAGCCGATCAGCAGTTCGAAGCTGGCGCGGGCGAGCGCAGCCTTTACGTCCGCCTGCGACAGGGGATCGACGGCGGCGTCGGCATCGCCCGCGCGGCGGCGCTTTGACAGGCGCTGGCGGATCTCGGAAGGCAGCGTGGCCTGCGCCCGATCGACGTACGATGCGGCCTTGCCCTGTCCCTGTG
>DAICYJ010000199.1 GCA_027311705.1 Novosphingobium sp. | reverse complement strand
CGACCTGTCGCGCTGGCGCGTTGCGGGCAACGGGGCAGACATGATCCGCCCCGATGTGATGCAAGGCTTCGTCAATGCCTTTGCCGGCGCGGGCTTCAAGGCCAGTGCCTTCCTTCCAAGCTACGGCCTTGCCGAAGCGACGCTGGCCGTCACCGTGATGCCGCCGGGCGAAGGCATACGCGTGGAACTGGTGGAGGAAGAGCGCCTGTCGGGCAGCCCACGCGATCTTTCACGCCCCGCCCGCTACCGCGCCATCGTCAATTGCGGCGTGCCGGTGCTGGGCATGGAAGTCGAAATTCGCGGCGAAAGCGGCCACGCCATCAGCCACCACCACATCGGCAAGGTGTGGTGCCGTGGCAGCTCGGTGATGCACTCCTACTTCCGCGATCCGCAATCGACGGCGGACTGCATGGTCGACGGCTGGCTCGATACCGGCGACATGGGTTACGTGAATGAGGGCGGCTATTTGTTCATCGTCGGCCGCGCCAAGGACATGATCATCATCAACGGCAAGAACCACTGGCCGCAGGATATCGAATGGGCGGTCGAGCAGCTGCCCGGCTTCCACCAGGGCGACATCGCCGCCTTCTCGGTCGAAACCGAAAACGGCGAGGAAGCCCCCGCCGTGCTCGTCCATTGCCGCGTTTCCGACCCCGCAGAACGCATCAAACTGCGCGAACAGATCCGCGACAAGGTCCGCTCGATCACCGGCATGAACTGCGTGGTCGAACTCGTGCCCCCGCGCACCCTGCCCCGCACCAGCAGCGGCAAACTCAGCCGCGCCAAGGCTAAGAAGCTGTACCTCGCGGGCGAGATCGCGCCTTATCAGCTGGCCGCCTGAACGTAGCCACGGGTCGCCACGCCGAACGGAGCGGTGATGGGGCTTGACCTTGGGATCGACTTGCGATTGCGTGTCGATAACAAGGGTGGAGGATTTGAGATGGCGAAAGCTACGCGTCGGCGGGCGCAGCGCAACGCATCAGGACGAGACGATCCGACTTCGGACGGCAAGGCCCCGGGCGAACGCAGGCTGGTCTGTCAACGCGACCTGTTCGGCGCGGTGATCGGATGGAAGCACGCCTACACGCCCAGCGGAATCGACATTACCATCCAGACCACGGACAAGGTCGACATTTCGTCCGACACGATCCAGGACCACCACCTGCTGATGTCGCGCAACCAGGCGCTGATCCTTGCCAAGTACCTGCTGGACGCCACCGGGCAAACCCTTCCGCCGGCGCCGCCCCGCAGTTGGCTGGCGCGGTGGCTCAGTTAATCTAGAACGGCACTTCCGCCCCGTCCCATGCAAACAGCCTGCCGCTGTCCGCCGGGGCCAGTCCGTCCAGCACCGCCAGCAGCCGCTCAGCCGAAACCTGCGGTGTGAACAGCTTCTCCGCCGGCACCCCCTTCTGGAACGGTTGGGAAAGCCCGGTATCCACCGTGCCGGGATGCAGCGTGACAGCCACGGCCTGTGGATGGCTGCGCGAAAGCTCGATGGCCAGATTGCGAACCAGCATGTTGAGCGCGGCCTTGCTGGCGCGATAGGCGTGCCATCCGCCCAGCCGGTTGTCCGAAATAGACCCGACACGCGCCGATAGCGCCGCGAACACCGACCGCCGGTCACGCCGCAGCAGGGGCAGCGCGTGCTTGGCGATCAGCGCGGGGCCGATGGCGTTGATGGCGAACATTTCGGCCAGCCCCTCGCCCGTCACCGCGCGAAGCGCTTTTTCCGGCCCTGTGCCGTCGGCGCGGGTTAGCCGCCCGGTGGCCACTAGCACCATGTCGAGCGGCGCTCCGATGCCAGCGCAGGCGGCAGCAATGGAGGCTTCGTCCTGCAGGTCGAATGCGAACGGGCGCATCTTGGCATGGCCCGGCGCGGCCGCGGACCGCGAACCTGCGAGCACTTCGGCCACGTCATCACGTGCCGCCAACGCATTTGCCAACGCCGCGCCAATCCCGCCGCTGGCCCCGAACACCGCGCAGCGAAGGCCCGTCAAGGTAACAGCAGCGGCCACAGCACCAGCGCCAGCCCGGCAAGGCTTACCAGATAGACCAGCGTCCGCACCTTGGGCACGCCCGTCCAGTAAAGCGGCAGATACACCGCCCGCGCACCCAGCCAGATCCAGCCGCCCAGCGCGGTCAACTGGCTGGTCCGCCCCGCCAGCACCACACCCAGCAGCGCGATGATCGCCAGCGGTAGGGTTTCCAGAAAGTTCGCCTGCGCCCTGTCCAGCCGCGCCGCCACCTTGTCCAGCGGCGGCAGCGCTTCGTCCCGCGCACCCATGTTCCATTCCTTGCCGTACTGCCTCGTCTTCCGGCCAATGGACGCAAAAATATGGACCATCAGCAGCACGCCGGCCCATGCTAGAATCATCAGTTCAGGGTGCATGCCTTGTTCCTTTTGTCAGCCCTTCAGCTTCCACGATTTGCCATCGGCCGCGATCCGCCCAACGGCAGCCAGCACGGCTTCATCCTGCGGCCGCCCCGTCTGCACATCCCCCGCCGGTTCATAGAACACGGCAATCACCAGTGGCGCACCGGAAGGCGGGAAAGCCACCGCAATGTCGTTCAGCTTGGCCGGCAGGCCATCGATATAGGCCGTGCCGGTCTTGTCACCGCTGCGCCAGGCTAGCGGAAGGCCGGCGCGGATGCGGTTCACGCCCGTGCGTGTGCCCGCCATCCAGCCCAGCAGCCGATCGCGCGAAGAGGGAGTCAGCACCGGGCCCAAGGTGAATTGCGCGACGGAGCGGGCGATGGCTTCGGGCGAGGTGGTATCCCGCTCGTCGCCCGGCGCAACCGCGTTCAGCGCCGTCTCGGTACGGTCAAGGCGCGATACGGTGTCGTTCAGGCTGCGCCAGAAAGCGGTGAGCGCGGGCGGCCCGCCCAGCCGCGCCATCAGCAGATTGGCGGCCAGATTGTCGCTGGTTTCCTGCGCCGCCTGCGCCAGCGCCAGCGCAGCCAAGCCGCCCTTGCCCGCATGCGCGCCTGTAACGGGGGAATTGGGCAGGATATCAAGTGCGGCGTAAGGCAGCACGGCATTGGGATCGAGCCGCCCCGCATCCACCTCGCGCAAGGCCATAGCGGCCAGCGAAAGCTTGAACGTCGAACACATCGCAAAGCGTTCGCTGACGCGCCAGCCATACCCGCGATTGCCGGCCGGATCGAACACGAACGCGCCGAGCCTTCCGCCCGCCTGCCGTTCCAGCTTTTCCAGCGCAGTCACCCCCGCATAGCGCGGCGGTGCCTTTTCGCGCGCATGAAGTGGCGCGGTGGCAAGACTGGCGGAAAGCCCGAGGACAAAGTGGCGGCGGTGCATGGTGTCAAGGCTAGCCGCGCGGGCACCCTTGTCCAAGCCCCACCTGCGGGCAGTTCGACGAACGGCTGTATTATGTCGGCAATACAGCTTGCGAACCGGCCCAAGCCTCGCCATCTTCGCGAACGGGATATCTGCGCAAGGCAACTGACACATGGCGACCAATGCGACCGACACGGCAATTGCCGCTCCGATCACCCTGACGGCCCCCGATCCGGTGCCGGTCGTCACCCCCACGCAGGCCGCAGGACTCGTGCCGGTGTCTGATGACGCCAAGGGCAAGCTCGAGGCCAAGGTCGACGCCTTCGTGACCGACCTGATCGCTCAGGACGCCGCCAGCCCCGAATTCGGCAAGCGCATCGACCAGCTGACCGCGATGGGCCGCAAGGAGATCGCGGCCGCAGCCGGCATGTCGAACCGCTTCCTCGATCGCCCGATCCGCGCCATCGACAAGGATACCGGCGTCGGCGCAGACCTTGCCGCGCTGCGCCGCACGGTGGAGGAACTCGATCCCGGCAAGAAGGGCAAGCTTTCCACCGGCCGCAAATTCCTGGGCATCATCCCCTTCGGCAACAGCATGAAGAAGTACTTCGACGGCTACGTCTCGTCGCAGGGCCACATCAAGGCGATCCTCGACCGGCTGGCGTCGGGCAAGGACGAGCTGCTGATGGACAATGCCGCCATCGACGTCGAACGCAGCAAGCTGTGGGAAGCGATGGGCAAGCTGGAGCAGATGATCCATATCTCCAAGGTGCTGGACCAGCGGCTGGAGGACGCCGCGCTCGATCTCGATCATAGCGATCCGGCCAAGGCCAAGGCGATCCGCGAGAGTGCGCTGTTCTATACTCGCCAGCGCACGCAGGATCTGCTCACCCAGATGGCGGTGACCGTGCAAGGCTACCTTGCGCTCGATCTGGTCAAGAAAAACAACGTCGAACTGGTGAAAGGTGTGGACCGCGCCAGCACCACCACTGTGGCGGCGTTGCGCACGGCGGTGACCGTGGCACAGGCGATGACCAACCAACGGCTGGTGCTGGCGCAGATCACCGCGCTGAACACCACCACCGCCAACATCATCGATTCCACCGGCAAGCTGCTGCGCGAACAGACCGGCAAGATCCACGAGATGGCCGCATCGAGCACCATCCCGATGGAAACGCTGCAGCGCGCGTTCCAGAACATCTACGACACGATGGACACCATCGACACCTTCAAGCTGAAGGCGCTCGATTCGATGAAGCAGACGGTGACCACGCTTTCGGGTGAGGTCGAGAAGTCGAAGGGTTACATCGCGCGGGCCGAAGGTGCGCAGCAGGCCAAGCTGGGCGGGCCGGAAGCGTCCTCGCCGCTGCTGAGCTTGGAGGGCTGAGGCCGGGATGACCGACATCGCCCGCGACAGCAGCCGGATCATGACCGAGGCGCGCGCCTCGCTGGTGCGCCAGCAGGCGGGCGGGCGGCGCTCGATCGGCCAGCGCTCGGCAGAGATCAAGCGGCGGCACTATGGCCGCAAGGTCGCGCGCATGGCGATGGCGATTGCCGTCATCCTGTTCGGCGCGCTGGTGGCCGGGCTGGTGATTGACGGCATCGGATTTACCGGGCTGGTCGTCACCTTCCTCGCCATCGTCGGCGCGCTGGCATTCTTCGGCACGTTCCCGCGCATGAAAGTGCCGACACTGCCCTCTCTCAACACGGGCGACGTGCGCACGATGGTGGGCCGCACCGAATTGTGGCTGGAGGCCCAGCGGCCCGCCCTGCCCGCGCCAGCGGTCTCGCTGGTGGACCAGATCGGCGTGCAGCTTGATGGGCTGGGCGTGCAGCTGGAAGGGATAGACCCTGCTGAACCCGCCGTGGGCGAAGTGCGGCGGCTGGTGGGCGAACACTTGCCCGGCATGGTCGAAAGCTGGCGGCGCATTCCGTCCCACTTGCGGCGCGAAGAACGCGGCGGGCTGAATGCGGATCAGCAACTAAGCGATGGCCTTGGCAAGATCAGCAAGGAAATCGACGAAATCACCCGGCAACTGGCAGCGGGCGACCTTGACGCGCTGGCCGTGCGCGGACGCTATCTCGACTACAAGTATGGTGAAGGGCTAGGGGGAACGCCCGAACTTCCCGCCCCCAAGGAACCCTGATGCGCATCGCCATTCCCCACACATTGGGCAAGGACGAAGTCCGCCGCCGGGTCGAAGCCAAGGTCGGTCGCGTCGGCGAAAAGGCGAGCGAGACACTGGCTGCAATGGTCACGGTGGAGACCAGCTGGGTCGATGCCGATCACTTGACCATGGATGTCTCAGCAATGGGCTTTTCCATCCCTTGCGCGCTGGAAATCGCCGAGCAGGAACTGGTGTTCGACGTGGAAATGCCGCAGGGCCTCGGCTTCGCGCGCGGCATGATCGAACGCACGATCCGCGACAAAGGCGAGAAACTGCTGGTATAAGGCCGGATGAGCTATCTGTATCTGGCGCTGGCCATCGTCGCGGAAGTGACGGCGACCACGTTCCTCAAGCAAAGCGCCGGTTTCACACGGCTGGTGCCCACGCTGGTGATGGTCACGGGCTACGCCATCAGCTTTTTCTTCCTGTCGCTGACGCTGCGGACGATGCCCACCGGCGTCGCCTATGCCATCTGGTCCGGCTTCGGCATCGTGCTGATCACCGCCATCGCGTGGATCTGGCATGGCCAGAAGATGGACGGCCCGGCAATCATCGGAATAGCGATGATCTTTGCCGGAGTGCTGGTGATGAACCTTTTTTCAAAGACCACCGGTCACTAGATGTCCCGGCGTTCCAGTTCGAGCAGTTCCTTCGGCAGGCGCAGCGTTTTCGCCACGATCCGCGTTTCGAGCAGCAGATAGACCAGCGCCAGCATCAGCAGCGCGATGGCGAGGAAGAAGCTGACTTCGGTGGCAATGCGCAATTCGCGGCCGACCATTTCGCCCAGAAACAGGCCACCGACGGTGACGCCGACCAGCAGGCCAGAGCAGACAAGGATAAACAGTGCGTGTCCGATCAGCTGGATGCGCCGGTCGACATAGCGCATTTCGACCACCACCGCGTCATGCGCCGCGCCGTTCGTTTCGGCGTGGAGCTTTTGCAGCACGCGCGACCGATCGACAATGCGACCAAGGCGCGTCGTCAGGATGTTCATGATGTTGCCGATGGCCACCAGCACGAACACCGGGGCCAGCGCGAGCTGGATGGTCTGCGCGATCATGCCGGCACGTCAGGCGTCCGGAGCGCGCACGATGATCGCTTGTCCGCCTGCTGTGAACGTGAGGGCCGCGATGCCCGGCGCGCTGGCGCAGTCGCCCGCCTTCAGCACTCCGTCGCCCAACCGGACTTCGCCCTTGCGCGGAATGACCAGCAACGGGCCGGCATACTCCGCCGCAAGTACCGCGTCGGGCAACCCATCCAGACGGTGCGCAGTGAAATAACGGCCGCGCGCCAGTTCGACCGTACCGGTTTCGGGAATGTGGCGCATCAGCGCGGGATCGAGCGGTTCGCCCTGCGAAACCGCAATGCCCTGCTCCAGATGGAGTTCACGCGGGCGGCCATAGTCATAGAGGCGGTAGGTGATGTCTGAATTCTGCTGGATCTCGATCAGCGAGACGCCCGCGCCAATGGCGTGGACAGTGTTGGCCGGAATGTAGAAGAAATCGCCTGCCTGCACCGGATGCCACACCAGCATGTCCTCGATGCTGCCATCGAGCGCGGCCTGGCGCATGGCATCGGCATCGACATGCTGGTGGAATCCGACGCCCAGCGTCGCGCCCGGCTCGGCATCGATCACCAGCCAGCATTCTTCCTTGCCGCCATATCCGGTGCGCACGGTTTCGCCCGATGCCTCGGCTTGCGCATCGCTGGGGTGCACCTGCACCGACAATTTCTCGCTGGTGAAGATGTATTTCACCAGGATCGAGGGCAGTTCGGCTGGCGGCTCAAACCAAATCTCGCCGATCCGCTGCCCTGCGCCGGCTGTGAAAGGCGCGGGCAGAACGTCCTTGCCCCAGGGCTTTTCGACCGTGCGGATCGGCAGCTTGCTCACTGATTGGCGGCTCCGGAAAGCTTCCCGACAAGCTGGGCACCTTCCGGCGTGCAGACCAGCACTTCGTCCTTGTCGACCACGATGATCAGGTCCGACGCGCCCACAACGGACACGCGCGGCCCGTCGGTGTGGACGAGCACGTTGGAACAGCCGACCAGTTCGGCATTGCCCTTGATCGCATTGCCCACATCGTCGCGATCGAGCGCGTCGTGCAGCGCCTGCCAGTTGCCGATGTCGGACCATGCCATCACGGCGGGCACCATCGCCGCGCGCGAGGTATTTTCCATGACTGCGTAATCGACTGACTCGCTGGCGATCTGCGCAAAGGCTTCGGGATCGGGATGAAAGCGCATCCCGTCCTCACGGCCCTTGTCGACCGATGCCTTCACGGCGGCGAACAGCGCCGGGCGGTGTGCCTCCAGTTCGGCGAGAAACGCGCCGGCGCGAAACGCGAAGATACCACCGTTCCACGAATACCCGCCATCGGCGAGGAAGCTCATGGCGCGGCCAATATCCGGCTTTTCGACAAACTTTTCCACGCGGTGGCCGCTGGTGCCGTCGATGGCGTCGCCCCGCTTCAGATAGCCGAAGCCGGTTTCGGGCGCAGTCGGTGCGATACCGAACGACACCAGCCAGTCATGCGCCGCCAAGGCAGCAGCTTCACGCGCGGCGGCCTGAAAGGCGTTACAATCACCGATGTGGTGGTCGCTGGGGCACACCAGCATTACCGCATCCGCCGGCAGGCGCAGCGCGGCAAGCGCAATCGCGGCAGCCGTGTTCTTGCCTTCCGGCTCCACGATGATGGCGGTGTGCGCCCGGTCGGGCAGCTGTTGTTCGACGTGCTCCAGATGGGCCGTACCGGTCACAATCACTGGATCGCCAAAGCCGCCCGCCTTGTCGCAGCGCAAAACCGTCGCCTCGAACATCGTGGTGTCGCCCACCAGAGGCAGGAACGGCTTGGGCTTGACCTTACGCGAGCGGGGCCAGAGCCGTGTGCCGCTGCCGCCGCACAGAACAACCGGAATGATCTTGTTCATGAATTCCCGTCTTTTTCTCATCGGAACAGGCGCGGCAGGGCGACTACTCCATCAATGCAAGAATATCTTCGATCGAAGTGCTGGCGAACCCCACCGCCGAATCCGAAATGCCGTAAGGCACGAAAAGGTTGCCCCCGACCTTGAGAGCGCCGCAAGTGTACACGACGTTCGGGACATATCCGTAACGGTCGGCATCAATCGCGGTCAACAGCGGCTTGCTGCTGCGCGCAAGCACTTTGGAAGGATCGTCACGGTCGAGCAAGGCGCAGCCGAGCGCGTACTTGCGCATCGCGCCGACGCCGTGAGTGAGGATCAGCCACCCCGCATCGGTCTGGATCGGGCTGCCGCAATTGCCGATCTGGATGAATTCCCACGGAAACTTGGGCTCCATCAACAGCACGCCATCATCGTCCCAACAATCGAGCCGGTCCGAATACATCAGGTACAGGTTCTTGCCGTCCTGCCGCCCGATCATGCAGTACTTGCCGTTCACCTTGCGCGGGAAGAGCGCCATGCCCTTGTTGCGGCCGGCCTTGCCCTCGATCGGTTCAAGCACAAAATCCCGGAAGTCGCGGGTGCGCAGCAGTTCGGACCGAATCGAGCTGCCCGAATAGGCGGTGTAAGTACCGATCCATTCATAATCAGGCTCGGCGCCAGCACCGTCACCCATGTCGGCATGGTCGAAGCGCACCAGACGCAAATCTTCCAGCCCGCCCTTCTGCTGTTCGGTGATCGGAAAGATCACGCTGTTCGAAAGGCTGCTTTCGGAATGGCGATGCACCGTCACCGCGCTGTCTGCATCCACGACCGACGCATCGTCTAGCATCATCGCGGTGGCGAACGCACTCTGCGGCCACAGCTGGAACGAACCATCGGGATGCGCGATGCCTTCGCGGAACACGATCGAGCTGATGTGCCCCTCACCCACCGCGCGCAGGCTCATCACGAAGCGACACGCGCCGCCGGTCATGCCCGATTGATCGGGATGCGGCACGATGCTGGGGTTCATCAGCGCCGCCGCCGCATACGTGTATTCGTGGCAGAAGTAGGCGCCGATCAGCCGCCGCCGCATCGGCGTCAGCGCCGATCCGTCGATGCCGAGCGAAGCTTCCACCTCGCGGTAGCGGTCCTCGAACAGCTGCTCGGTCTGCCAGTGCCGCTCCTGAAAGTCGTGGAGCACGCGTTCATACTCTTCCGCCGCTTCCGTTTCGGGAAGGGCGAGCACATCGGCCACGAGCCGTGCAGCGCGCGATCCTTTCGCATCGGACGCCTGCCACCCCAGATGGAATGGCCGGAGGACTACCCGCGAAGGATCGGCGTGCAAGCGTTCATCAAGAATTTGCAAGCTGGTGTGCGCCCTGCTGTTCTCGTTCGACAAGTGCGCTCCCCGTGACGCCCGCTTGGCTGCTGCCTCGGCCGCCCTTCCGGGCGGCGCGTGACAGCGCCTGCATCGCATAGTGTGAGAGCTGGAATGCCAGAATGGATTCGGCACCGCAATTCTCGTTCGCACCTTGCGGGGTAATTCCGTCGCGGCAACGCCCGGTGGCGATGTCGCCCAGCACTTCGCCACGGTCGTTCGCGCCCAGGAACCAGCGATAGGCGGTTTCGGCATGCGTCAGCCATTCCTCGTCGCCAGTGGCCTTCCAGGCCGCCGCCGCCGCGTCGATCGCCGCCCACGCTTCCAGCGGTTGCTGATCGAACGGCATCGAATCATACGGCCTGTGGAAGGTTTCCGAACCGATGGCCCGGAACTGTCCGCTCGCCGAGATCTGCTGTGCCGAAATGAAGCGCAGCGAATCGATACCGCTTTCCAGCCAGTCTTCGCGTTCGAACAGCACGGCCGCCTCGATCAGCGCCTGTGGCATGCGGGGATTGTCGTACCCCAGCACGGCCTCGAACCACGCCCAGTCCGGACGCCGCCCGGCATCGAGCAGGCGGTGGAGCATGTCCGCACCGCGCCGCACCACATCGCGCGCCTGTTCATGTCCGGCATCCACGCGCAATGCCTGCAGCGCGCCCAGCATCGCGAACGCTACCGAACGCGGGAACTCGACTGACGAAAGCGGCCCCACCGCCACGTCGAACC
>DAICYJ010000194.1 GCA_027311705.1 Novosphingobium sp. | reverse complement strand
AAACATCGCCAGCCATGATTGGAGGCAATCAAACCGTTCAGACAGCATCGTCGCCCGATCGCTGGCCGAATGATCCCGCCATCGGGTTTGTCGGCTATTGTCGTCGATAAACCGTACCAAGCGGGCGTTGCCAAGGTCTGGCCGACCTACGCTTAAAAAGAGCGACGGCCAGAATAGGCCGCGACCAAGGGAATCATCCATAGCGCCACCGTACTTTCGTTTCCGACCATGTGGGAGCGTGACCAAGCCGAGTTCGACCGCAAGGGTGTTTCCAATTTCACCCGTGCCTCCAACGACGGTGCGGAGCTGTTGGACGAAGCCATAACTGGCCCTCGGCGGTTGGATTACGCGGCTCGGGCGGCGCTGGAATCGAACTGCGTGCGGTGCCCATGCTGCTGGCTGCATGTGACCGCCGGCGGTTAATCGACTGATCCGGTTATTAGGGAGAAGTTGAGGGAAGCTGCGTTGGGCCAGTTCGAAATCGCAGCTAAGTCATTGAAATGGATGGTGACCCCTACGGGAATCGAACCCGTGCTTCAGCCGTGAGAGGGCCGCGTCCTAACCGCTAGACGAAGGGGCCGGTCATCATCCTTGCCGGTTCTGACGGCGGACCGGAATACGCTTTCCAGTGGTGACCCCTACGGGAATCGAACCCGTGCTTCAGCCGTGAAAGGGCCGCGTCCTAACCGCTAGACGAAGGGGCCGCTGGGCTGGAGCCGCTGGGCAGGCCGGCCCTCTATGGTCATCGGCGGTGGACGTCAACCCCTGTTCTTTGGCGTTTTTGTGACGGGCGATTTCGGTGGGGAAATCCTGTGCGATTATCCATCTGCAAAGGCCGCATCGTCCACGTGCAATTCAGCCGCCGGGCGGGTTCCCCAGTCGTCGATCCGGGCGCGGCCGGCCAGCCACAGCTGTCGCCCTTTGGTGCCATGGAGCAGTGCCTGCCCCAGTTCGCCCTGCGCGGCGCGAAATGCGATGGCCTTGAACGAGCGGCCGTCGGAACCGGCGGCCACCATGCGCACGTGATCAGTGCCGACCAGATCGCATTTCACCAGCCGCACCGGCCCCACGGCCACGCGCGGGCCGGGCCAGCCCATGCCGAACGGGCCGGCCATCTCCAGCGTTTCGACCAGCTGCGGCGTCAGCCCGCCGGGGGTGAGCGACAGATCGAGCAGCAGCGACTGGCTGGCCCGCGCCGCGCCCACATCACGCGCCAGGCGGTCGTCCAGCCAGTCCGCCAGCCTATCCAGCATTTCGGGCGCTATGGTGAGGCCGCAAGCCATCGCATGGCCGCCGCCGGCCTTCAGCATCCCGGCGTCCTTGGCGGCGATGATGGCAGCCCCCAGATCGACCCCGGCGATCGAGCGGCCCGATCCCTTGCCATTGCCGGCCTCGTCGGCATCGAGTGCGATTACCAGCGTCGGCTTGCCGGTCTTTTCCTTGATCCGCCCGGCCACGATGCCGATCACGCCGGGGTGCCAGCCAAGCCCCGCCAGCACGATCACGCTGCGGTTGTGCTGGGCGTCGACTTGCGCTTCCGCTTCTTCCTGCACCACCTTTTCGATGGCGCGCCGTTCGTCGTTAAGCACGGACAGCTGTTCGGCGATGGCGCGCGCCTCGTCCGGGTCCTGCGTGGTCAGCAGGCGCACGCCCAGCGACGAATCGCCGATGCGCCCAGCCGCATTGATGCGGGGACCTAGCGCGAAGCCCAGATCGCTGCACGCAGGTGCACGGGTAAGGCGGCTGGCGTCGATGAGCGCGGCAAGGCCCACGTTCTCGCGGCGGGCCATGATCTTCAGGCCCTGCGCCACCAGCGCGCGGTTCAGGCCGCGCAATTGCGCCACGTCGGCCACGGTGCCCAGCGCGACGAGATCCAGCAGGCGCATCAGATCGGGCGCGGCACGGCTGGCGAAGTACCCTTTCGCGCGCAGGGTGCGAACAGTGGCCACCGCGAGCACGAAGGCGACGCCGACGGCGGCGAGGTTGCCATGCGCGGCGGCGTCGTCCGCTTCGTCCAGCCGGTTTGGATTGACCAATGCGACCGTGCGGGGAAGTTCGGGCGAGCACTTGTGATGATCGACCACGATCACGTCCACGCCAACGTCGTGCGCGGCGGCCAGCGCTTCGTGCGCCATCGCTCCGCAATCGACCGTGACGATCAGTTGCGAACCATCGCGCGCCAGCCGAACGAGTGCTTCGCCCGAAGGCCCATAGCCTTCGAGCAAGCGGTCGGGGATGTACGCGCGCGCCGAAACGCCCAGATCGCGCAGCAAGCGGATGAGCAACGCGGCGCTGGTCGCGCCATCGACGTCGTAATCGCCGTAGACGGTGATCGCCTCGTTGCCGATGACGGCGCGGGCGAGCCGTTCCGCAGCCACGTCCATGTCGCGGAAGATCGAAGGGTCGGGCAGAAAATCGCGCAAGGTGGGCTTGCGGTGGCGCTCCAGGTCGTGTCGCTCAACACCGCGTGCCATCAGCAACTGGTCGACCAGATCGTCGGACAGCGCGCCTGCGCCGCCGCCGATTTCCATGTTGCCGCCGCGCCAGCGCCAGGCGAGACCGGAAATCGAGCGGGTGATGGCGGTGACGGGGATCATGGCTTCCGCGCTAGACCATCGTTTGATCCGGAACAAGGAACCGGGCCAGAGAGCGGTTCACCGTGCCTGTGCAGCCCATCACACGGATTGACACGACTGCAAGCAATATGATGCCATCACCACATGCGACGGGCCGCGAGTCCCGAAGCAAAACGGGGAGTCGGTTTCGATGAGGCACTTCAGCACCCGGAAACTCATTCTGGCCGGCACCGCCATTGCGGCAGGGGCGGGGATCGTTGGCGCACAAGTGGCGACCGCGCCGGTCGCGCGATACGAAATGCGGGCGGGGACCACTTCGGGCTTCGGGGCGGGGATGGCCGGCGGAGGCGGTGTCGGTTCCGCGCTCGGCATGGCGTTTGGCGGCGGCGGCAACAAGGCGCAGCATGAATTGTGGCTCGATCTCGGTTCAAGCCGCGCACCCACGGGCGGGCCGGCGAAGGCGGATCACTTTATGCCTGCCGGGGCAAAGCTTGGCGCATCCGTCGCGCTCAGAACGCCTGTGCAAGGCAAGCCGGGGCCGGTCGAAAAGCTGGGCGAGCGCGATTTCCAGCGGCCCAAGGGGCGCATGCTGATATTCTGGGGCTGCGGCGAGCATGTCGGGCCGGGGCAGCCGGTCGTGATCGACTTTGCCAAGATCGCTGCCGGGCAGATGCCGCCGGGCCTGTGGTCCACCAACGTGCCGATGGAGAGGTATGTCAGCCCCGCCAACAGCCGCACCTATGGCCACTGGCCAGCAGACGATGGCAAATCGGTGAAGCCCGAAAGTTCGCTGATCGGCGCACACCGGGTGGCTGGCAACTATTCGCCCGACATCGCGTTCACTCTGACGCACGATTTCATGGGTGCACTACGCGCCAGTTCGGCGCCACAGGCATCGGGTTCTGTGCTGATGCGCTGGAACGGATTGCCCGGTGCGACCGGCTACCACGCCTCGCTGATCGGCGGGAAGCAGGGGCCGGGCGGCCAGATGGCAGACATCGTGTGGTGGTCGTCGAGCGCGACGCGCGAGTTCGGCGGTGGACTGGCCGACTGGCTGTCGCCCGCCACCGTTGCGCGGCTGGTGGCCAACCGCACCGTGCTTTCGCCGCAGACCACGATGTGTACTGTGCCAGTTGAAGTGAAGCGCGCGGCGCCTGATTTCATGATGACCTCGCTTTATGCCTATGGTCCCGAGGAAGCATTTTCCTATCCGCCCAAGCCGGCCAATTCCAAGGCACCGTGGCATCTCGAATGGTCGGCACGCATCCGGCACCGATCGATGACCGGGTTCCTGATGGGGGTGCCGGGCATGGAAAGCATGGGACAGTCAGAGCAAGAAATGCAGCGTCAGACGCCATGCCCGCCCAAGAAGAAGCGTGGGCTGGGTGGCTTTGGCGGGCTGATCGGCGGCGCACTGGGCGTGCCGACGGGAGGCAACGACGACGGCTGCTGACGTGCCAGCTCTGTCGTCAACGCTGCTGATCGTCTGGCACAGCCGCACCGGTGCCTCGCGCGCGCTGGCAGAGGCGGCCTATGCGGGAGCACAAGGCGAAGGGATCGTTCGCCTTCTGGCCGCTGGCGACGCGACGCCGGCGGCCATGCTGGCGGCTGACGGTTACATCTTTGCCTGCCCGGAAAACCTCGGGACCATGAGTGGCGCGATGAAAGAGTTTTTCGATAGCTGCTACTATCCCCTGCTGGGGCAGATCGAAGGACGGCCCTATGCTACCTTGATCGCGGCGGGATCGGACGGACATGGTGCGCAGGCACAGATCGACCGCATTGTCACTGGCTGGCGGCTGCGCCGGGTGGCCGATGCAGTTATTGCCAACACGAATGCCCAGACGCCGGAAGCCATTCTGGCACCAAAAAGCATTGCGCTCGATGTGGCAGAAAAGTGTCGCGATTTGGGACAGTCGCTTGCTATGGGACTAGTCCTCGGCATTTTCTGAACACCTTGTTAGGTTACACCCTCCAAATTGGACCGATCTGGAGGGCACGGGACTCGACGCAACCGCTGCCTTGGTGCCAAGAACCCGGCAACTTGAGGGAGCGCACGTAGTGGCGATGGAAAGCACAACAGGCTGCGTGCCCGTTGCCGCCCTGCTATTCGACTCCGCATTGCGTCCCGGAGTTGAGCAGCTGTCGGTTTACGCTGCGCAAACGGGGGACTTCACGGTCACCCGCCACGCGCAGGATGAGCCGGGGCAGGTAGAATTGTTGCGTGACGGGCTGTCGTTCGATCTGTGGGGGCTTTTGCCTGCTCCGGCGATCGTTCCTGTCGAGGCGGCCCACCGGGTCGGCTTGCCGAAGGACTTCGATTCACAAGGGCTCGAAATGCTGTGGCTTTCGCCCGGAGCACACCTTTTGGGAGCGGAGCACCTGATGCCCGTGGTGCGTGTCGCTGCGGCTTTGATTCGCGAACTGGCCATGCTGCCGGGGGTGAAAGCCATCGCGTGGCTGCCCGCGCGCCAATTGATGTCACCGAAATGGTTCTCTGAATCGGTTGGCGTATGGCTTGCCGGCGGCCCTTTTCCGGTTTTGGCGCTCACCGCGCTGGTGCGGTCCGGCAGTGCTTTCCGCAGCGAAGGACTGGCATTTCTGATCGGACAGGAATTCGTGCTCACTGGCCGCGGAGGCGTGATCAGCGAGGAAGAATCGCGGATTGCCGTGCGTTTGACCGATTGGCTGGTGGCTCATGGCCGGGTCGATGCCCCACGTGAAGTGGTGCTGGCAGGCGTGGGTCCGGTCTGGATCGAACCCGAAGGCGTGGACTTGTTGCGGGTAAACCGCGTCTGACCAAACGAGGTTAATATCCGCCAAAACGGTCAGAAAGTAAAGAAACCGGCAACGGCTGTCACATAGGTGTGTCCTCAAGGATGAGCCTAGGGATGACCATGATCCGCGAGCAACGTCCAGACATTTCGTTTCGTTCAGTGAATTTGCCGGGCTTGGCGGGATATACACCGGGCCTCCAGCGCCATCACATTTTGCCCAAGCAGTTGCTGGCAAATCGGGCGGTTGCCGGAATGCTGTGCAGTCTCGGCTCATCGCGGATGGGATTTCACGATTTTCGCCGCAATGGTTTGCTGTTGCCGGCCACCGAAGCGGGCGCTGCACGGATCGGCTTGCCGATGCACCGGGGCCCGCATCGCCACTACAACGAGATGGTTCTGGAACGCGTCGGCGAGATTGCGTCGGTGTGGCACAAGGCGCGCAATACCGTGCCCGAGCGCGCCGACCACGATGCGCTGGCACGAATGGACCGGCTACAGCGCGCGCTTCGCCTGCGACTGCTCGATCCGCGCCGCTGGGAGGGCAACCTGCTCAGCCGCCACGACCCGGCGCTCGATTTCAGCCACCTCGACCGCATGGCCGATATGTTGTGGAGCGAGACGGAACTGCCGGCTTGCTGAACCGCTAACCCAGAAAGGGCGCGCTGCAGGTAGCGAGGGTTGCAACGGCATCGCGATACTGCGCCGTCAACATGGCTACGCGTTCGGCCACTGTATCCACGGCTTCCACCGCGCCGATGCCTTGGCCCGAACCCCAGATATCTTTCCACGCCTTGGCTGCGGTATCGCCGCCCGAACCGAAATTCATCGCGCTGGGATTGGCCTCCGGCAGATTATCGGGATCCATTCCCGCCGCCACGATGGAGGCACGCAGATAGTTTCCGTGAATGCCCGTGAAAAGATTGGAATTGACGATATCGGCGGCGCGGCCATCGACGATCGCCTGCTTGTAGCCTTCGACCGCATTGGCTTCGCGCGTGGCGATCCAGGCTGAACCGATGTAGGCAAAATCGGCATCCAGCGCTTGTGCGGACAGGATTGAACGGCCGTGCGCGATGGCGCCGGAAAGCGCGATCAGGCCATCGAACCACGAACGGATTTCCTGCATCAGCGCGAAGGGCGATTGCACGCCCGCATGCCCGCCGGCACCCGTCGCGACGGCGATAAGACCGTCCGCACCCTTTTCGATGGCCTTGCGGGCAAAGCGGTCGTCGATCACATCGTGCAGCACAATGCCGCCCCAGCCGTGGGCGGCGGCGTATACGTCCTCGCGCGCGCCCAGCGAGGTGATCGTCAACGGCACTTTCCACTTGGCGCAAACGGCCATGTCCTCGTCCAGCCGGCCGTTGCTGCGGTGGACGATCTGGTTGACGGCATAGGGTGCCGCAGGTGCTTCTGGATGGTCGCGATCATGGGCGGCCAGTTCTTCGGTAATCCGGTGCAGCCATTCGTCGAGCTGGCTGGCGGGGCGGGCATTGAGCGAGGGAAAGCTGCCGACCACGCCGGCCTTGCATTGGGCAATCACCAGTTCCGGGCCGGAAACAATGAACATCGGCGAAGCGATCACCGGCAGGCGCAAGTTGCGGAACAGGTGGGCCGTTTCAGGGGTATGCGCCATGTGTTTCCTCGCCGGGATGTCTATCGCGCGCTGGCTACGATGCTGGCGCGGGCAGGGCAAGCGGGCCGCCGTGCGCCTGACTTTTTGCGCAGGCGGCCCGTTGTCTCCTTTGCGCTCGTTCAGCCCGCCGAATTGGCTGCCGACAGGATCGCGCGGACGCTGGCGGTGGCCACGTCCTCGTCGATGCCCACGCCCCAAACCACGCGGCCATCGCCGAGCACGCATTCGACATAGGCGGCGGCGCGGGCGTCGCTTCCGCTGCCCATCGCGTGTTCGGAATAATCGCGCACGTCGATGTCGACGCCGAACCCTTCACGCAGCGTGGCGACCACGGACGAAATCAGGCCATTGCCGCGCCCGCTGACCGAGCGGACATTGCCATCGACCGAGATCTTGCCGGCGAACATGCGCGTGCCATCGGCCGCGCGGGCTTCGTCGTATTCGATCAGCTGGTAATGCTGTGGCGCGTCGAGGCGGTAGGCCTTGCGGAACACGCCCCAGATATCGCCGGCCTGCAGTTCGCGGCCCACTTCGTCGGCCAGTTCCTGAACGTGGCGGCTGAAATGCGCCTGCATCTTCTTGGGCAGTTTCAGGCCCTGATCCTGTTCCAGAACCCACGCAAAGCCGCCCTTGCCGCTTTGCGAATTGACGCGGATGACGGCTTCGTAGCTGCGGCCGAGATCAGCCGGGTCGATCGGCAGGTAGGGCACCGCCCACAGGGTGTCATTGCGCTTTTCCTGCGCAGCAAAACCCTTTTTGATCGCGTCCTGATGGCTGCCGGAAAACGCGGTGAAAACCAGTTCGCCGCCATAGGGATGGCGCGGATGGACGGGCAGCTGGTTGCAGTATTCGACCGTCTGGATCACCTCGTCGATGTTCGAGAAATCGAGGCCCGGATCGACGCCTTGGGTGTAGAGGTTCAGCCCGACGGTGACGAGGCAGCAGTTGCCGGTGCGCTCGCCATTGCCGAACAGGCAGCCTTCGACACGGTCTGCGCCGGCCATCAGCCCCAGTTCCGCCGCCGCCACGCCGGTGCCCCGGTCGTTGTGCGTGTGCAGCGAGATGACCGCGCGGTCGCGGCCCGGCAGGTTGCGGCAGAAATACTCGATCTGATCGGCATAGATATTGGCCGTGGAAGCCTCGACCGTGGCGGGGAGGTTCAGAATGATCGGCTTTTCGACGGTTGGCTGCAGCACGTCCATCACCGCTTCGCAGCAGGCGATGCTGAAATCGAGTTCGGCGGTGGAGAACGTTTCCGGGCTATATTCGAAATGCCAGTCGGTTTCGGGGAAACGGGCCGCCTGATCGCGCAGGAACGTCGCACCCTGACGGGCGATTTCCTTGATTTCCGATTGTTCCATGCCGAACACGACTGTGCGCCACAGCGGCGAGACCGCGTTGTAGACGTGGACGATGGCCGATTTCGCGCCGGCGATGCTTTCGAACGAGGTCTTGATCAGGTCTTGGCGCGATTGCGTCAGCACCTGCACCATCACGTCATCGGGGATGCGGCCCTGATCGACGAGCCCACGGATGAAATCGAACTCGGTGGCACCGGCGCTGGGGAAACCGACCTCGATTTCCTTCAGGCCCACTTTCACCAGCAGGTCGAAGAACCGCGCCTTCTTTTCGGCGTCCATCGGATCGATCAGCGACTGGTTGCCATCGCGCATATCGGTGGAAAGCCAGCGCGGCGCGCGGGTGATGGTACGGCTGGGCCATTGCCGATCGGGCAGCGGGACTTGCGGAAACGGGCGATACTTGACCGATGGGTCGCTGAGCATGGACATGACTTTACTTCCGAAGCTGGATTTTGGCGTCTGGCTTAGATCCCCTGGGCGTGTTGCACGCCGAAGGACGACGCGTCAGCTCACGCCCAAGGGCGGATAAGTCGCAGGGTAAGGTCCAGCCGATTGGTCATGCGCCAAGCCTATGCGAAATCGGGCGCGCATTGTCCAGATGAAAGGTTGCCCCGATACAATGCGGCCTAGCATGCAATACGGGGCCAGGGTTGACACAGTTTGACCACGTTTACATCGCACATTTCTGTTTTAAATCAAAAACTTGTGCCAAAATTGTGTGACTTTTGCGATTCCGCCAGTCTTCCCGGTTTCGAGGAAGATAAAGAACATCACCGATACTGGCAGAGGCGGCAGATGTAGGACACCCCGAATCCGCCACCCCCGCAGGCGCATGGCCCGCAGGGATGGCGATGCATCGGTTACTTGTTCTTTTCGAAGGCAATCGTGATGTCGAGCGGCACTTCGTCGCTCACCACGGGGATGCCATAGCTGACGCCGAAGTCCGAACGCTTGATCGTGGTCTTGCCGTGGAAGCCGACGGTCGGAGCCTTGTTCATCATGCCGATGCCCGCGCCGACGAACGTCGCGGCAATCGACACCGGCTTGGTCACGCCGTTGAGCGTGAGGTTGCCGTTGACCGTGGCGCTGGTGCCATCGGCACCGGGGACCACGCTGGTCGAAACGAACTTGGCATCGGCAGGTGCCGCGCCAAAGAACTCGGGCTTGGCACCCGTCTCGGCAGGCTTGAGCAAGTGGGTAGTGAGGGCTGCGTTGGCGGTGATGATCTTGCCGACGGGGATCGTGGCGGTGACCCTGGCGGCAGCCGGGTTGGCGGGGTCGAGCGTGAGGGTGCCCGCCACATCACCGAACAGGCCGAAATAATCGTTGAAACCCATGTGGTTGACCTTCCAGCCGATCAACGAGTGGGCTGCGTCCGCGGTGTAGGTTCCGGCGGCAACGCGGGACTTGTCCATCTTGCCCGGTGCTTCCATCGGCATCTGGGCGATCATCGGTGCGGCGGCGAGGGCGAGCACGGCGGGGACGGCGAACTTCAGCAGGCGAGGGATCATGGGGACGCTCCGGAACAAGAAATGGGAGCCTAGGGATAACCCAGCCGAAGCCGTCTGCCTATTACGAACGCGTGGAAGCACGTGTTCGAGATTTTCGCACAAACGACCTTCATTTTCAAGAAAAGGCCGCACGAGCATAACACCCGCACGGCCACTTCATTCAGCGTTGGCAGGCCCTGAAGCCTGCCAGACTGCTTAGTTCTTGGCCTTGTCGACCAGCGCGTTGGCACCGATCCAGGGCATCATGGCACGCAGCTTGGCGCCGGTTTCCTCGATCGGGTGACGCTTGGCGAGGCCGCGCGCTGCCTTGAGTTCCGGCTGGCCGGCGCGGTTATCGAGCACGAAGGCCTTGACGAAGCGGCCCGACTGGATGTCGGCCAGAACGCGCTTCATTTCCTTCTTGGTCTCGTCGGTGATGATGCGCGGGCCGACCGTGATGTCGCCATATTCGGCGGTGTTCGAGATCGAGTAGCGCATGTTGGCGATGCCGCCTTCATACATCAGATCGACGATCAGCTTCAGCTCGTGAAGGCATTCGAAGTACGCCATTTCAGGGGCATAGCCCGCTTCGACGAGCGTTTCGAAGCCGGCCTGCACCAGCGCGGTGGCACCGCCGCACAGCACGGCCTGTTCACCGAACAGATCGGTTTCGCATTCTTCGCGGAAGTTGGTTTCGATGATACCCGAACGGCCGCCACCGACACCCGAAGCATAGGCGAGCGCCACATCGTGTGCGTTGCCGGTCACATCCTGATGGATCGCGACGAGGCAGGGCACGCCGCCGCCACGCTGGTATTCGCTGCGCACGGTGTGACCGGGGCCTTTGGGCGCGATCATGATCACGTCGATGTCGTTGCGGGCTTCGATCAGGCCGAAGTGGATGTTCAGGCCGTGGGCAAAGGCGAGCGCCGCGCCGGGCTTCAGGTTGGCGTGCAGGTCTTCGGCATAGATCGCGGCCTGATGCTCGTCGGGCGCGAGGATCATCACGATGTCGGCCCACTTGGCCGCTTCGGCGTTCGACAGCACCTTGAAGCCGGCGGCTTCGGCCTTCTTGGCGGTGGCCGAACCGGCGCGCAGCGCGATGGCCACTTCCTTGACGCCGGAATCGCGCAGGTTCTGCGCGTGGGCGTGGCCCTGCGAACCATAGCCGAGGATGACGATCTTCTTGTCGGTGATCAGGTTGAGATCGCAGTCGGCGTCGTAATAAACCTTCACGGGGCATTCCTTTCAGATTGTATCGTAGATGTCGTGTGCGTGAATTTCAGATGGTGGCCGATAGCGGCGCGGGAACCGTCCGGCCAGAGGCTATGCGGTTGAACCAGCGTTGCGCGGGCTGTTCGATCCAGCGGTAGGTGAGGGCGGAGATCGCGATCAGCGTGGCGGCATAGGTGGCTACGGCGAGATCGGCAGCCCAATCGGCAGAGAAGATCAGCGCATCGTCGCGCATGTGCAGCCACGATGGCGCGAACAGCGCGATGCCGAGCGTGGCGAGGATCTTCATCACCATGATCAGGCCGATGTGGTTGAGGTAGATGGAATAGGACCAGTCGCCCAGCGCGCGCATCGGCGCGACAGTCAGCGGGCGGGCGAGGGCACCGGCCGGAAAAGCGAAGGCCAGCACGGCCAGCGCGAAGGGCAACGGGACGAGGTGGCTGGCAGGGCCGCTGCCGAGATAGACGAGCGCCAGTGCGACGAGGGCGAGGGCAATGGCCTGCAACACACTGGCGGCGGCGGCGGGCAGATCGCGCGACCTGCCCCATGCAACGTGGGTGAGCACGCCGAGCGCGAAGGCGGCAAGGCAGCGCAGTACGCCGTAATCGAAGGTGGCGTCGACTTTGTCGGGCGAAAGCCACAGGAAGGCGGCGGCACTGGCGAGGCCGATGGCGGTGATCGCCGCGATCCAGCTGCGCCCCGCCGCCAGCACCACGCCCGCGAACACGAGGTAGGCCGCCCATTCGGTGCTGACGCTCCAGCTCGGGAAATTCCAGTAGATGCCATCGTGAAGATGCCACGCCTGAATCATCAGCAGGTTGGTGAGCAGCGACCAGCCGGTGTTGCCGCCCAGAAACGCACCGCCCTGCCACAGGCCGATCTGTCCGGCCGCGAACTTGGCGCATTCAAGCGCGAGCAGGAAGGCCAGCGTCGCGGCGTGGAGCGGCCAGAGGCGGCCCCAGCGGCGGATCAGGAAACGCGCCGCCGAAGCGCCATCGGTGATCCGCGCGGCCCAGGCGTGGGTCATGACGAAGCCTGAGAGGACGAAGAAGAAATCGACGTAGAGAAAACCGTTCTGGATCAGCGGCGTATTGCGCAGTGGCGCTTCGATGGGCGCGTGATACAGCGCGACCATCAGCGCGCAGATGCCACGCCAGCTATCGAGCGCGGTGAAGCGCATTCACGCTGCCGCCGCGCCGCGGATCATGCCGACGATGCCGGTGCGGCCCACTTCGACAAGGCCGAGTTCGCGCATCAGGGCGACGAAGCTGTCGATCTTTTCGGGCGCGCCGGTCAGCTCGAAAATGAAGCTGGACGTGGTGGTATCGACCACCTTGGCGCGGAATACGTCGGCCAGACGCAGCGCTTCCACGCGGTTCTCGCCCTTGCCGGCGACCTTGATCAGCGCCAGTTCGCGTTCGACATACGGCCCCATCTCGGTGAGGTCGGTGACCTTGTGGACCGGCACCAGCCGTTCCAGCTGGGCGTGGATCTGGTCGATGATCGCGGGCGGGCCATGCGTCACGATGGTGATGCGGCTCAGTTCGTGGCCATCGGTGATGTCGGCCACGGTCAGGCTGTCGATGTTATAGCCGCGCGCGGTGAACAGGCCAGCGATCTTGGCGAGGATGCCCGCTTCGTTATCGACGGTAATGGTGAGGACATGGCGCTCCTGCGCCGCTTCTTGAATACGCATCATGGTGTCCTCCTCAGACCAAAGCCTTGGCTTCGTCGTCCATCGTGCCGGCGACGGTATCGCCGTAGAGGATCATGTCGGTGTGGGCCGCGCCCGATGGGATCATCGGGAAGCAGTTGGCTTCCTTGGCGACGAGGCAATCGACGAAGACCGGGCCATCGTGATCGATCATCGCCTGAATGCCGGCGTCGAGCTCGCTTTCGTTCGTGATGCGGATGCCCTTCCAGCCATAGGCTTCGGCAAGCTTCACGAAATCGGGCAGGCTGTCCGAGTACGAGTTCGAATAGCGGCTTTCATAGGTCAGTTCCTGCCACTGGCGGACCATGCCCATCCATTCGTTGTTGAGCACAAACACCTTCACCGGCAGGCGATATTGCGTGGCGGTGCCCATTTCCTGAATGTTCATCTGGATCGATGCGTCGCCCGCAATGTCGATCACCAGGGCATCCGGCAAGCCGACTTGCGCGCCGATGGCAGCGGGCAGGCCATAGCCCATAGTGCCGAGTCCGCCCGAGGTGAGCCACTTGTTCGGCTTTTGAAACGGGAAGTATTGCGCCGCCCACATCTGGTGCTGGCCGACTTCGGTCGCGATGATCGGATCGTGTGCCAGTGTCAGCGCGTGGAGCCGTTCCACCGCCAGCTGCGGCATGATCGCATTCGCGTTAGGCGGATAGTTCAGGCTTTGCCGCGCGCGCCAGCCATCGATCCGGGCGTACCATTCGGTCAGGTCGTTGGCGGTGTGACCGGCCTGAAGCCATCCTTCGATGATCTGCGCCAGAACCTTGCCGCAATCGCCGATCACCGGCAGATCGACCGGCACGGTCTTGTTGATCGAGGCGCGGTCGATATCGATGTGGATCTTCTTGCTGTGGGGCGAGAAGGCATCGAGCCGTCCAGTCACGCGATCGTCGAAACGCGCACCGACGCAGATGATCAGATCCGCGCGGTTCATCGCCATGTTGGATTCGTAGGTGCCGTGCATGCCCAGCATACCCAGCCATGCGGGATCGCCCGCCGGATAGGCGCCGAGGCCCATCAGCGTGGACGTGACCGGCGCGCCGGTGAGCTTCTGCAATTCACGCAGCAGGCGCGATGCTTCGGGGCCGGAATTGATGACGCCGCCGCCAGTATAGAAAATGGGAGCCTGCGCCGCCGCGATCATCGCCACGGCCTGCGCGATTTCCGCTTCGCCGCCTTCGACTTGCGGGTTGTAGCGCTTGCGCTGGTTGGTGGCGGTGCCGGTCCATGTCGCCAGCGCGATCTGCACGTCCTTGGGAATGTCGATCACGACGGGGCCTGGGCGGCCTTCGGTGGCGATGCGGAAGGCTTCGTCGACGATCGACGCCAGTTCCGACGGGTCTTTGACCAGATAGTTGTGCTTGGTGCAGTGGCGCGTGATGCCGACGGTATCGGCTTCCTGAAATGCGTCGGTGCCGATCAGCGCGGTCGGAACCTGCCCGGTGATGACGACGAGCGGGATCGAATCCATGAACGCGTCGGCAATGCCGGTGACGGCATTGGTTGCGCCGGGGCCGGAGGTGACGAGCACCACGCCGGGCTTGCCGGTGGCGCGCGCATAACCTTCGGCGGCATGGGCCGCGCCGGCTTCATGGCGGACGAGGATGTGGCGGATGCGCTCTTCGCCGAACAGCGCGTCGTAGATCGGCAGCACCGCGCCGCCGGGATAGCCGAACACGAATTCGACGCCCTTGGCGACCAGACTTTCGACGAGGATTTCAGCGCCGCTGCGCTCGGTTGTCACGGACCAGTTCCCTTGCTTGCGCGGACGCGGATAACGTCCGGGCGGGGCGTGCGACAGGCAAAGTTGCACCACCCCTGTAAAAATCGAGATACTCAAAAATCGAGGCCCGACGCAGGGTTGGCTGCGCCGGGCCTTCTCTCCCCTTACGGGTGACCGGCGATCCGCGCGAACGGTCCGTCAGCCAGTTGAGGGCCTGCTAAGTGATATAAATGCATATGTCAACCGGCTAAGATTGAAATAATGATGCTATGATGGTGTCTGGGGTGGAATTTTCGTTCGCGCATCGCGGCCATTCTTCGGGCATCTGGTTGCGCAGCCACGTGTATTGCCGCTTGGCGTAATTCCGGGTTGCCTGGCTGCCTGCCGCAATGGCTTCCGGCTCGGTCATCTCGCCGGAGAGAAAAGCGGAAACCTCCGCAACACCGATGGCGCGCATCACGGGCAGGGCGGGGTCCAACTGCCTCGCCAGCAAGGCTTGCACTTCGGCAATGGCCCCCGCTTGCCACATCCGTTCGAAACGCAGGTCGCAGCGGGGATAGAGCCACGTCCGGTCCGGCATCAACACCAGAGGCCGCAACTGCACCGTGTCGCCGATACCGCCGCTGTGCTCGCTTTGCCACGATGCCAGCGTACGGCCGGTGGAGCGCACCACTTCGAGCGAGCGAGCAATGCGCGTGACGTCCGCCGGCGCCAGTGCGGCGGCGCGTTCGGGGTCTTCATCCAGCAGCGCAGCATAAGCCTTGGCCACCGGCATCGCGCGCACGTCTTCGCGCACCGAAGGGTCGATGGCCGGCACGGGGGCGATGCCATCGAGCAGCGTGCGGATATAAAGGCCGGTGCCGCCGACAAGGATGGGAAGTGCCCCTGCATCGTGGGCGGCGGCGATTTCCTGCTTCGCCGCCGCCGCCCAATCGGGCGCTGAGCACGCCTCTGCGCCGTCCCACGTGCCGAACAGGCGGTGGGGCACGCCATGCATTTCCTCGTCCGCCGGCCGCGCGCTCAGCACGGCCAGATCGGCGTAGACTTGCGCGCTGTCGGCATTGATGACCACGGCGTCGCGCCCCGCCGCACGTTCTGCGAGTGCGAGGCGAACCGCGAGATCGCTCTTGCCGCTGGCGGTCGGCCCTGCGATGAGCGCGAGCGCCGGTTTCGTGGCATTCTGATTAGGGGAATTTTCGGTGCTCATTGCGCGGCTGATAGCAGAGCCTGACACGCTTGGTGACAATCTTGCGCTCGCCATGGAAATGATCGAGGCGCGCGGCTGGGAAGTGGCCGGTGCGGGGATGCTCGATTTCTGCGAATCCGTGCTGGAAATGGAACTGATCGAGGGGGACGGCGAGCTTTGCAGCGCCGCGCAGGTGCGCCGCATCCTCGACCAGTGCTTCCCCGAATGCGACCTGCTGTTGTCTCCCGTGCCTATCGAAGTGCCGCGTCTGTTCGTTTCCGACATGGATTCGACCATGATCGGGCAGGAATGCATCGATGAACTCGCCGATTTCGCCGGTCTGAAGCCGCAGATTGCCGCCATTACCGAACGCGCGATGCAGGGCGAACTCGATTTCGAATCCGCGCTGCGCGAACGGGTGGGCCTGCTGAAGGACTTGCCCGAAAGCGCGATCCGGCAGTGTCTGGACCAGCGCATTCACCCGATGCCGGGCGCGCGGACGCTGGTTTCAACGCTGAAATCGCTGGGCTGCCACACCGTGCTGGTGACGGGCGGGTTTCACTCGTTTGCCGATCCGGTGGCGGAATTGCTGGGCTTCGATCGCGTGGTCGGCAACCGGCTGGGCCTTCACGATGGGGCGCTGACGGGCGGGCTGGTCGGCGGAATCGTCGACAGCGGTGTGAAGCTGAAAGTGCTGCTGGAAGAAGCGGAACGGCTGGGCGAGGGGGCAACCTCGCTGGCAACCGGAGACGGCGCGAACGACATTCCGATGATCGAGGCGGCCACACACGGCATCGCCTATCGCGCCAAGCCCAAGGCACGCAGCGCGGCGGACGGGTGGATCGACCGGGGCGACCTGACCGCGATCCTGGAACTGCTTGGCATTGCTCGCGAGCAATGGGTTCTGGCGTGAGGGGTGCTGGCGAAAAGCCGAATTGACCTTATATTGACATCATTGTTAGTATAAACTGCACAAGCGCACTTCGGGAATCGACCTTGAACGCCCTGTCTTCGAACTTTGGGTCTGCCATTTTCGCGGTCGAACCGCTGGCGACGCTGCCGTTTTACGACGAGCGCCGCCCGTTTCCGCGCATGCAGCCCGCCAAGGCGCTGCACCATTTCCGCGAGCTGTTGAAAGACAAGGAAAACACCGAGGAGGTGTTCCACATCTTCGAATCGCTGCCGTGGCAAGGTATCCGCGCTGCGGCGGAACGGTTCATGCTGTCACCGCGCGGGCAGGCAATCCGTGCGGCAGAGCCGGCGCTGGCTCCGATCCTTGACGATCACGCGGCGCTGCGGCGCTATCCGGCGGGCTCGCTCGCCCATGCCTATTGCGATTTCATGGAGCGTGAGGGGCTGACCGCGCAGGGCCTTGCCGACGAATTCGCCAAGTTTGCGCGTGACAGGGGGCCGTATCATGACCAGTTCCGCTGGTATCTGGAACGGATGCGCGATGTCCACGATATGCTCCATATCGTCACCGGCTATGGCCGCGACGCGCTGGGCGAGGCCTGCGTGCTGGCGTTTACCTATAGCCAGCAACCCGCGCCGGCGAACCTCTTCATCGGCTATATGGCCGGGCTGAATATCCGCCAGCAGGCGGGCAAGGGCGCGCCGGTGCTGCGCGCGATCCGCGAAGGCCAGCGGCTGGGCAAGGCCTGCCCGCGCATGTGCGAGCAATCGATGCTGGAACTGCTGCCGCTGCCCCTGGACGAAGTGCGCCGGCGGCTGAAGGTGACTCCGGCGATGCGCTATGCCGACTGCCACGCGGTGTGGCGGGCGCAGGGCGTCGACCCGTTTGATCTGCTGGGGAAGAAGGCGGCCTGATTTACAGGCTGGCGATCAATGCCTGCGCTGCCGACGGGTTGCGTTCTTTCGCGCCGGAAATGAACAGCATGTAGACATCGCGGCCTTTGTGCGAGCAGCTTTTGGCGCGCTTTGCCCAATCGTCGATGGCGGTTGCGCTGTAGCCGGTGGCCTCGCTCGCCTGCGAGCGCTGAAGGCGGGCGTAAGTGAAGTCTGCCGTCTGTTCCTCGATACGGGGAAATTGATCGCTGTCGGCAAAGACGACCGCCATATTGCGCGCGCGGCACAAGTAGAGGAAGGCAGGGTCCGCGAAACTCTCGTCACGCACTTCGATCGCGTGGCGGAGGGGCAGGCCGTCCTGCTGATCGGGGATCAGATCGAGGAAGCGGGCGAAATCGTCGGGGTCGAATTTCTTGCCGTCGCGGAATTGCCACACGATCGGGCCGAGCTTGTCGCCCAGCCGGGTGAAACCCTGTCCGAGAAATGTGGCGATGGAGTCGCCGCCTTCGGCCAGCACTTTGCGCGCCGTTGAGAACTTTGACGCTTTCAGGCTGAAGCGGAAGCCATCGGGTGCGGCGTCCGCCCATTTGGCGAAGCTTTCGGGCTTCTGCCGGCCGTAATAGGTCGCGTTGATCTCTATGCAGGTGACTTTGCTGGCGGCGTATTCCAGCTCCCGCTTTTGCTGCAGGCCTTCGGGATAGAAGGCGCCGCCGCGCCACGGTTCGTAGGTCCACCCGCCGATGCCGACGCGGATGGACCCAGACGTCATGCGTCCATCCAGTCCCGGAAGAACGCCTCGTTGGCTTCGCGGAGGGTTGCAATTTCTATGCCGCCGACTGAGGAGCCACCGACCGAGCCGATCCTGATCGCGCCTTCGAGCGGGACGTCCGCCGCCGCCGTTACCAGATACCGCGACTGGTCTTCACCGAATGCGACCGCCGTATCGAGCGTGATTTCCAACGCGCAGCCGATGCCGCTTGCCAGCGCCATTTCCGCCAGCGCGACCAGCAGGCCGCCGTCTGCAAGGTCGTGCACTGCCGTCACCTTGCCGTCGGCAATCCAGCTGCGCACCAGCTCGCCGTTGTGGCGCTCGACTGCCAGATCGACAGGCGGTGGTGCGCCGGCTTCACGGCCCAGCACTTCGCGCAAGTACAGCGACTGGCCGAGGTGACTTCCGTTGCCGCCCAGCAGCCAGATCGCGTCGCCGTTGTTCTTGAACGCCACGGTCGCCATCTTGGTGTGATCCTGCATCAGCCCGACGCCACCAATAGCGGGCGTCGGCAGGATCGCGGAACCGCCGCCCGTCGCCTTGCTCTCGTTATACAGCGAGACGTTGCCGCTGACGATCGGGTAATCCAGCGCCCGGCAGGCGTCGCCCATGCCGTTCAGGCAGCCGACGATCTGAGCCATGATTTCGGGACGCTGGGGGTTGGCGAAGTTGAGGCAGTTGGTGATGGCGA
>DAICYJ010000185.1 GCA_027311705.1 Novosphingobium sp. | reverse complement strand
ATATCGTACGCTGGCGCAGGAAGGCGGCGTGAGCAGGCAGGAATCGGCCGATGCCATCGCCGTTTATAATCAATCACGCGCGCAAGTGGCGCAAAGCCGCGCCGCTCTGGCCAGCACGCAGGTGAATCTGGGGTTCACGCGGGTTTCGTCGCCGATTTCGGGCCGGATCGGCAAATCGTCCGTGACCAAGGGCGCGCTCGTTACCGCGAGCCAGACCGACGCCTTGGCCAAGGTGCAGCGGCTTGACCCGATGTTCGTGGACATCCAGCAATCGGGCAACGACTACATGGCGCTGCGCCGTGCACTCGCCAGCGGCAAAGTTTCGGGCGACAGTTCGGCCGCGGTGCAGATCGTGCTTTCGGACGGATCGGCTTATCCCGTGCCGGGCCGCCTGAACTTCACCGATGTGGACGTGGATGAGCAGACCGGCACTGTCAGCTTGCGCGTGACCGTGCCCAATCCGCGAGGCGACCTACTGCCCGGCCTGTTCGTGAAGGCGCGGCTGGTGCAGGCGACGGTGCCGAACGGTATCCTCGTTCCCCAGAACGCGGTCACCCGCACGCCCCGTGGCACCGCCAGTGTGCTGGTGGTGAACGCGCAGAACAAGATCGAGACACGCGAGGTAACTGCCGATACGGCCGTGGGCAGCGCGTGGCTCGTCACCTCCGGATTGAAGCCGGGCGAGCGGATCGTGACCGACGGATTGCTGAAGGCCAAGCCCGGTGCGACCGTGAAGGTAAATCCCGCCACCGCTCCCCGCGCTGCGGCCGGGGGCAAGTAAACCGGTGCTTTCCCGTTTTTTCGCACTCCGCCCGATCTTCGCCTGGGTCATCGCCATTGCGGTGATGGCGGCAGGCGCCTTTTCAATCACTGAAATGGGCGTGGAGCAATATCCAGACATCGCCCCACCGACGATCTCCGTCAATGCCAACTACCCCGGTGCCGATGCGCAGGCGATCGAGAACAGCGTGACGCAGGTGCTGGAACAGCAGCTGAAGGGCATTGACGGGCTGCTGTATTTCACATCGAGCAGCAATACCGGTTCGGCGCAGGTAACCGCCACTTTCGAAAAGGGCACCGACCCCGATACCGCGCAAGTGCAGGTGCAGAACGCAATCTCGCGCTCGATCAGCCGCTTGCCGCAGCCGGTGCAGCAACAAGGCATCAACGTCAACAAGGCGCAGAACGACCAGTTGCTGGTTGTCGGCCTGTATGATGCGACCGGTAAAAGCAGCAATGCCGACCTTGCCGATTACCTGACCACGCATTTCGTCGATCCGCTGTCGCGAGTCGAAGGCGTGGGCAGCGCGGATGTTTATGGCGGCCAGTTCGCCATGCGCATCTGGCTGGATCCGGCAAAGCTGGTGGCAGTGAAGCTGATGCCGTCGGACGTTACCGCAGCCTTGCAGGCCCAGAATACGCAAGTCTCGGCGGGCGAAATCGGCGCGCAACCAGCCGCCCCCGGCCAGCGGCTCAATGCCACCGTCACCGCCCGCTCGCGCCTGCAGACGGTCGACCAGTTCCGCGACGTGATCCTCAAGACCGAGGTCACCGGCGCAGCCGTGCGCTTGAAAGACGTCGCGCGGATCGAACTTGGTCAGGAAAGCTACGGATCGATCAATTCTTTCGACGGCAGGCCCGCCACCGGGCTTTCGATCAGCCTTGCTTCAGGCGCGAACGCGATGCGCACCGCGCAGCTGGTGAAGGACATGGTCGTCGATCTGTCGAAGGACCTGCCCGCTGGATATGCCATCGCCTATCCGCGCGACAGCAGCACTTTTGTGAAGATCTCGATCGAGGAAGTGGTGAAGTCGCTGCTGGAAGCGGTAGCGCTGGTTGTGATCGTGATGTTCCTGTTCCTGCAGAACTGGCGTGCCACGCTGATCCCGGCGATCGCGGTTCCGGTGGTACTGCTGGGCACGTTCGGCATTCTGGCGATGGTCGGCTATACCGTGAACACGCTGACGATGTTCGGCATGGTGCTCGCCATCGGCCTGCTGGTCGACGATGCCATCGTCGTGGTCGAAAACGTCGAGCGCGTGATGCACGACGAAAAGCTTTCCGCCGTCGATGCCACGGTGAAATCGATGGGGGAAATCACTTCCGCGCTGATCGGGATCACGCTGGTTTTGACCGCTGTGTTCGTGCCGATGGCATTTTTCGGCGGATCGACCGGGGCGATCTATCGGCAGTTCTCGGTGACGATCGTTTCGGCAATGGTTCTTTCGGTGCTGGTCGCGCTGACGTTGACGCCCGCGCTTTGCGCTACGCTGCTGAAGCCGCACGAAAAGCCGCAGGGGCGCTTTTTCAAGGGATTCAACAAGCGATACAGTGCGCTTGAGACGGGCTATGAGCGCCGGCTCGGCAAGTTCGTGGCCCGGCCCTTGCCGTGGATGCTGGTGTTTGTCGGCGTGTGTGCGGCCGTCGTGCTGCTCAACAGTCGGCTGCCGACGAGCTTCCTGCCCGACGAGGATCAGGGCAATCTATCGATCAGCATCACCCTGCCGGTGGGCTCTACGCTCGACCAGACCCAGGCCGTAGCGACCCGCGTGGCGGACTACATCCGCAAGGCCGACCCGGAAAACGTGGATCACGTGTTCACCGCCGTCGGTCGCGGTGGCGCAGGATCGGGACAAAACATCGCTCAGGGATTTATCGTGCTGAAACCGTGGGATGAGCGGAGCGGTGGCGACAATGCCGCCCCGGCCATCACCCAGCGCCTGAACAAGCATTTCGCTGGCGATATTGACGCGCAGACGCTGATCCTGTCGCCTCCGGCAATCCGGGGACTCGGCAATTCCAGCGGTTTCGAGATGTGGTTGCAGGATGCCGCCGGCAATGGCGTTTCCGCGCTGACGACCGCGCGCAAGCAATTGCTCGACGACGCCAATGCCGACACCGGGCTGGCACAAGTGCGCTTCAACGGGCTGGAGGACACACCGCAGTTGAAGGTCGACCTCAACGATCCCGCCGCCACCGCGCTCCAGCTTGCACCCGCTGATGTCAATTCGACGCTGGCGACGGCGTGGGGCGGCAGCTACGTCAATGATTTCGTCGATCGGGGCCGGGTGAAACGGGTCTATGTGCAGGGCGACGCGCCCTATCGCAGCACCCCGTCCGACCTTTCGCAATGGTTCGTGCGTGGCATGAATGGCGAGATGGCACCGTTTTCTGCCTTCGCCTCGACGAGCTGGACGCTGGCCCCACCAACGTTGCGCCGTTTCAATGGCATAGCCGCGCAGCAGGTTCAGGGTG
>DAICYJ010000181.1 GCA_027311705.1 Novosphingobium sp. | reverse complement strand
ACGCCATCGACCTTGCCCTGCTGGAACAGGCCGGGCGCACGCTCGCGGGCGCGCTGTCCGGCACCAGTTCCGGTCGCGACGCGATCTTCACCGCCGAAAGCCTGCCGCTGCTGACGCAGTTCTACCGCGATGCGCCTGGCTCGGACTACTACAACCGCATCCTCGCCGGTTCGCTGAAATTGCTAGCCGAAAAGGCGAGCGCCGGCGGCGTGATCCGCGTGCTGGAAATTGGCGCAGGCACCGGCGGGGCAACCGCCGCCGTGCTCGGCGTGCTGCCGCCAGACCGCACCCGCTATGTCTTCACCGATAACGCCGCGATGCTGCTTGATGGCGCGCGCGCGCTGTTCGAAGGTCTGGATCACGTCGAATTCCGTACCTTCGACCTCACCCGCGATCCGCAATCCCAAGGGTTCGAGCCCGGATCGTTCGACCTGATCGTCGCCGCCAACGTCGTCCACGCCACGCCGGATGTGGCGCAAAGCCTTGGCCGCTTGCGCGCGCTGCTGGTGCCCGGCGGCACGCTGGCGATGATCGAGATTACCCGCCATCCGCGCTGGCTGGACGTGATCTTCGGGCAGACGCGCGGCTGGTGGGCCTTCACCGATCGCGCGCTGCGGCCCGAACATCCCTTGCTGGAAGGCGCGCAATGGCGCGGTCAACTGGCGGCGGCAGGCTTCAACCACGTCACCCTTTCCAGCGAACCCGGCGCGCTGGGCGAAGCGGCGCAGACGGTCATCCTCGCTGGCCGGCCCGCCGAACAAGCGGCGGACCTATCATGGCTGCTGCTCGCGGCGGAATCTGATGTTTCGGCGCGCGTCGCGGCAGCCATCGCCTCGGTTGGCGGCCATGCCGTGGTCATCACCGACGAGGCCGCGCTCGACGCCCATCTGGACGCCACCCAAACCCGGCTCGCCGGGATCATAGACTTGCGCGCGCTGGCCCATCCAGACACGGCGAACACCGGCCGCGCCAACCCGGTGTTCGGCACATTGTCGCTGATGCGCCGCCTGCTGAAGCGCGATGTGCCGCCCGCCATGCCGCTGTGGCTGGTCACCGGCGGCGGCGCGGAACTGGCCGGCGCCGGCGGCGATGCCGCGCAGGCCACCGTGCTCGGCTTCGGGCGCACCGCGATCAAGGAGCATGGCGAAATCGCGCTGCGCATGGCCGACCTCGGCCTTGCCCCCACCGATGCCTCGATCGCCGCCTTCGTGCGCGAAATCACCGAGCACGACCGCGACGAGGAGATTGCCTTCGCCGGTGCCGCCCGACACGTCCGCCGCCTGCGTCACGAAGAGCCGGACGCCCCCTTGCGGGTCCTGTCCGATCATCCGCTGGAATGGCACGCGGCGGTCGGCACGGCGGGATCGCTGTCGTCGATGTACCTTCAGGAGTATCGCCCGGTGCCGCTCGCGCCCCACGAAGTGCGGATCAAGGTTGCGGCGGCCAGCCTCAACTTCCGCGATGTCGTGCTGGCGATGGGCACGATCCAGGGGTTGGAAGAGGCGGACAGCTCCACCGGCCGGGGCCGGCTGGGCAGCGATTGCGCGGGCACGGTGATCGAGGTCGGCAGCGCGGTCACCCGCGTGCGGCCCGGCGATGCGGTGATGGCGATGGCGACCGCGGCCATCGGCACGATGACGGTAACGCCCGAACAATGTCTTGTCCGAAAGCCCGACCGGCTCAGCTTTGCCGAAGCGGCAGCGCTGCCCACGGTGGCGATCACCGCGCTCCACGGATTGATGCGCATGGGGCGGCTGGCCAAGGGCGAACGCGTGCTGATCCACAGTGCGACCGGCGGAGTGGGCCTTTCCGCCATCCGCATCGCACAGGCCGCCGGGGCGCAAATTTTTGCCACCGCCGGGTCAGAGGCCAAGCGGGATTACTTGCGCTCGCTGGGTATCGAGCATGTCATGGATTCGCGCTCGCTCGATTTTGCGGACGAGATCGCGGCGGCAACCGCTGGCGAAGGCGTGGATATCGTGCTCAATTCTCTGTCTGGCGAAGCGATTGCGCGCGGCATGGCCAGCCTTGCGGCCTATGGCCGGTTCGTGGAGATCGGGAAGGCCGATATCTATGCCAACGCCGGCCTGCCGATGGGCGATTTCCGGCGCAACCTGTCGTTCGCCTCGTTCGATCTCGATCAGATGACCAAGGACCGGCCCGACCGGGTGGGCGAACTGCTCGACGAAATCGCCGCCGCTGTCGATGCGGGTACGTTCGATCCCTTGCCTGTCGAAGCCTTGCCGATGGTGCGGATCGAGGAAGCGTTCCGGCAGATGACCGTGGGGCGGCACATTGGCAAGATCGTGCTGGTGAACGATGGGCAAAAGCCCGAACTGCCGGTGCGGCAGGGCATAGACTGCCTGTGCCGCGGCGATGGCAGCTACCTCGTCACCGGAGGGCTGGGCGGGTTCGGCCTCGCGGTGGCGGAACATCTGGCGGCGGGGCGGCCCGGTGCCATCGTGCTGACAGGGCGAAGCGCGCCCACAGCGGCCGCCGCCGCGCGGATCGAAGCGATGCGGCAGGCTGGCACGCGGGTGGAAGTCATGCAGGGCGATGTCGCCAACGCGGACGATATCCGTAGCATCCTCGCGCGCATCGACGCTGAACTGTCCCCGCTGCGTGGCGTGTTCCACGGGGCCATGGTGCTGGACGACCAGCGGCTGGCAACGATGGACGACGATGCGATGGACCGGGTGATGGCACCCAAGGCGACCGGAGCGTGGATGCTGCATCAGGCCACGAAGGACCTGCCGCTCGATCACTTCGTGTTGTTCTCCTCGATCACCTCGTTGCTCGGCAATCCGCTTCAGGCGAACTATGCCGCCGCCAACGCCTATCTCGATGCGCTGTCACACCAGCGGCAGGCGATGGGCCTGCCCTCGCTGACGATCAACTGGGGCGTGCTCGCGGGATCGGGCTATGTCGCCGCGCGGCCCGATTTGCAGAAGTTTCTCGATCAGCAGGGCTACTTGTCGTTCACGCGGGGAGAGGCGCTCGAGGCCTTCGATGCCGCGCTATCGCGGCGCAGCCCGCAGATCATGGCGGCACGCATCGATTGGGGTCAGATGGCTGCCTATTCGGCGCGTTCGGCAGCCAGCCCGCGCCTCGCGCACCTGATCCCCGCCGCCAGCGATCCGGCGGGCAGGGCGGCGGTCAGCAGCGAGATCGTCGCTACCCTCGCCGCCGCCGCGCCGGAAGAAAAAACGCCGCTGATCGAGGCGTTCCTGATGCGCAGCCTTGCCCGCATCCTGGGCATGACACCCGAAACGATCGACGTGGAACGCACGCTCGATGCCTTCGGCCTTGATTCACTGCTATCGGTGGAATTCATGGTCGTGCTGTCGGGTGATCTGGGCTTCGAAATGCCGGTGATCGCGCTGCTCGATGATATGAACATCCGCACGCTTGGCGCGCTGGTGCTGGCCGATCTCGCCGCACGCGAAGGGATGGCCCCGGCAGTGCCGGTGGCGGCACCAGCACCCGTTGCCGCCGAACCATCGCAGCCAAAGCCCGCAGTGCCGGAAGTTCCGCCTGCACCTGCCGTTCAGGCCGTTGTGCATGCGGCCAGACCCGTCCCTGTGCCCACCATCGCGCCGGCATCGTCTCGCGACTGGACCCCGCTGCAAAAAAGCGCGCGCACGATCAGCCGCATGGGTCTGGCCGCGCTTGGTAAGGTCGATGTCGCGGGGCTGGAGCATCTGCCCGATGGTCCGTTCATCCTCGCGGTCAATCACCTCAGCATGTCGGACGTGCCGCTGGCACTCTCGGTCATCCCGCGCCGCACGGTGATGCTCGCCAATTCCAAGCTCCAGCGCAACTGGATGCTCGATCAGCTGGTCGGGCGGCTGGGCGAGGCGATCTACCTGCCCAAGACCGGTGACGTCGCCCCCGCGCTGGAACGCGCACTGGCCGTGCTGCGCGAAGGCGGCATTCTGGCGCTTGCACCCGAAGGCACGCGCAACCGTGAAGGGCTGGGCCGGGCGGAAACGGGCATCGCCTGGCTCGCCGCGCGGTCGGGCCTGCCGGTGCTGCCCTATGCGGCATGGGGGCAGGAGGGGTGGCGCAACCGCTTCCGGCAGGTTGACCGGTTGGCGCTCACCGTGCGCATCGGCGCCCCCATTCCCCCTCCGGGAGAAGGCGCGGGCGCACGCGACTATGCCGATCGCGTGATGCACCGCATCGCCGAACTGCTGCCCGCCGAATATCGCGGCGTCTATGCCGATGCCGTGGCCGCAGAATGAAGTTCTCGCTGTTTATCGAGGCGCAGACCGCCGATGGCCGCCCTGCTGCCGAACGCCAGCTGTTCCACGATATCGTGGAACAGGCCGAACTCGCCGATGCGCTGGGCTATCACGCGGTCTGGGCGGTGGAGCATCACGGGCTCTACGAATACTCGCACTGCTCCGCGCCTGAAGTGCTGCTGGCCTTCATCGCCGCGCGCACCAAAACCATCCGACTGGGCCACGGCGTCACCCTGTCGCCGGGGCGCTACAATCATCCAATCCGCATTGCCGAACGGGTGGCCTCGCTGGATATCCTTTCGGGCGGGCGGATGAACTGGGGTTCGGGCAAAAGCTCTACCCGCGTCGAACAGGAAGCGTTCGAGGTCGACAAGGCGGAGCTGGACAGCCAGTGGCGCGAGGCGCTGGAGATGATTCCGCGCATGTGGCGGTCGGAGATCTTCGAGCACCACGGCGTGCATTACGATATTCCGCCGATGACCGTCATTCCCAAGCCGGTGCAAACCCCCAATCCGCCCGCCTATATCGCGTGTTCGCGCCCCGAAACCATCGTGGCGGCGGGGGAACTGGGCGTAGGCTCGCTCAATTTCGCCGGCAGCACGCAGGCGCAGTTGGTCGATCATGTGGCGCAGTATCGCGCCGCCATCACCCGCTGCCCGCAGCCGCCGCGCCGGGTCACCAACCAGTTCTGCTGCACCCCAGCGGCAATGGTGCTGGAAAACGACCGCGAGGCCTGCGCCATCGGCTTTCGCGGCGCGCGCTATCATCAGGAAGGGCTGGGGCACTACTTCTTCTCCCCCGTCCGCTCGCTGGGCTCGCCCGAATTCAACACACGGCCACTGTCGGATGACGAACTGGACCGGACCATGGCGGCGCGCGCCGATCCCGAACAGCCGCTCAGCACGATCATCGGCGATCCGGTTGCTGCCTTGGAAAGCGTGCGACGATTTCAGGAAGCGGGAGTCGACGAACTGATCATGGTAATGCAGATGGGAACCGTGCCACACGAAGCCGTGATGCGGTCGCTGCGCCTGTTCGGCGAAAAGGTGATGGCACGGTTTTAGGTCATTGGTTCCGGGGGTAATGGGCGTGCGGGGATTACGAAAGCCGGGATATGCCTGCCTGCTGGCCAGCGCGATGCTGGCGGGATGCGGCGGTCCGGCGCAGGAAGATCCGCGCACAGCCGCGCCCCTCGTCCAGACGGCGCTGGCCCAGCCCGCCGTTTCGGGCACTGGCAGCCTCACCGGCGTTGTCGGCGCTCGGGTGGAAAGCGACCTGGGCTTCCGGGTCGGTGGGCAGATTGCGCAGCGGCTGGTCGATGCGGGGCAGGTGGTGCGCCGCGGTCAACCGCTGATGCGCCTCGATGCCACCGACCTGGCGCTTGGCGCGTCGGCACAGGCTCGTGTGGTCGAATCGGCTGCCGCCCGCCTCGAACTCGCTCGGCGCGACGAACAGCGCATGCGCCCCATTTTCGAAGCGGGCTTTGCCTCGCGCAGGCAGTACGATGCCGTCCGCGCCGCGCTCGATGCCGCCCGTGCCGATCATGCCGCCGCGATCGCGCAATCCCGCGTCGCCGGCAACAATGCTACCTACGCGGTGCTCCGCGCCGATGCCGATGGCGTGGTCGCGGCGGTGCTGGCAGAGCCGGGACAGGTGGTCGCGGCCGGCCAGCCGGTGCTGCGCCTCGCACAGTCCGGCGCGCGCGAGGCGATCGTCGCTGTGCCCGAAGGAATGCGCGCCACGCTGGGCACCGGGGCCAATGCCAACGTCTATGGCATGGGGGGGCCGGTGCCCGCGCGGCTGCGGCAGTTGTCGGCACAGGCAGATCCCGCCACGCGGACGTTTGAGGCGCGCTATGTGCTGTTAGGTGCCGCTCAGGTCGCGCCGCTGGGATCGACCGTCACCGTCACACCAACTAACGGAAAACAGGGCGAAATCGGCGCCGTGAGCGTGCCATCGGGCGCGCTTTACGATCCCGGAACCGGTCCCGGCGTCTGGGTCGTCAGCGGAAAGGACTCCGTGGTCCACTTCCGCCGCGTTCACTTGGCGCAGGTGCAGGAAGAGCGGATTACCGTCGATTCCGGCCTGCGCGCGGGCGAAAGGGTCGTCGCTTTGGGCGCCCACCTGCTGCACGAAGGCGACCGGGTGAGGGTCCGGCCCTAAGTATGGACCGTTTCAACCTGTCAGCCCTCGCGCTGCGCCACCGCGCGGTCACGCTGTTCCTCATCATCGCACTGGCCCTTGCGGGGGCGGTGGCATTTCTGCAGCTCGGCCGTGCGGAAGATCCGAAATTCACGATCAAGATCATGACCTTCACCGCCGCATGGCCCGGTGCCACCGCGCGCGAAATGCAGGATCTGGTGGCCGACCCGCTGGAGCGCCGGCTTCAGGAACTGCGCTATTACGACCGCGTCGACACCTACACCCGCCCCGGCTTCGCCTTCATCACGCTGTGGGTAAGGGATAATACCCCGCCCGCGCAAGTACCCGAACAGTTCTATCAGGCCCGCAAGAAAGTCGGCGACGAAACGCCGAAGCTCCCGCGCGGGGTGATAGGCCCGTTCGCCAACGACGAATATGCAGACGTCAGCTTTGCGATTTATGCCTTGCGGGCCAAGGGCTTGCCCCATCGCGAAATGGTGCGGGTGGCCGATACCATGCGCCAGCGGCTGCTACATGTTCCCGGCGTGCAGAAGGTCGATATTCTGGGTGAGCAGGCCCAGCGCATCACCGTCGATTTCGACCCGGCCAAGCTTGCGACGCTGGGCCTCGATCCCCGCACGATCATCGCATCTATCCGCGAACAGAACGACATCGCGCCATCGGGCGCGGTCGATACCAAGGCATCCCGCGTCGATCTGCGCGTCGACAATGGGTATCAGGATGTAGACGCGGTGCGCGAAACGGTCGTCGCCGCCAACGGCCGGTCGCTGCGGCTGGGCGACATTGCCGATGTCCGGCGCGGATACGAAGATCCGCCCAGCTTCATCGTACACAATGGGGGCGAACGCGCCCTGCTGCTTAGCGTGGTGATGAAACCCAACTGGAACGGGCCGGAACTGGGCAAAGCACTGGCCAAACAGGCTGCGGCCATCAGGGCGGATCTGCCCCTGGGGATGACCCTTGCCAGCGTTTCGGACCAATCGGTCAACATCAATGAGGCCATCGACGAATTCATGCTGAAATTCGTCGTCGCGCTGGCGGTGGTGATGATCGTCAGCCTGATTGGGCTGGGCTGGCGGGTGGGGCTGGTCGTCGCCGCCGCCGTGCCGCTGACGCTGGCGGGGGTGTTCCTGGTGATGCAGGCGACGGGCCGCGAGTTCGACCGGATTTCGCTGGGCGCGCTGATCCTGGCGCTAGGCCTGCTGGTCGACGACGCGATCATCGCGGTCGAGATGATGGTCGTAAAGATGGAGGAGGGGTGGGACCGCGTGCGCGCGGCGGGCTATGCCTGGACGGCGACCGCCGGCCCGATGCTGTCGGGCACGCTGGTCACAATCATCGCCCTGATGCCGGTGGGTTTCGCGCAATCTTCGGCAGGCGAATACGCCGGCAACATCTTTTGGGTGGTGGGTTATGCGCTGATCATCTCGTGGGTGGTCGCGGTGCTGTTCACCCCCTATCTCGGCGTGAAGCTGCTGCCGGAAATACCCCGCCACGAAGGCGGCCATGATGCCATTTACGATACACCGCTCTATGGGCGCCTGCGCGGCGCCGTGGCATGGTCGGTCGATCACAAGTGGCTGGCGGCAGCGATCGTCTGCGTGGCCATGCTGGTGTCAATCGTGGGGATGGGGTTCGTTGCCAAGCAGTTCTTCCCCAGTTCAGACAGGCCCGAAGTCCTGGTCGAAGTGCAATTGCCCGAAGGCACCGCCATCGCGAATACAGAAGCCGTGGCTGCCCGAATGGAAAGCTGGCTGGCAAAACAGGCAGAGGCGAAAGTCGTCACGACGTATGTCG
>DAICYJ010000066.1 GCA_027311705.1 Novosphingobium sp. | reverse complement strand
CGCGACCGGACCGGGCACAATTCCTGCGGTTAGGAACATGACCCGGACGGGCGCATCGTTTACCATGCCGGCTTGCCGCCGGGGTGACGGGGAATTGAACGACCATGCGTTTGACGGGATTTTGGAAAGCGACCACGCTGGTTGTCGCTTCGGTTTGCGCCAGCACCGCCTCCGCCGGGGTGAAGGAAGGCGTCGACCAGTGGTCGCGCGGCGATTATGCCGCCGCCGTCCGGCAGTGGCAGGGCCCGGCGGCCAAGGGCGACGCCGATGCGCTGTTCAACATGGGGCAGGCGTTCAAGCTGGGGCGCGGCGTGCCCAAGGATCTGACCAAGGCCGAGGAAATGTATCGCAAGGCGGCCAAGCTGGGCCATGCGCGGGCGATCGACAACTATGGCGTGCTGTTGTTCCAGACCGGGCGTCAGGCTGAGGCGATGCCTTGGCTGACCGCTTCGGCCGACCGGGGCGAGCCGCGTGCGATGTATATTCTGGGCATCGCCGCCTTCAACGGCGACCTGGCCGAAAAGGACTGGGTGCGCGCCTATGCGCTGATGACGCGGGCGGCCAGCAACGGCTTGCCGCAGGCCATGACCAACCTTTCCGCCATGAACGAGCAGATCCCGCTGGCGCAGCGCCAGATGGGAGCTTCGCTGGCGCAGGAGATGGAAGGCAAGGCGGCCGAAGTGCGCGGCCAACAGCTGGCGGCGGCGGATCTGGGTGCGATTGTGCCGGCCGCTGTAGCACCGGCTTCCTCCGTTCCGTTGCGACCTGCGCTGCCGACCGGGCCGCTCCAGTCGGTGGATATTCCGGCCTCGATCACGTCCGTCCCGGCGACGCCGCCGCGCCCCGCTGCGCCGCTGCCCAAGCCTGTGCCAGCGACACCTAAGCCGACCCTGGTGACACCTAAACCAACCTTGGCGACACCTAAGCCGACCTTGCCCCCGGCCACGCGCGCCGGCGGCAACTGGCGCGTGCAACTGGGTGCGTTCGGCCAGAAATCCAACGCCGATGCGCTGTGGGCCAAGCTGCGCACCCGGCCCGAACTTGCCGGCCACCAGCGCATCGATGCCGGCAGCGGCGTCACGCGATTGCAGGCCGGCGGCTTTGCCGGCGAAGCCGATGCCAGCCGCGCCTGTGCCGGGCTGAAAGGCGCGGGGCTGACCTGCCTGGTGGTTCGCCCCTGACGACAGGCGCACCGCCAGATCGGATTACCGCGCTGGATTTCGTGCGCGGTGTTGCCGTGCTGGGCATCCTGGCCATCAACGTGACCGGGTTCTGGGGGCCGACGCTCGCCAGTTTCAGCCCGATGATCCCCGTGCCCGACGTGGGTGGCACAGGGTGGTTCGCGTTTTCGTTCGTGGTGTTCGAAGGCAAGATGCGCGCGCTGTTCACGCTGCTGTTCGGGGCGAGCATGGTGCTGTTTGTGGAAGCGGCTGAGCGGCGCGGCGCGAATGGTGACTGGATGCAGGTGCGCCGGCTGACGTGGCTGGCGCTGTTCGGCTATGCCCATTACCTGCTGCTGTGGTGGGGCGACATCCTGTTTCCCTATGCGCTGTGCGGGTTGATCGCGCTGGCGATGCGGCGGCTTTCGCCCGGTGCGCTGGTGCTGGCGGGGCTGGCGCTGTTTTTGGTGAGCCACGGGATGGACGGCATCGGCGACTTGCCCGGCATCGCCGCCGAACAGCGCGTGCTGGCGGGCCATGCCAGCGCCGCCGATATCGCCGAACAGGCCGACATGATGGACCGCATCGCGGCGATGAACGCCAGCGACATCGCGATCCTGAACGCTGGCTTCCTCGACGCCATCCGGCTGCGGCTGGCGACCGACCCGTTCCTGCCGTTCCAGACCGCGATGATCACCTTTACCGAAACGCTGCCGCTGATGCTGCTGGGCATGGCGATGCTGCGCACGGGGTTCTTCACCGGCGGGTGGAGCGAGCGCACGTTGCGGCGGATCGCGTGGGGCGGCATCGGCGTGGGCGGCGGGCTGACGCTGGGGATGCTGGGCTGGGCAATGCTCCACAATTTCCCGCCGCGCGCGATGTTCGCGGTGATCAACGATCTTTCCGCCCTCCCCCATCTGCTGATGGCGATGGGCTATGCGGCGGGGCTGGTGCTGCTGTGGCCGCGCATTGGCTCCAGTGCTGCGGGACGCGCGCTGGCGGCGGCGGGGCGGTGCGCGTTCAGCAACTACCTTGGCACGACGGTGCTGATGACGGCGTTGTTTTCAGGCTGGGGCCTTGGCCTCGGCCCTGAACTGCCGCGCGGCTGGTTGCCGGCGTTCGTGTTGCTCGGCTGGGCGGCGATGCTCGCCTGGCCGCGCTGGTGGCTGGCGCGGTTCGGCATGGGGCCGCTGGAATGGGCGTGGCGCAGGCTGTCGTGGCTGGGCGTGGCGCGGCATTAGCTTGCGCTTCAAAAGGCAGGGTGATGCTTTCGTTGTTGTTTAACTTGCCACCGGGTGCCGGGGCGAGAGGATCAGCACGCCTTCCTCCACCCGCCAGCCTTTCAACCGCGAGAGGAAGTTCATGCCCAGCACGTTGAGGCCGCCGGTGGCCGGGGTGACGATGGCATCCATATCGCGCGCCACGATCGATCCGAACTGCACTTCATCCAGCCGCACCATCTGCGCCTGCATCGCGCCGTTGGCGGTGCGGACGACGACTGGCAGGCGCAGCGGATCGGGCTTAACCGAGGCTTCGTCCGCCACCTCCTGAGAGATTGCGGTCACCGTCGCGCCGGTATCGACCATGAACCGCTGGCGCGTGCCGTTGACCTTGGCCTCGATCCAGTAGTGCCCGTCTGCCGACAAGGGGACGCGGGTTTCGCCGCCGTCCACCGTCTGCACCGGCATGGCGAGGTTGTTGGACAGTGCATCGAACGAAGGATCCAGCCGCACGAAGCGCATCGCGGCCAGCAGGAACACCGCGATCAGCACGAAGTTGCCGGCCAGCCGCACCGTGCCGCCCAGCCGGGGCGACACGCGCCACAGCGCGCCGCCGATCATGGTGAGCACGATGGCCCCCAGCGCGGCAGCGATCAGCGGGGGCAAGCTGCCGAGCCAAGGTACGGCGGTTTCCAATTGCTTATAAAAGGCGTCCATCCGCTTGCCATAGCAGGCTTAACCTTTCATCGCGCTGAAACGCCGGGGGCCTATCCCCGATCGTGCGCATCGCAGCGTTGCACCTTATTAAGGGCAGCCGGGAACGCGCCCACAGCCTTGGGATTGTACGCGCCGATGCAACTTTCCATATCCACTCGCCTTTCGTGGCACCTGAATGGTCCCACGGACATTCTCCTGCAGATCGAAGCTGCCCCGGCCGACGACCAGACAGTGATCGCCTCGCACCTCGATTGCACCCAGACCGCCCATTTCGCGCGCGTTCCGGCGCAGGATGGGGTGGGCGAACGCATCTGGCTGCACCATGAAGGCGATTTCAGCGCCTGCTATACCGCCACGGTCGATGTGCTGCGTCCGGTGGTCGATCTCGCATCGCTGCAATCGCCGCCGCCGTGGCAATTGCCGGGCGAAGCGGTGCCCTATCTGATGGATTCGCGCTATTGCCCGTCCAGCCGGTTCGGCCCGTTCGTGGTCGAGGAATTCGACCATCTTTCGGGCGGCGCCAAAGTGCTGGCCATGCGCGACTGGATCGCCAACCATTACAATTATGTGCCCGGCACCAGCGACGCGAACACCACCGCCATCGACAGCTTCGTCGAACGGCGCGGGGTGTGCCGCGATTATGCCCACACCATGATCTGCTTCGCCCGCGCGGCGGCCATCCCAGCGCGGTTCGTCAGCGGCTATGGCCCCAAGGTGACGCCGCAGGATTTCCATGCGCTGACAGAGGTTTACCTTTCCGATGCGCAAGGCAACGGCGGCTGGCACATCGTGGACGCGACCGAAATGGCGACGGCCGACGCCTTTGCCCGGATCGCCGTGGGCCGCGATGCATCGGATGCCAGCTTCCTGACGAGCTATGGCAATTCGTGGCTGACCAACATGGAGATCGTGGTCAACCGGGTTTGATTTCGGCTGCCGCGAACCCAGCGTCCGACACCCTGTTTTGTCACCCTGAACTTGATTCAGGGTTCATCCTTCGGTTCGCGCGGAGCGTTGGAATGACAAGCCATTCGCTGCCGCGTGGGCGCTCTCCGGCCAGATCCGCATTGGCGGACAAATGGACCCTGAATCAAGTTCAGGGTGACGATGTTGTGAGAGGGTAGCGCGCCTCTGGGGCTGGCTTTCAATGGGTGCGGCTGCAATTCCTCACCGTTCCATTAACCACACCCCTTAACGACCGCATCCCCCGCCGTCCCGCGCCGGGACGCGGGTTTCTTGCCCCTCGCAATCGGATAGATTCACGCTATTTCTGATCGGGCAAGGAGCGACAACGATGTCTGCCACGACCGATTTCTTCCGCAGCCGCTGGTTGCGCGTTCCCGCAGGGTTCGTTGCGATGTCGCTTGCTTCGTTGCTGGCCTTCCATGTGGGTCAGGATGCGGCACAAGTGCTGTTCGGCAAGTCGCAGGCCGAAGCGGCGCCGATGGTGCGCGCGCCCGCCGCCAAGCTGGCTGCCGCCGTCTCCACGCCCAAGCCCACCGTCGAAAGCCCGTTCGTGGTGAAATCGATCCTGAAGATCGACGAGCCGATCAAGTTCGGCCAGTTCTATTGGGATGAAAGCAAGGGCGAGCCCGGCCCGCTGGTCGTCACCGTCGATCTGGAAGCGCGCGTGCTTTCGGTTTTCCGCAACGGCCACGAAATCGGCGCGACCGCGATCCTGAAAGGCTATGGCGAGAAGCCGACGCCCGTGGGTGTGTTCCCGATCAGCGAGAAGGACGCCGACCACGTCTCCAACATTTATGACGCGCCGATGCCCTATATGCTGCGCCTGACCGGCGACGGCGTGAGTATCCACAGCAGCAAGGTGGAAAAAGGCTATGCCACCAACGGCTGCATCGGCGTGCCCGACGGCTTCGCCAAGCGCCTGTTTGCACAGGCCAAACTGGGCGACAAGGTGATCATCACCGACGGCAAGCGCATCGGCGTGGGCGATCCGATCCTGTCGGACACGCACGTGGGGTGACGCAGATCCTCCCTGTTTTTGCGAAGCACAAATGGGGAGGTGTCAGGCATCGCAAATCACTGACGGCGGGGTAACAAACCCTTGCACCACCCGCTACACGGGCGGTCCCCCTCCCCGTTTGCACTTGCGGTGAAAACAGGGAGGATAGGGAAGTGGCGGTTTACCGATATTTCAGTTGAAAAGGTGCCGTTCCGGACACGACAACATTGCGGACAATTGCCCATACGGCGGCTTACGCCCATTCCGCAGCGAGAATCCCGATAGCGGAGGTTCGCGAATCGTGATTTAAGGCGCTTTGTGAACCGCGCAACGACCCTCCGAGAGCGACTGGCCCAAGGCACGCCCGAGTTGATTGCTGATCTTCACCTTTACTCGTCCGAAGATGGCGGGAAGAAGCTGCCACTAGTGCTCGGCTACGGATGTCCATGCAGCATCGACAAGGATGTTAAGGAGGCGTGGGATGGATATCCGCTTGTCGACATTCCTATGATGCCCGGTGAGAGGCGGCGGGTTGGGTTCGTTTTCTTATCGGGCAATAAGGCTCTGGAAGCCTTGTCTACTGCCGACTGCTTGTATCTTTGGGAAGGCAAGCTGATCGGCGAAGCTCGTATCGTCCGCTAACGCCGATAGGTGGCCCGAACGGGAACGTCCGCTTCCCACCAATTGCAGTCATTGAGCTCCTAGGCTTGCATCCCCAAAACCGGCCACCCCGGTGCCACCCCTAAAGCACCTCAAACCCATCCCCCAGCGCGGCCTTCAGCTTTTCCAGCGCCTGCGCTTTCAGCTGGTGGACGCGCGGGACGCTGACTTCCAGCACCTCGGCGATTTCGGACAAGTTGAGTTCCTCGACGAAATAGAGCTGGATCACCATCTGCAAACGGTCCGGCAATTCGCCGATGGCCGATGCCAACCCATCGCGCATTTGCTGGTCGGCGAGCATCGCAAAGCTGTCTGGCCGGTCGTCGGCAAAGGCGGGATCGCTGTCGGAATAGGCGTCGTCGATCGTTTCGAAGCGCATCGGCTCGCTGGTGGTGCGCATGTCGGCGAGTTCGTTGGCGGTGATGCCCATCGCTTCGGCCAGTTCTGCCTCGTTCGGCGGGCGGCCCAGCGACACCGAAAGCGCGGCGGTGGCATCGCGCAAGGTGCGCCTGCGGTCTGTGGCCGAGCGGGAGAGCGGCGAGGAGCGGCGGACCAGATCGACCATCGCCCCGCGCACGCGCAGCTTGGCATAGGCGGCGAATCCATCCTCGGTCGGCCCATCGTGCTTGCGCGCGCATTCGGTGAGGGCGACGAGGCCGGCCTGCACCAGATCGTCGATCTCCATCCCCGGCCGGCCCGATCCGTGAACGTGCCAGGCCAGGCGGCGGACCATCGGCAGGAAGCGGCGGATGCGGTCTGCGGTGTCATCACGATAGGCGCGCGCGGCGGCGAAGCTGCGGTGGTTGTGGTTCATGCGGCCATGCTTTCAGGGTGCGGCAAAGGCTGGGTTTGATCGGTGAGCATGGGCGGCGGGGTTTCACCGCCAATCACGCTGACAACCTCGATCGGCTGGGTCGGCGGCAGTTCGGATATCGACAGGACCAGACACTGCGGGGCGCGGATGCGCAGCAAGGCGGCCAGCGCGCGGCGGGCGCGGGGCTGCACCACCAGCGCGGGCGGAATGGCGGCGGGGCCGCGTTCCTCCATGATCGCGGCGATGCTTTCGCCGATGCCGCGCGCAAGGTCCGGCTCGATCACCGGCTGGCCGGTGGTGGGATCGTGCATCCCGCCCACGATCATGTTTTCCAGCCCGGCATCGAGCGTGAGCACCGGCAGGCGCTCGTTCGGGCCGCAGATGCGCGACACGATCATCGCGCCAAGATCGGCGCGCAGCAGATCGACCAGTTTGTCGTGATCGGTCGTTTGCAACACCGCCTGCCCCAGTGCGGACAGGATCGGCAACGGGTGGGCGATGCTGACGCCGTCTTCGAGCAAGGCTTGGAACAGCCGGGTCATCGCGCCCAGCGAGAGCGGATTGGGATGGATCGTTTCGACCAGCCCGGCCGAGCGTTCCTTCACGCCATCGAGGATGGCGCGCACTTCGTCAGGCCCCAGCATCGCGGCGGGGCGATCGCCCAGCAACTGGTTGAGGTGCGTGGCGACGACGGTGCCGGCGTCCACGGTGAGGAAGCCTTCGGCGATGGCATGGTCGCGCTGCGACGGTTCGATCCACAGCGCGGGGCAGCCGAAGCTGGGATCGCGGGTGGGTTCGCCGCGCAACCCGTGATCCTCGCGCGCCTCGCCCGCGTCGATGGCCAGAATGCGATCGGGCCGCATGCTGCCGCCGCCGATCATCACCCCGCCCAGCAGGATGCGGTAATCGTTGGGCGGCAGTTCCAGCGAATCGCGCACGCGGAACTGCGGCACGATGAAGCCGAACGACTGGCTGAGCTGCTTGCGCACCCCGGTAATGCGCGCGACCAGTGGCGAACCGCGCTTTTCATCCACCAGATGGACGAGGCCATAGCCCAACTCGATGGTGACGAGGGTGTGGTCGGAAACATCGTCGAGCGTGATGCGCTGCGGGTCGATGGCTTCCACAGCCTCGATCACCACGGGCGCGGGGCGGTCGGCGCGCTTTTTGAGGGTCCACCACAGCCAGAAGGCCAAGCCCGAGGCGGGCAGGAACACCGTTTGCGGCATGGCCGGGATCACGCCGATGGCGGCGAGGATGACCGCGACCGGCAGCCAGGTGCTGGGATTGGCGAACTGGCCGCCGATCTGGCCGGTCAGGTCGCGGCTATCGGCCACGCGGGTGACGATGCCCGCCGCCGCGATGGACAGCAGCAGCGAGGGTACTTGCGCGACCAGCGCGTCACCCACGGCCAGCGTCACGTATTTCTGCGCGGCATCGCCGGCGGAAAGCCCGTGGCTGACCATGCCGAGCACGAAGCCAGCGATGATGTTGACGCCCAGGATCAGCAGCGCGGCAACCGCATCGCCTTTCACGAACTTGCTGGCCCCATCCATCGAGCCATAGAAATCGGCCTCGGTCGCCACTTCGCGGCGGCGGGCCTTGGCTTCGTCGGCCGTGAGCAGCCCGGCGGCAAGATCGGCGTCGATGGCCATCTGCTTGCCCGGCAAGGCATCGAGGGTGAAGCGAGCGGAGACTTCGGACACGCGGTCCGCGCCCTTGGTGACGACTACGAGGTTGATGATCATCAGGATCATGAAAACGAACAGACCGACCGCGAAGTTGCCGCCGATCAGGAATTCGCCGAAGCTTTCGATCACATGGCCCGCCGCCGCGCCGCCATTGTGGCCATTGACCAGCACGACACGGGTGGACGCGACGTTTAGTGCAAGGCGCAGCAGCGTGGCGAACAGCAGGACCGAGGGGAAGGACGAGAAATCGAGCGGCTTGGCCGCATTCATCGCCGCCATCAGGATGGCGACGGACAGCGCGATGTTCAGCACGAAGAACATATCGAGCATGAACGCGGGGATCGGCACGATCATCAGCGCGATCAGCGTGAGGATGCCGAACGGCAGCGCCAGTGCGCGGGGGGAACCGAAGCGGGTGAGCATCCCTTACATCCCGAACGCGCGCAGACGGCCATAGGCGGCGCGCACGCTGTCGGTGGTGGTGCCGCCCTGCCCAAGCCCGAAGGTATCGCGCAGGGTATCGGCCATCGATGCGCGCGCGGGGGCTTGGGCGGAATAGGCGGCGGCCTGGAATTCGCGCTGCACCGGGCCGCCGGTGAAGGTCGGCTGGCTGGATGGGGCGGCAGGGGTAGCGGCAAAGGTGGCGTATCCCTGCGGCAAATCCATGCCGGTGCCGGGGGTTGCGGCATCGAGCTTGGCGCGCAGCAGGTCCATCACCTGGCCCACCGAGCGCGGGGCACCACCAGCGAAGAAAATGCCGCGGTTGGCGGCGGCGGCCTTGGGCATGATTGCGGCGGCGCTTTGGCTGGGATCGCCGGAAAGCGCCGACAGGAAGCGGCTGGCACCATCGGACCCGAGGAAATGGGCGAGATATAGCTCGGCGTTGTCCGGCTCGCGGCCCAGCGCGCCGGTCAGGTCGGCGCGGTTGTCGTTGGCGAGTTCCCCGGCCATCAGCGCGGAAAGCTGCGGATCCTGGCGCAGGGCCATGATCTGCGCGCGGGCGGAGGGATCGCGCACCTTGCCGCCGTCGATGGCGGAGCTGGCCCAATCGAGCCCATGTTCTGCACCGTGGCGATCCAACGTGCGCAGCCAGGTGCCGCCGGTGAACTGGTAAAGCCCCGTGGCGCTGGAGGTGCGCGCCTTGGCCGATGGGTCGAGCCCGGATTCAAGCTTGGCCTGTGCCAGCAGGTATCCGAAATCGACGCCGGTGGCCTGTGCGGCGCGGGCGATGGCGGCATGGACTTCGCCGGGGGCACTCGCTCCGCCGGCAGATTGGACTGAACTCACGCTGGTCCCCTTCCGTCGCGCCTACACCGGCGCGGGTCGGAAGGGTGTTCAGCAAGGAGCGTGCCAAATCGCTCTGCCAGGGACGATCAGCGAGCGCGGCCGATGCGGGCGGCGGCGGCGTGGGTGCGGTAGATCGCGGGCTGGCCGGTCATCGCGTCCAGCCGGGCGGCGACGTTGGTGGCGATCAGGTTGCGGACGCGGCGGTTCGCCTCGTTCAGGCGGCGCGCAGCATCGAGCAGCCCACGGCATTCGTCGTCCACGGCATCGGCCACGGTGGTATCGAGGCGCCCGCACAGCGCGTTCTTGCTGACCGCGCAGCCCATGATGCAATCGACGTCGAGCCCGGCAAGCGCGTGCCGTTCGTCTTCGAGCACGGCCAGCATCTGCCGCAACGTGTCACGCAGTTCCAGCGGGCGCAGGATCGGTTCCGAAACCATCGCGTGGGCCATCAATTCGCGCTCCTGAGCAGCAGGCCGGCCGCGATCATCGCGTCGGCGATCTTGGTGGGAAGAACCGGGTAGGTTCCGTTCTGGATGGCATGGCGGATCTGCGCGACACGCTCGGCATCGACGGGGGCAGGTCCGGCCTTCACCGCGTCGCTGGTTTCCACCGTTGCGGCAGGAAGCGCCTTGGCAGACGTTTCAACCTTGGCGGGGGCGGTGTTGGTTTCGAGTACAGGGGTCTTGACCTGCACTGCGCCCACCGGGCGCATGGGGCCGATTTCAATGGGTGGCATGGGTCTTTCCTCGCGTTGTTCACAAGGAAGGACGGCAGCGGCACCCCAATTGTTAAGCCCGGTTTAAGCGCGGCGGAAAAATTTTGCCGTGCGGCGCCAATTTGCCGTTATTCGGCCGGCAGTTCGACCAGGCCGGGGCGCACCACGCGGGCGCGCATGGCATCGGCCTTTGCATTGGTGCGCACGCGCACCCAGCTGCCGACAGGCCCGGAATCGAGCGCTTCGCCCGGCTGCGATACGGAAAAGCCATCGCCCGTGACCGCGACGGTGACGGCATCGCCCTTGACGATGGCGGCTTCGGCAACAACCTGCCGCCCGTTTGCCGCAACGGCCACGAACAGCCGCCATCCGCCTGCATCGGGGCACTGGACGATTACAGTATCATGCCCGCCCCCGCGCCACGAAAGCGCCAGCGGCCCCGCACACCGCGCCAGCCGCATCCGCCGATCGACCGGCAAGGCCGCCCCGCCCGGAACGCCGATGGGCTGGCCGGTAAAGGCGGCAATCGCACTGTCGATGGCGGTGTGATCGGCAAACGCGCCGGGCGCTGCAGCCGCATTGCCGCTGGCCGCGATGGCGGCGAGGACGGCGAGAGCGGGATAGATCGGTTTCACGTGCGGGCACTCCGGTGCAGGTTTGCTCCGGGGTTACGCAATGAGTGTGCCAGATGGGGTCCGGTGGAACCGGCAAGGCGAATATGTTCCCGCAAAACGCCTTCGGTCCAACGTGCAAATCCGGATTAGATCACGTTGCAGACCTTTAGACCCTCGGTTATGGTCCTGATGCGAAAAAATGTCTGCTCGTGGTTGCTCAGATCAGTACGTACCCGTCCAGATCGAAGCATATTGCTGTTTTTGCGGATTCGATATTTAAGACAAAACGGAGTTTAGATGAGGATTTTTTGCGCTTGCATCAGCGTCGCTATGGTGACTGGATTTTCTCAGACCGCCTCGGCCCGAGTTGACGACCTACAAATTGATTGGGTTATTGGACGCGATGGCTTTATTATTCAAGACGCTGAAAAGCCCTCAAGAAGCTTAGAAATTGACGCTCGTGCAGTGCCGCGTCGGCTATTCATCACCAAGAGCGATATTAAGGGAAAGGATGGCACTCCGATACTTCCGGGTGGAGCACAACTGTACCTAATGATTGGTTCAAAATTTATGGCTTGCAGCCAAAATATGACTACTTCCGGATACCTTTCGTCATCTAATAGAGTTTGTTTAGTAGATGACAATGGGGATTTTATTTTCGATACATACTTTAAAAGAAGCTCAGGCCGATCATTTCTTTGGTCAGATAAAATGTGGTTTGCAATGAACGGGAACTACCCCGAAATTCGAAACCCGCTTGGTCCATTGGACGTAAGCGAAATTGACCGATCGATGGCGG
>DAICYJ010000175.1 GCA_027311705.1 Novosphingobium sp. | reverse complement strand
GGGCCGATGCGGGTGTGCAAGCAGGCGGGACAGCGCACGTGAAGATGGATGAATTCGGCAGCGGGGGTGGCATTCGCGGCACCGACAAGATCGGTGATGCAGGCCATGCCAAAAAGGGACGCGACAGTACGATGATCGACGACCAGGAAGCGCTGGATCTGGCAGCGGACTGGTCCGACATCAGCCAGGGCCTGAAGAAGGATCTGGGGCCGCAGCTGCACAGCCAGTGGATCAAGCCGATTCAGCTCGGCTCGTTCTGCAAGGATACCGGCACGCTCGACCTGTTCCTGCCCACCGAATTTTCGGCCAACTGGGTCGCAGACCGCTTTGCCGACCGGCTGTCGCTGGCGTGGAAGATCGCGCGCGCCGAAGTGCGGCAGGTGCGCATCACGGTCCACCCGCGCCGCCGCGCCATGCCCGAATTGCGCGTGGGCCTGATGGGCGGAGGCCTGCTTGGTGCTTCCTCGGCGATGCAGCCGGCCCAGCGCCCCGCCGCGCCCGCCATCGCTGATTCGATGGTCACGGGCCTCGATCCGTCGCTGACCTTCGTCGAATTCGTCTCCGGAACGGCCAACGTGCTGGCCGTCAATGCCGCGCAGCGCATGGCCGCTCTCGAACAGCCCCAGTTCTCGCCGCTCTACCTCAAGGGCTCGACCGGGCAGGGCAAAACCCACCTGCTTCACGCCATCGGCCACGCCTATGCTGCCAACCGGCCTGGCGCGCGGATCTTCTATTGCTCGGCCGAACGGTTCATGATCGAGTTCGTGCAGGCCATGCGTTCGAACGAGATGATCGAGTTCAAGTCGCGGCTGCGCGGGTTCGACCTGCTGCTCGTCGACGATATCCAGTTCATCATCGGCAAGTCGTCGACGCAGGAGGAATTCCTCCACACGATCGATGCGCTGATGAGCGCGGGCAAGCGCCTCGTCGTCGCCGCCGATCGCGCGCCACAGGCGCTTGACGGGGTGGAGCAGCGCCTGCTGTCGCGCCTGTCGATGGGCTTGGTTGCCGATATCCAGCCCGCCGATATCGAACTGCGCCGCAAGATCCTCGAACACCGCCTCGCGCGCTTCACCAGCACGCAAGTGCCGTCGGACGTGATCGAGTTCCTGTCGCGCACGATCAACCGCAACGTCCGCGAACTGGTCGGTGGCCTCAACAAGCTGATCGCTTTTGCCCAGCTGACCGGCCAGCCAGTGTCGCTGCAACTGGCCGAGGAGCAGCTGACGGACATCCTGTCTGCCAACCGCCGCCGCATCACCATCGACGAGATCCAGCGCACGGTCTGCCAGTTCTACCGCGTCGACCGCACCGAGATGGGCAGCAAGCGCCGCGCCCGCGCGGTCGTGCGCCCGCGTCAGGTGGCGATGTACCTCGCCAAGGTGCTGACGCCGCGCAGCTATCCCGAAATCGGGCGCAAGTTCGGCGGCCGCGATCACTCGACGGTGATCCACGCCGTCCGCCTGATCGAGGAACTGCGCACCCGCGATGCCGACATGGACGGCGACGTGCGCACCTTGCTGCGCCAGCTGGAAGACTGAACAGGTTCTCCACCGGCAGGCCCTGGGTTGTACCGGGTTTTTGCCGGGGTTATGAACACAGTTGGCCGGGATGCGGAACGCTCGCATCCCGGCCGCTTTGATTCTAAGGCAAGCCGATGACACCCGACCGCCTTGATCGCTTCGCCCGCCACATCGTCTTGCCCGAAGTGGGCGGGGCAGGGCAGGCGCGGCTGGTGGAAAGCCATGTGGTGCTGATCGGCGTCGGCGGCATCGGCAGCCCCGCGCTGCAGTATCTGGCTGGGGCCGGGATCGATCGGCTGACGCTGATCGACGACGACGTGGTCGAAGCCTCGAACCTGCAACGCCAGACGATTTTCACGCCCGCCGATATCGGTCGTCCCAAGGTGGAAGCTGCGGCGGTATGGACGCAAGCATTCGACCCCGCGCTGACCGTCACAGAGCATGCCGTCCGCATCACCCGCGACAATGCCGCCAGCCTCATCGCCGGGGCCGATCTCGTGCTCGATGGCTGCGACAACTTTGCCACCCGGCTTGCCGTGTCGGATGCCTGCGTGGCGGCGGGCATTCCGCTCACCAGCGCCGCGCTCGGCCGGTTTCAGGGGCAGGTGGCGAACTTTGCCGGACACCGCGAAGGGCAGTCCTGCTACCGGTGCTTCGTCGGCGATGCCTTCGACGCCGAGGATTGCGATTCGTGTGCGGATCAAGGCGTGCTGGGGGCGATGGTCGGCATGATCGGTGCCTTCGGCGCGATGCAGGCCATGCGCGTGCTGCTCGAAGGCGTGGCGACACTGGGCGATCCGCAATGGGGTCAGATCCATGTGTTCGACGGGCTGAAGCCGGGGCTGCGATCTATGAGGATCGTGAAGGATCCCGAGTGCAAGGGCTGCAACTCAGCTTCCTAACATCTCGTCCACCCACGCCGGCACCAGCTCGCTCGCCGGGCCAAGCCGCGTCTCGTCGAACCACGCCGACCCTTGCGAGCGTTCCAGGTTGAGCTCCAGCGTCCGCGCACCCAGTTCGCGGGCGTTGCGCACGAATCCCGCCGCCGGATAGACCGCGCCGGAGGTGCCGATGGAAACGAACAGATCCGCCTCACGCAGCGCGCCGAAGATGTCGTCCATGCGATAGGGCATTTCGCCGAACCATACGATGTCGGGCCGCAGCGCCGCTTCGTCGCAGGCCGGGCAGGGCGGCCGTTGGATCAGCGGGCCGGTCCATCGGTGGCGCGCGTCGCAGGCCGCGCACCACGCATTGAGATGTTCCCCGTGCATGTGCAGCACGTCCACTGCCCCGCCGCGTTCGTGCAGGTCGTCGACGTTCTGGGTGACGATCAGCACCTGGCCGCCGGTTTTCCTGGCCCATTCGCGATCAAGCCGGCCCAGCGCCAGATGCGCGGCATTGGGTTCCTTGGTCTGGATCGCCGCGCGCCGCATATCGTAGAACCGCAGGACCAGATCGGGATCGCGGGCATAGGCTTCGGGTGTGGCGACGTCCTCCACCCGGTGCTGCTCCCACAGGCTCGGCCCGCCGTTGGCGCCGGCGCGGAATGTGTCGATGCCGCTTTCGGCGGAAACCCCCGCGCCGGTGAGGATCACGATATTGCGAATGTGGCTCATCCCGCCCATGAAGCACGCCACGAACGGGGTGAGCAATGGCTAGAATCGGAATTGTCGGCAGTCAGGGGCGCATGGGGCAGGCCCTGCGCGAAGCCGTGGAAGCGGCGGGCCACGTTTATGCGGGCGGCGTCGACAAGGGCGGCGATCCCAAGGAACTGGCGCAGGCGTGCGACGTGCTGGTCGATTTCTCGTCGCCCACGGGGCTGGAATTCAGCCTCGACGCGGCGATCCATGCGGGCATCCCGATCCTGATCGGCACCACCGGGCTGGAGGAGCGGCACCACTGGCTGATTGACGCGGCGGCAGTGAGCGTGCCCGTGCTGCAGACCGGCAATACCTCGCTCGGCGTTACGCTGCTGGCGCATCTGGTGCGCCAGGCCGCGGCGCGGCTGGGTGACGATTGGGACATCGAAATCGTCGAAACGCATCACCGCCTGAAAGTTGACGCGCCATCGGGCACCGCGCTGTTGCTGGGCGAAGCGGCGGCGCGGGGCCGCGGCATCGATCTGGAAGAACAGGCCGTGCGCGGGCGCGATGGCATCACCGGCGCGCGAGAAGCGGGCACAATCGGTTTTGCCTCGTTGCGCGGCGGGTCGGTCTCCGGCGATCATTCGGTGCACTTCCTGGCCGACAACGAACGGCTGACGTTGTCACACCTCGCTGAAAATCGCGGCATTTTCGCCAAAGGCGCGGTGCGTGCGGCAGAGTGGCTGATCGGCCGCGAGGCGGGGCGCTATGGCATGGCGGAAGTGCTCGATCTTTGACGAAGGCAGACGTCTTCGAATTCTTCCGGCGGTTGGCCGAGGCCAACCCCTCGCCCGAAACCGAGCTCGAATTCGGCAATACCTTCCAGTTGCTCGTGGCCGTGGTGCTCTCTGCGCAATCGACGGACGTGGGCGTGAACAAGGCGACACGGGCGCTGTTTCGCGTCGTGAAAACGCCGGAACAGATGGTCGAATTGGGCGAAGAGGGCCTTAAGCAGCACATCAAGACCATCGGGCTCTTCAATGGCAAGGCCAAGAACGTAATCGCGCTGTCCGAGATCCTTGTGCGGGACCATGGCGGCGAAGTGCCGGCGGACCGCGATGCGCTGGTCGAACTGCCCGGCGTTGGCCGCAAGACCGCCAATGTGGTGATGAACTGCGCGTTCGGGGCTGAGACCTTCGCGGTAGATACGCACATCTTCCGCGTGGGCAACCGCACGGGCCTCGCCAAGGGCAAGACGCCGCTGGCCGTGGAAAAGCAGCTGGAAAAGAAGGTGCCGCAGCCCTTTCGCGTGGGCGCGCACCACTGGCTGATCCTGCACGGCCGCTATGTGTGCAAGGCCCGCACTCCCGAATGCTGGCGCTGTCCGGTGGTCGACTTGTGCAGTTTCAGGGCGAAAGTTCTGGAACAAGGTGCCAGGCGCGCTGTTCCCAAGGGAGAGCGGGCGGGCTCGAAGAAAGAGAGCATGCCATGAACTTTTCGAGACTGGCTACGGCCACGGTGGCGCTGGTGTTTGTCGCCGGGTGCGCACCGATGGATGGCTCCACCGAAACGGTTTCCGCGCGCGACGGTCACGGCACCAATGTGCCCGCCGTCCGCCTGACCGGGCAGGCGCAAAGCTGCATTCCGCTGGCGCAGATCAGCGAAAGCCAGGTGCGCGACGACTGGACCATCGATTTCCGCACCGGCGGCAACCGCTGGTACCGCAATACGCTGCCCTATCGCTGCAACAGCCTCGGTTTCGAAAAGGCCTTTTCGTACAAAACCTCGCTGTCGCAACTTTGCAGCACCGACATCATTACGGTGTTTTCCAGCGGTGCCGGCGGCGGGCCGCGTGGATCGTGCGGGTTGGGCGCTTTCCAGCCGGTGGAACTGGTGAAGTAGCGCCTACTGCTCCGGATCGAGATGCAGCCCGCGCCGGCCCTGTTCGGGCGTATCGTGCGGCGGTATCGCTTCGGGAGCGTCGGGATCGAGCGGCACCTGCAGCATGCCCTCCCACTTGGTGATGACCGAGGTCGCGACCGCGTTGCCGACGACGTTGGTGGCGGTGCGGCCCATGTCGAGGAAGGTGTCGACGCCCAGCAGCAGGGCGATGCCTTCCAGCGGCAGGCCGAACTGGGTGAGGGTGGCGGCAATCACCACCAGACTGGCGCGCGGCACGCCGGCAATGCCCTTGCTGGTGACCATCAGCGTCAGCAGCATGGCGATCTGCTGGCCGATCGACAGTTCGATGCCATAGGCCTGCGCGATGAACATCGTCGCGAAGCTGGTGTACATCATGCTGCCATCGAGATTGAAGCTGTAGCCCAGCGGCAGGACGAAGCCTGAAATTCGGCGGGGAACGCCGAAGCGGTCGAGCTGTTCGAACAGCTTGGGCAGCGCGCTTTCCGAACTTGCCGTTGAAAAGGCGAGCAAAAGAGGCTCGCGGATATAGCGCGCCAGCAGGAGCACGCGCTTGCCCAGGAACAGGCCGCCAAGGCCCAGCAGCAGGATCCACAGCAGGAGCAGGCCGAAGTAGAATTCGGAAATGAATACCCCGTAAGTGACGATAATCCCGAGACCTTTTGTCGCGACGACCGAGGCCAGCGCGCCGAAAACCGCGAAGGGGGCGAAGCGCATCACGTAGTCGGTGATCGTCAGCATCAGGGTGGCGAGCGCGTCGGCGCCGCGCAGCAGGGGGGCGCCTGCCTCACCAATGGCGGACAGGGCGACGCCGGCGAACAGCGAAAAGACGAGGATTTGCAAGACGTTGTTCTTGGCCATCGCATCGAGCGCGCTGGTCGGGAAGATTTCGAGCAGGAAATGGCGGACGGTGAAATCGGCCGTGGCGAGGTCTGCCACCGGGGCGGCGGCGGTGAACTGCAGGCCGACGCCGGGCTGGAACAGGTTGACCAGCAGCAGGCCCATGCCGATCGAGATCAGGCTGGCGGTGATGAACCACGCCAGCGCCCTCCCGCCGATGCGGCCCAGCGCCGAACTGTCGCCCATGCTGGCGATGCCGGTGACGAGCGTGGCAAGGATCAGCGGTGCGATTACCATCTTGATAAGATGAAGAAAAACGTCGGGCAGCAGCTTCAACGCATCCGCCGCTGTCGCCAACGCGGGGCTATCGGCAGGGTAGGCACGGTTGAGCGCGTAACCGACGATAATGCCGGCGATCATGCCGATCACGATGTAAAGCGTCAGGCGCTTGCCCAAGTCATTGCTCCCCGATTGTTGCGGGCGAGACTAGCGGGAGGGGTGCATTTGGCAACCGGCCTGAACGGCACCTAGCGACACCTAAAAGCACCTAACCGTACCTGAACGACACCTAGCGTGACATTAGCCGCATTGGGCGCGGTGGAGCAGCTTCTGATCGGCCAGCACGAGCGCCATCATCGCTTCCACCACCGGCACCCCGCGGATGCCGACGCAGGGATCGTGGCGACCCTTGGTGAACAGGTCGGTGGCTTCACCCTCACGCGTGATCGTCGGCATGGGGGTGAGGATCGAGGACGTCGGCTTGAACGCCACGCGCACAGTCACCGGCTGGCCGGTGGAAATGCCGCCTGCGATGCCGCCGGCATGGTTGGCGGTGAAGATGGGGATGCCATCATCGCCCGGCCGCATCGGATCGGCATTGCCTTCACCGTTGTTGGCAGCGGCGGCAAAACCGTCGCCGATCTCGACGCCCTTCACCGCGTTGATGCCCATCATCGCGTGGGCCAGTTCGGCATCGAGCTTGGCATAGAGCGGCGCGCCCCAGCCGGCGGGGACGCCGGTGGCCATGCATTCGACCACGGCACCCAGCGACGAGCCGGCCTTGCGGGCCTTGTCCATCAAGGCTTCCCAGCGCGAGGCGGCCCATGAATCGGGGCAGAAGAACGGGTTCCGGCCGATCTCCTGCGCATCGAAGTGGTCCATGTCGATCTTGTCGCCGCCGATCTCGCTTACCCAGGCGAGGATTTTCACCTCGGGCAGCACCAGCCGCGCCACGCTACCGGCGGCCACCCGTGCCGCCGTTTCGCGCGCTGAAGAACGCCCGCCGCCGCGATAGTCGCGGAAGCCGTACTTGGCGTCGTAGGCATAGTCGGCATGGCCGGGGCGATAGGCCTTGGCGACGTCGCCATAGTCCTTGGAGCGCTGGTCGACGTTCTCGATCATCAGCGAAATCGGGGTGCCGGTGGTGCGCTGTATTCCATCTTGGCCTTCGAACACGCCGGACATGATCTTCACCTTGTCGGGCTCCTGCCGCTGGGTGGTGAAGCGCGACTGGCCGGGGCGCCGGGCATCGAGGAAGGGCTGGATCTGCGCTTCGGACAGAGCGAGACCCGGCGGGCACCCGTCCACCACCGCGCCGAGCGCGGGGCCGTGGCTTTCCCCCCAGGTGGTGAAGCGGAACATGTGTCCGAAAGTGTTCAGGCTCATGGGGTGCGGCTTTGTCGCAATAGGACGGAAATGTCCATTGTGCCGGCGGGGTCTTCGAACGACTCAGGATGAGCGGTTTGGGAGGTTTTGGGAAATCCCGCCCATGCTGAGCTTGTCGAAGCACCATCGGCCCGGCACAAGGTCCGCATGTACGTCGTCGTCTTCCGCAACCGCAAACGCGCCGACATCGACGCCGCCGCCTATGGCGCGGACGCAACCTGCATGGAGGCGCTGGCCCGCGCGCAGCCGGGGTTCCTCTCGTTCAAGAGTTACACCGCCGAAGATGGCGAAGTCGTGGCGATTTCGGAGTGGGCGGACGAGGCCGCTGCGCTGGCGTGGCGGCGGGTGGCCGATCATGCAGAGGTGCAGGCCAGAGGGCGGGCGGCGTATTACGAGAGCTATACGCTGCTGGCGGGTACGCCGTCGCGCGTGCATCATTTTGACAGGGGTGCAAAATGAAGGCGCAGCAAGTCCACATCGGTTTCGCCATTTCGCTGGCGGTTTTCGTGGCTGTAATGGTCGCCGGCTCAAACTGAAGCGCGGGCATATCGCGCTATCCGCTTCTCACGAATTTCATGTTGGTTTGCGCCGCCACCAGCATGTTGGGTTGCGGCTGTTTTCTCCCTGGATCGGTCAGGATTTGGCTTCGAAGGAAACGATAGTGGCCTTGACTATGTACGGCATCCCGAACTGCGACACCGTGAAGAAAGCCCGCACGTGGCTGGACGGCAGGGGCGTTGCCTATACCTTCCACGATTACAAGAAGCAGGGTGCCGATGCCGCGCAAGTCGTTGGCTGGGTCGAACGCACCGGCCTCGACAAAGTGCTGAACCGCGCGGGGACCACGTTTCGCAAGCTGGATGAGGCGGACAAGGCGGATCTGACGGTGGAAAAGGCCGTGGCGCTGATGGTGGCACAGCCTTCGCTGATCAAGCGGCCCATCGTCGAGTACCCCGGCGGTTTGCTGATCGGTTTCAAAGTGCCGGAATGGGAAGCGGCGTTCGAATGAGATGGGGGCGGGCGCAAAAGGGCGGCGAAAGCCTTATCCTTGTCACACGAATCGTGGTATTAACATGATTGTGAGCAAGCCCCCGGAACACCTCTTCGCCATCGCCGTCGATCCTGCGGACATCGACTTCATGGGGCATGTCAACAATGCCTCGTACCTCAAATGGGTGCAGGATGCGGTGGTCGATCACTGGCGGGCGTTCGCCCCGGTGGAGGCGGTGAAGCAGTACCTGTGGGTGGCCACCAACCACAACATCACCTACCGCCGCCCGACATTCATCGATGATGCGGTGATCGCGCATGTGGTGCTTGAAAAAGTGCAGGGCGCGCGGGCGTTCTATGAAACGATCATCAAGCGCGGCGAGGAAGTGCTGGCCGAAGTGAAATCGAGCTGGTGCTGCATCGATGTGGACACCATGCGCCCGGCGCGGCTGGCGCGCGAACTGGTGGAAAAATTCCTGCCGCCGGTGCCGGCTGAGGCAACCCTTTAACCCTCCACGCCGGGCAGTGCGTGTGTTTGCCTAACGCAGCTTGGCGATCGGCAGGGCATCGGCCTTGGCGCGGATCTTTACCGATTCCTCACTGCGGGTGAGGGCTTTGGCGATGGCTTTCAGCGCCATGCCCTTTTTCGCCAGTGTGTGCAGCTTCTGCACCTCGTCGGGCGTCCATGGCTGCTTGTGTCGCTCGAACCGCTGTTCGGCCATCGGCTTGCTCCTT
>DAICYJ010000166.1 GCA_027311705.1 Novosphingobium sp. | reverse complement strand
CGCCTGGCCGCCGAATTGGTTGCAGTCTTATGTTGGGTAAACAACGGACGGAATGCTCCGATTAGGATATAGTGGCGATCCAAACTGGCCATGATGAATTGGAGATCTTGATTTGATCTACAATCATACCGAACACACTCGCCGCGTTGCGTTCGAGTTGATGGAAAAGGCCTTGTTATTGCTCGATGAAATCGGAGAACATGGTGCTGCCGCGCGGCTGGACCATGCGATCTCCTTGCTCGATTTGCGGCCAGGCAATCAAAGCCTCATCAATGGTTTCAGATAGATCGTGCCCAACATCCATCACGCACGCATGCCCAGCAACAACCCTTCCAGCCGCGACACATCCGGCACGCCCGCCACTTCGAACCGCTCGGTCACGCGGTCGCCGTCGCTGTCCACGTGGCTGCCGGTCTGGATGCGCAGGTTGCCGTATCCGTCGCTGTCGGCTTTCACGTCGATCGGTCCCATCTGGTCGATCATCACGCTCGCCGCCTCGCGTTTGGCGCCCGCCGTTACGCGCAAGATGCGACGGTCGGTCAGCGCATAGATCGTGCGGCGCGCCTTTTGCAGCGCGCGCACCGGCATCCACATCATGCCAAAACCGATGGCGATGAACGGCAGGCCGAACAGCGGAAACACGATGCCGAACGTCCACTGGATCGGTTCCGGCGTGCGCGTGCTGGCCAGCCACGGCATGAACGCCATAGCTTCCCAGAACAGCGCAAACACCGTCCACGGAATGGCGAACAGCCAGATAGCGAACACCGCCTTCAGCTTGCGCGGATCGGGCCGCCCGCTCCACAGCAGGCGTTCGCTCGCCAGCAGTTCGCGCCGCAGGATCGCGTCGAGTTCCGGATCGGGCATGGTGGTCCCCACGAAGTCTCCCTGTCTTGTTTCGGGCCTACCATGCCATGCGGAAGTTACCCGCCCGCTACCGACGCGGGTCCTTACAATCGGTGGCCTGCGTCCCCATCTTCCACGCGCACCCGGCGCGCACATCGCAGAACCGCCGGGCCGTGGCTCGTTTCGATCACACGCCGTTCGTCCGGTTGGTCCGAGGCATCATTCCCTGCTGCCGCATGAGGAACTTCGCATGGCCAAGTCGCAGAAGAAATCCAGCCGCGAAGAACGCAAGCCCAAGGCCGTGAAGGTGAAGACCAACGCTTCCAAGCCCAGCGAAAAGACCGGCGTGGTGCGCGGGCTGGAGAACATGAAGACCCGCTGATCGCGTGCGGCAGTAACTGGAATATTACTGCTCCCCCGCGAAGGCGGAGGCCTGTTTCTGCCAAGTGCAATGCCGCCTGATGTCCCGCCTGCGCGGTGCGAGCACGGTCGTGAACATCAGGTATTTGCGTTCCCGCCATCGACATGCAGCGCCGCCGCGTGGCTATACCGCGCGGCCGTGCTTGCCATGAACACCACTGCGTCGGCCACTTCGTCGGGCTTGACCAGCCGGCCCATCGGATGGCCTTTCACAACCGCCGCATTCAGATCGGCCACGGACATGCCGGTCAGTTCCGAATAGCGCGCATAGATCGCATCCATCATGTCGGATTCCACGGCACCGGGATGCACCGAATTGACGCGGATCGGATAGCCAAGCGCGGAAAATTCGAGCGCAGTGGCGCGGGTGAACATGCGCACTGCGGCCTTGGTGGAACAATAGGCAGCGCTGAATGCCGCCGGCTTGTCTGCCGCGCCCGATGCGATGTTGATGATCGCCGAGCCGCCTTCGCGCAATGTGCCGCTTTTCGCCATCACGGCGGCTGCGGCCTGCGTCCCCAGAAAAACGCCATACACGTTGATTTCGAACGCCCGGCGGAAATCGGCCAGTGGCATCGCATCGATGCGGTCCATGGGCGCGATCCCGGCATTGTTGACCAGAATGTCGAGCCGGCCATGCGTGGCCTCGATCTGCGCGATCACGCCGCTCCAGTCAGCCTCGCTCGTCACGTTCAGCGCGCGCCATTCCAGCCCGTCGGCGGTGGCGGCGCTTTCATCCACGCCGATATCGCTGGCGATCACATGCACGCCCTCGCGCTGCAAGGCCGCGCACGTCGCTGCGCCGATATTGCCGCGCGCGCCGGTTACCAACGCTACCGTGCCATCCAGTCCCAGGTCCATGATCGATCCTTGTGCTTGCCGTATTCGCACCCCTCGTGCCCGCGCGCGGACCGCGGCGATACTGGCGCTTCGCATGGGTGCGGATTTTGGCGGCTGATTTTCCTACATCGGTCCGCAATGGTAAGGGTGCTCCGATGAACGCCCTCCAACCCCTTGCTCCGCCACGGTTTCAACGACCCGCAGGGCCTTCGCACAAGTTTCCTCTGGACCGTGTCAACTGTGTCAACTTGTGCAGCTTTCCCTTGCGCAAGCTGGCCCGAATCGCGCAAAGGCGCGGGCTATGACTGAAAACGAACTGCACGCAGCAGCCCAGATTTCGAAGGCCTGGCCCTTCGAGGAAGCCCGCAAGATCGTGAAGCGCTTTCCCGGCGGCAAACGCGATGCGGCGGGCGAACTGCTGCCCGTGCTGTTCGAAACCGGCTATGGCCCATCGGGCCTGCCGCACATCGGCACATTTCAGGAAGTGCTGCGCACAACCTTCGTGCGCCGCGCCTATGAAACGCTGACGGGCGGCCACCCAACGCGGCTGGTCGCCTTCTCCGACGATATGGACGGCCTGCGCAAGGTGCCGGACAATGTGCCGAACAAGCCCGTGCTTGAAGCCAACCTCGGCAAGCCGCTCAGCCGGATTCCCGATCCGTTCGGCACGCACGAAAGCTTTGCCCACCACAACAACGCCAGCCTGCGCGCCTTCCTCGACCAGTTCGGCTTCGACTACGAATTCGTATCGGCCAGCGACCGCTACAACGCGGGCGGGTTTGATGAAGCGCTGAAGAACGTACTGCGCCATTTCGACGCGATCATGGGCATCATGCTGCCCACCCTGCGCGAGGAACGCCGCAAGACCTACTCTCCGGTCCTCCCGGTATCGCCCACCACGGGCGAAGTATTGCAGGTGCCGATCGAAGTGGTGGACGCCGAAGCAGGCATTGTTCGCTTCACCGACGTGACGGGCGAAGTGATCGAACAGTCGATCCTGGGCGGGCAATCGAAGCTGCAATGGAAGGTCGATTGGGCGATGCGTTGGGTCGCGCTCGGCGTCGATTACGAGATGTGCGGCAAGGATCTGACCGACAGCGTCACCCAGTCGGGCCGCATTGCGCAAGTGCTGGGCGGACGGCGGCCGGAGGGCCTGATCTACGAACTGTTCCTCGACCAGAACGGCGAAAAGATTTCCAAGTCCAAAGGCAACGGCCTGACGATTGAACAGTGGCTCGATTACGGCAGCGAGGAAAGCCTCGGCTTCTACCTGTTCCGCGAACCCAAGAGCGCCAAGTCGCTGCACGTGGGCATCATCCCGCGCGCGGTCGACGAATACTGGCAGTTCCGCGAAAAGCTGGCGACGCAGCCGGTGGAGCAGCAACTGGGAAATCCGGTGTGGCACCTGCTGCGCACCAATGGCTACCACGGCGGGGCGGGCGATACCCTGCCGGTCACTTATGGCCTGCTGCTCAACCTCGTCGGCGTGCTGGGAACCCATGCCAGCCGCGAGCAGGTGTGGTCCTATCTCGGCAATTATGTGCAGGATGCCGATGCGGCGGCGCACCCGGCGCTGGATTCGCTGGTCACCCGTGCGCTGGCCTACAACCGCGATTTCATCGCCCCCACGCTCCAGCGCCGCAAGCCGGAACCGAACGAAGCGGCGGCGCTGACCGCACTGGACGAGGAACTGGCAGGCACAAGCGAGGACGTGGGCGCGGAAGTCCTGCAAAACATCGTCTACGAAATCGGCAAGGACCCGCATTTCGGGATCGAATCGCTGCGTGACTGGTTCAAGGCGCTGTACGAAACCCTGCTGGGATCAAGCCAGGGACCGCGCATGGGCAGCTTCATCGCACTTTATGGCGTGGCAAACACCCGGCGCCTGATCGCGGAAGCTCTCGATGGCGACGAAAAACCCGACACCTGAATCGCTCGCGCAGGATCTGCTCGGCCGCAAATACGAAGAACTGGGCGCGGAAGAACAGCGCGTCCTTCAGCGCGTCGCCTCGGGAGAGATCGAGGATTGCGACGCCGACGAGGTCGCAGCGGTCACGATGACCCTAGGTGACCGGCTGGCCGACCGGGTCGCGGCGGTGGGCGGGAGCTGGGGCTTCATCATCGTTTTCGGGCTGGTGCTGGCGGGCTGGATGCTGATCAACAGCAAATGGGCCGCCGGGCTGGGGATAATGTGGGATGAATATCCCTACATCTTCCTCAACCTGATGCTGTCGACGCTGGCCGCGCTGCAGGCTCCCGTCATCATGATGAGCCAGAACCGTCAGTCCAAGAAGGACCGCATCACCGCGCAGCACGATTATGAAGTGAACTTGCGCACCCAGCTTGAAATTGTGCGGCTGCACCGCAAATTCGACAAGCTGTTCAACAAGATGGGCCAGCTTTCAGGGCAGGTGGAAGACGTCGCGGCGAATACTGAGGTGGTGGTCAGCGAAGTCGGCGGCGTGCCGCAATCCAGCCCGGTTACGGCGTAGCGCTGGCCGCGATCCAGCGGTCGACCTTGGCTTCCAGCACGGGCAGGGGCAGCGCACCGCTGCCCAGCACCTGATCGTGAAAGGCGCGGATGTCGAAGCGGGGGCCAAGCGCGGCCTCCGCCTTGCGCCGAAGCCGCTGGATCGACAGCGCACCGATCTTGTAGGCCAGCGCCTGTCCCGGCGTGGCGATATAGCGGTCCACCTCGGCGGCGGCATCGCTGCGCCCCATGCCTGAATTGGCGAGCATATAGTCGATCGCCCGGTTGCGGGCCCAACCCTGCGTGTGCAGCCCGGTATCCACGACCAGGCGCATCGCCCGCAGCATCTCGTCGTCCAGGGTGCCCCAATGCTGCATCGGGTCCTTGTACAGCCCCATTTCATAGCCGAGGGTCTCGGCATAGAGCGCCCAGCCTTCGACATAGGCGGTATTGCCGCCGAACCGCTGGAAATCGGGAAGCGAGGCGTTCTCCTGCGCCAGACTGATCTGGAAGTGATGCCCCGGCGCGCCTTCATGGAGGTACAGGGTCGTCACGCCGGTAAGGAACCGGGCGCGCAGGTCGTAGCTGTTGTAGAAGAACACGCCGGGTCGGCTGCCGTCGGGCAAACCCTGGCCGTATCCGCCGCCCGCCTCGAATTGGGCACGATAGGCGGGATAGGGCTCGATCAGCAGCGGCGTTCGCGGCAAATGCAGGAAATAGCGCGGGGCGAGCGCAGCCACCTTTGCGCCGACCGCGCGAAAACCGGCGGCCAGCGCCTCCTGCGTGCGCGGGTGATACCGTGGATCGACACGGATGTGATCGAAGAACGCGCGCAGGCTGCCGGTGAATCCCAGTTCCAGCTTCACCTGCTCCATCTCGCGCTGGATGCGGGCCACTTCGCTGATGCCCAGGGCATGGACTTTTGCCGGGTCCAGATCGACCGAGGTGTGTTCGCGCACCAGCAGGCGATAGAGCCGCGCGCCCCCCTTCATGGCGGACAGGCCCACGTTCTCACGCGCTGCTGGCAGGTATTCAGAGGCGAGGAAAGTGCGCAGGCGGCGATAGGCGGGATAGACTGATCCGGTTGCCGCATCGCGAAATTCCGCAGTCAGCCGTCGCCGTTCACCAGCCGGCATGTCGCGCGGGATCTGGCGGACGGGGGCCATGAATGGCGACGTTTCTACCGGCTGCGCCAGTATCGCATCGATCTGGGCGATCATGTTGCGCACCGTTTGCCGGGGTTCGACCACCCCGGTGGCCATACCCTCGCGAAAGCGCGCAATCACTTGTTGGAATACGTCCGGCAGCGTCTGGTCGAGCGCGACGCGCGCTTCGAAATCGGCGGCGGTTTGAAGCGCGCCGGGCGGCGATGCTGCGGCATATTCGGGGTATTCGACGTGGAACCCGCCGAAGTGATTGAAGGGCCGGACCGCGACCAGCGCCTGGATTTCCGGCGAAAACTCGTCGCGTTCTTCCTGCATTGTGGCGCGGAATACATCGTAGGAAATGCGGTGCGATTCATCGAGCGCCGCGCGATCGATGGCATCGAGCCGTGCCAGCGTGGCGCGGTTGACCTCGCGTTGGCGGCGCACGAGTTCGGGCGTGAACAGCAGGCGGAATTGTGCGGGGTCAAGTCTTTCGCCGCGTTCCAGCGCGCCGAGCGGATCCAGCGCCTGTTCCGCCCGCGTATTGTCGTGAAACAGCCGGTCGAGATCGGCTGCGGGGTCGCTGGCCGGTTCTGGTTGCGGCGGCGCAACGGCGACCGCGATGGCATTGCGAGCGGGCGAGGCCGACACGTGCCTTCCGGTGGTGGCACAACCCGATAGGGCAGGCGTCACCACTATCGCCAGAAGGATGGCCGCGAGGACCGACCCGCGCCTCAACCCCACGGGCGAACCCGATACCACTTCGTCAGCACATATTTGGTGCCCCGAATGACCGCCCGCCCGGCATGCAGGCTTTTTGGATTGGGTGTGCCCTCCGGCGTCATGTTGTTCCAGATCAGCAGCGCGCCCGCCTGTGGAGGAATCGACAGTTCCACGCTGGGAAAATCGGTTGATCCACCTTCTTCCACGGTGTTGAGATATCCCATCGCCGTCCAGCTGCGCTGGCCGCCACGCTGTTGTTCCATATCCCAGAACGACTGCGAGGGATGGAAATGATCGAAGTGCACACGAAATTCCTGCCCGGCGGAATAACGCTGGCCTTGGATCGTTTCACCTTGGATGGGATCGATCCCCAGCAGGTCGTCGATGCGGCGCTGCAGCATGCGAATGAATGGGTTTGTCGGGTCGACGTCGCCTGAAAAGCTCGTGCGCGCGCCGTCTGCACTGCCTTCGTACGTAGAGGAGGGACGCGCGACGACATCGACGATTTCCATCAGCCGGACACATTCGGGTGGTGTGAAAAAGTCGGCCACGCCAAAGATCTCCAATCCTTCCACAGGTAGGCGATAAGCAGCGGGATCGGCATCTAGCCGCTGGCGAACAGCTTCGCCCAGGCGCTTGAGCGCGAGTGTGTCGGGATCGCGAGACGCAGTACGGCGTTTGAATGGCATGGTCGACAGAGTCATGGACGAACCGGCCATCGGCGGCAAGAGGGCGAAAGTTACCTCAACAGGGATCAAGTATCGCGCCAAACAAGGCTAGTCCGCCTGTTATCCACCGCTAAGGCCCAATCGTTTGTTTTGATCCGTTCCGGACTGAAAGCGTTGATAATCCGCCCCAAATGACGTGTACAGCGAGTAAGGGGATTTGGTAAATTTAACTCCAATTTGGGTCGATTGAAGGTTCTACTTAGTTGCCGGGTTGTACAAGCCCAAGGACTGGCGTTTATGACCAGTCCGACATTGTACGACTTTGCCGGAACCTGCGGTCACTCTGGTACTCGTCAGGGAGGTCGCATCTCTTGGAAGCGCAAGTGGATTCTGAAGCAGAGGCTTTTCGCCTGGCGAAAGCGATCTACGCGCTTCGTCGCCGTCGTGATTCGGCCACGAAGATCAAGGGATTGTTCGGTGAGCCAGCTTGGGACATCCTGCTGGATCTGTACATTGCACAAAAGAGTAGGGCTGAACTGCAGGTTTCGAGCGTCTGCATTGAGGCAGGCGTTCCTTCGACGACGATTCTGCGCTGGATTGCCCGGCTGGAGCGCGAAGGTCTTGTCTATCGCGCCAACGACAAAGGCGATGCACGCCGCCGTTACGTGCGCCTGACAACCGAAGGGCATGCGCTCATCTTGCGCTTGCTGGCCTCCATCGGTTCGCTTTAGGGATATTGGATGCGAGAATGCCCCCGTCAGATCGACGGGGGCATTCTCGTTTGGAAGCAAAGCTTACCAGAAGAAGTCGTAGATCACGTCCACCACTTCGCCGCTGTAGGTATCGATCAGCAGTACATCGTCGTAATACCGAACCCAGCGATAGGGGCCATAGGCATCCGGCAGACGATAAGACCCCGGGTCCGAAATCCAGTACCGTTCCTGATAGAACGGCGAACCCAGGAAGATCCCGATGCTCAGGCGACTGTAGTTGTAGCCGCGATAGGGGGCTGAGTAGTAACCGCCGCGATAGTGATCGCGGTGCTGGTTGCGCCAGCTGGACCAGTTGTAGCGGTTGTCGCGGCGCCAGTCGTTATTCCACCGGCGATAATTGCTATTGCCCTGGCCCCAACCGCGATTGTCGTTGCGGTTCCAGCCGCCGTTGCGGTCGCGGTTCCAGTTGTTGTTCCGATCGCGATTCCAGTCGCGGTTGCGGTTCCAGTCGCCATTGCGATCCCGGTCGTTGTTCCGCCAGCTCGGAGTGCCTTGGCCGTTACGGTCGGTATTCCAACCGCCGTTGCGATTTCGCTCGCGGTTCTGGTCCCGGTTCCGATCGTTGTTTTGCCACGAAGGCGTACCGTTGCGGTCTGGGCGGGCGACCACCGCGCCGTTGCCGGGGTTGGGGCGGCCCTGGTTGCCGGTCCAGTTGCCGTCGCGCCTGGGCGTTCCCTGCTGGACGCTGCCATTGCCGCGACCCTGCCATGAAGGCTGAGCCTGAGCTTGTGGCTGCGCACGCGGCGCTTCCACCCTCTGCTGCGGGGCCTGTTGGCGCTCGGGCGAGCGCTGCTGTGCTTGCGCGCCTGACCGCTGGGCACCGCTGCCCCAGCCGCCGCGGTTTTCGCGTCGGTCTTCCTGGGCGGATGCCGAGGCGGGAACGGCCGTGGCCGCGATGGCCGCGGCGAGGGCCGCAACGACGCCGTTCTTCAAGATTGACTTGGCAGCCATGGCCATGTCTCCGGTTCAAGAGGCGGCGATCCATTCGCGCCCTGTGTGAGATCCAACTACGCCTGAAGCCCTGACGGGGTCCTGAACCGACTTGAGGTTATTCGTTCAGGTTCGGAAGACGAATTCTGAATGAAATGATATAGGCGCGCGCGGCCCGACTGCAACGCAAAACGCTCCGGGAAGCTGTCCCGGAGCGTCCTGAAATCGAACAATTTACCGGCGTCAGCGCGTCAGTTTCTTGTACGCCAGCCTTGTCGGGCGGTCGGCCGCATCGCCCAGACGGCGGCGCTTGTCTTCTTCATAGGCGGCGAAGTTGCCTTCGAACCATTCGACGTGGCTGTTGCCTTCGAAGGCCAGGATGTGGGTAGCGAGACGATCGAGGAAGAAGCGATCGTGCGAGATCACCACGGCGCACCCGGCGAAGTTTTCGATCGCGTCTTCCAGCGCGGCCAGCGTTTCCACGTCGAGGTCGTTGGTCGGTTCGTCGAGCAGCAGCACGTTGCCGCCCAGCTTCAGCATCTTGGCCATGTGCACGCGGTTGCGTTCACCGCCCGAAAGCTTGCCGACGTTCTTCTGCTGATCCGCGCCCTTGAAATTGAACGCGCCGACATAGGCCCGGGTGGATGTCTCCTGCTTGTTGACGGTCATGTAATCGAGCCCATCGGAGATTTCCTGCCAGACGTTGTTCTTGGGATCGAGGTGGTCGCGGCTCTGGTCGACATAGCCCAGGTGAACGGTCGAGCCGATTTCGATGGTGCCGCTGTCGGGCTGTTCCTTGCCGGTGATGATCTTGAACAGCGTGGACTTGCCCGCGCCGTTTGGTCCGATGATCCCCACGATGCCGCCCGGCGGCAGCATGAACGACAGGTCCTCGAACAGCAGCTTGTCGCCGTACGACTTGGTCAGGCCCTTGGCCTCGATCACCTTACCGCCCAGCCGCTCGGGCACCTGGATGACGATCTGGGCCTTGCCGATCGGGCGATTGTCCTGTGCGTTCTGCGGTTCCTCGAACTTGCGGACGCGGGCCTTGCTCTTCGTCTGGCGTGCGGCGGGGGTCTGGCGGATCCACTCGAGTTCGCGCTGCAGGGCCTTCTGCTTGCCGCTTTCCTCGCGGCTTTCCTGGTCCATCCGCTTGGCCTTCTTCTCCAGGTAGGTGGAGTAGTTGCCTTCATAGGGATAGTAGGACCCCCGATCGAGTTCGAGGATCCAGCCCACCACGTTATCAAGGAAATAGCGGTCGTGGGTGATCATCAGCACCGCGCCGGCATATTCCTTCAGATGGTTTTCAAGCCACTGGACGCTTTCAGCATCAAGGTGGTTGGTCGGTTCGTCGAGCAGCAGGATCGAAGGCTTCTGGATCAGCAGCCGGGTCAGCGCCACGCGGCGCTTTTCACCGCCCGAAAGGCTTTGCACGCCCATGTCGCCCGACGGGCAACGCAGCGCTTCCATCGCCACTTCTAGCTGGTTGTCGAGCGTCCAGCCGTCGACAGCGTCGATCTTGTCCTGCAGCTCGCTCATTTCCGCGCCCAGCGCGTCGAAATCGGCGTCCTCCTCGCCCATCTCGATGCCGATCTGGTTGAAGCGGTCGACCATGTCCGCGATCCCGCGCGCACCGTCCTTGACGTTTTCGAGCACGGTTTTGGTCGCGTCGAGTTCCGGTTCCTGTTCCAGATAGCCGACGGTGATGTTATCGCCCGGCCAGGCCTCGCCCGTAAAATCCTTGTCGATACCGGCCATGATCTTGATCAGCGTCGACTTGCCGGCGCCGTTGGGCCCGACGATGCCGATCTTTGAACCCTGATAGAATTGCAGGCTGATATCCTTCAGCACCGGCTTGGGAGCACCGGGGAAGGTCTTCGTCATGCTCTTCATGACGTAGGCGTACTGGGCGGCCATCGGATATCCTTCGGGGAATGGCTTTTACGAGAGGTTTGGGCGCGCTCTACAGGCGCAGGCGTTGCTGGGCAAGCGGGTGGGCGGCAGGCCGGCCGTGAGGCGGGCGGTGCCGGGTGTAACAAGGTTGCAACAGTAACTGCACTGCTTGCTCGTCTGCCCAACGAGGCGGTTGACCCCGCGCTGCGGTGCAGCAAGGGTTCACCGCGTTCCGGGGGGAGCTATCCAGACCCGTCCAGTTTTACGCCGCCGGCCCGACGGGCAAGGCCGCCTGAGGGGAAACCGCAATGTCAAAGTCCATCCATATCCTGCTGGCATCTGCCGCAGCGCTGACGCTTTATGCCGCGCCTGCTCTGGCACAGGACGCCGCACAGCAGGCCGATGCCGGCGATGCGCTCGAAATGATCACTGTCACCGCGCAGCGCCGAGTGGAAAACCAGAAGGACGTGCCGATTTCGGTCGCCACGCTCAGCGGCGAGACGCTGGCCGCTGCTAGCGGTGCCGGCGCAGATATCCGTGCGCTGGCCGGCAAGGTGCCCAGCCTGAACATCGAAAGCTCGTTCGGCCGCACGTTTCCGCGCTTCTACATCCGCGGACTGGGCAACACCGATTTCGATCTCAATGCCTCACAGCCGGTCAGCCTCGTCTATGATGACGTGGTGCTGGAAAACCCGATCCTGAAGGGTTTTCCGATCTTCGATCTGCAAAGCGTGGAAGTGCTGCGCGGACCGCAGGGCACGCTGTTCGGCCGCAATACGCCTGCGGGCATCGTCAAGTTCGATACCGTGCGTCCCGACGCGCACAACAATTATGGCCGGGTCAGCTGGGGCCGGTATAACACGGTCAATGCAGAAGCCGGCATCGGCGGCGAGATCAGCGACAAGATCGCCGTCCGCGCGTCCGGCCTCTACCAGCACCGCGACAACTGGGTGACCAACGTCGCCACCGGCAAGAAGGAGCTGGAGGGCTTCGACGACATTGCCGCCCGCCTGCAGGTTCAGCTGAAGCCCACCGAAGACCTGACGATCCGCTTGGTCGGCCAGTACCGCGATCTTGATGGCACCGCCCGCGTGTTCCGCGCCAACGCTTTTGCCAAGGGCAGCAACCAGCTGGTCGGCCTCGGCGGCGCAGGCACCGAATTCGAACGCGACAAGGTGCGCACCGACGGTATCAACTTCCAGAAGTTGAAGACCTACAACGGCACGCTGAACGTCGAATTCGATGCCGGCCCGATGACCATCACCTCGGTCACCAGCTATTGGAGCGGCGAGGTGCAGAGTCGCGGCGATATCGACGGCGGCTTCGGCAACCAGTTCAACCCGCCCATGGGGCCAGGCTTCATCCCGTTCTCGGCGCAATCGCAGGACAATGTGCCCAGCCTTGACCAGTTTACGCAGGAACTGCGCTTTGCTTCAACGGCCAAGACCGGTGTCGGCTACACGTTCGGGGCGTTCTATTTCAACGAGAAGCTGAATATCGACAGCCTCGATTTCGCCAACCCGCAGGATACCGCGCCCGATGCCATCGGCCTGCAGCGCCAGGTAAGTGACGCGCTCGGCGTATTCGGCTCGCTGTTCTACGCGTTCGACAACGGGGCGAAGGTGCAGGGCGGCGTGCGTTACAACCACGATCACCGCCGCATGGTCGCGTCGCGCCCGGTCGATACGCGCCCCGGTTTCCTCGGCTTCGGCGGCCCGGTGCCCGATCAGAAGGCCACCGTGCAGGGCGACGTGGTGACGTGGGACGCATCAGCGGTCTATCCGATCACGCCTGAAATGAACGTGTTCGCCCGCGTCGCGCGTGGCTATCGCGCGCCGTCGATCCAAGGGCGTCTGGTGTTCGGCCGCACGCTTTCGACCGCCAAGGAAGAGACTGTGATGAGCTATGAGGCGGGCCTCAAGTCCGAACTGCTGGACGGCAAGGCGCGCTTCAACCTGACCGGCTTCTACTTCGATGCCAAGAACCTGCAGCTGACCGCCGTTGGCGGCGGTTCGAACTTCACCACGCTGCTCAACGCCAAGAAGGTCGAAGGCTATGGCTTCGAGGCCGAGCTGGAACTGCGCCCGGTGAGCCGCATGACCCTGACCGCCGGCGTTTCATACAACCACAACGAGATCAAGGACCCGGGCCTGTTCGTCGCGGGTTGCGGCGGGCCGTGCACCGTCGAAAATGCTCCGCGGCCGGGCAGCCCAGGCGTGTTCTCGATCGACGGCAACCAGCTTCCGCAAAGCCCACGCTGGTCGGCCAACTGGACCGCCGGTTACGGCGTGCCGGTGGCGGGCGGCGAGCTTTATGCCTTCACCGACTGGACCTATCGTTCGAAGATCCAGTTCTTCCTCTACAAGTCGGTGGAATTCAGCGACGACAACATGCTCGAAGGCGGGTTGCGCGCTGGCTATCGTACCGATCGGTTCGATGTGGCTGGCTATATCCGCAACATCACCGACAACGCTTCGGCGGTTAGCGGCATCGACTTCAACAATCTGACCGCCATGGTCAACGAACCGCGCATCTATGGCGTGGAAGTGGGCGTGAAGTTCTGAAACTTTGTGCTTGTCGCATCTGTGCGGCTTGTCCAGATAGGAACATATGAAATCAATTCTGTGTTCGGCGGCCCTTTTGGCCGCACTCGTTCCGGGGGTGGCCATCGCCGCCCCCGAAGCTGTATCCGCTCAGGATGTTGCGTGGGACATCGTGTCTGGCCTGACCACCGAAGTGGGCCAGCGCCTTGCCGGCAGCGAGGCAGAGGAGCGGGCGCGGGCGTGGGGCGCTGAAAAACTGAAGACGCTTGGCTTTCGCAACGTGGCGGTCGAACCATTCATCATGCGCGGCTATGTGCGTGGCACCGATACGGCGCGGATCGTCTCGCCTGCACCGCAATCGCTGGCCGTCACTGCGCTGGGCTATAGCGGCACCACGCCCGCCAAGGGGATCGAGGGCGAACTCGTCTATTTTGCTTCGCTCGATGCCCTGAAGGCCGCGCCCGCCGGATCGCTTGCCGGCAAGATCGCCTTTGTCGATCACGCCATGCGCGCGGCGCAGGATGGTGCGGGTTATGGCCCTTATGGCAACGTGCGTCGGCAAGGCCCGTCGATCGCGGCCAGCAAGGGCGCGATCGGCGCAATCATCCGTTCTGCGGGTACTGACAGCCATCGCAACCCGCACACCGGCGTCACCACGTGGGCCAAGGGTGTTGCGCCCATTCCCGCAGGCGCGGTTTCGCTGCCGGATGCGCAGCAGATCGCGCGGCTGGTAAGCCTTGGCAAACCCATCCGCATCGCGCTGACGCTGACCGGGCGGACGACCGACAACCTGCCATCGGGCAACGTGATCGGTGAACTGCCGGGCCGCGACCCGTCGCTGCCGCCGATCCTTGTGGGTTGCCATCTCGATAGCTGGGATCTGGGCACCGGGGCCATCGACGATGCTGCCGGCTGCGCCATCATAACCGCCGCTGCCCTGCGCGCCCAGCAAGGCGACCAGACGTTGCGCACCATCCGCGTGCTGTGGGCCGGTAGCGAGGAAGTGGGCGGGTTCGGCGGCGAAGCCTATGCCAAGGCGCACGGCGGGGAGCCCCACGCGCTGGCAATGGAAAGCGATTTTGGTGCCGACCGCGTGTGGCGCGTGCAAAGCAAGCTTGCCCCTGCCAACAAGGCGCTGGGCGACAGGATCGTCGCCGCGCTCAATCCTTTGGGCATCGTATTCGGGGCTGGCGAAGCCGATGGCGGCACCGACGTGGGCTTCATCATCGAAAAGCAGAAGCTGGCAGTGATCGACCTGAACCAGGACGGCACCCGCTATTTCGACCTGCACCACACGCCGGACGATACGCTGGACAAGGTGGACCCGGTCGCGCTGGCACAGAATGTCGATGCCTGGGCGGTGGTGCTGGGCATCGTGGCCAACGAGCCCGGCCGGATCGAACCGACAGGCTGACCTGCCTCGACATCTGGCGGCAACCTCAGGCTTCGGGGAAATCCACCACGGTCGTCATGCCGTTTTTGCCGTCCACATCCATCGTGCCGCCCAATTGCGCCACGAAGCCGCGGATAATTGTGGTACCCAGCCCGCGTGACGGCGCGGCATCGGATTGTGCGGGATCGCTGCCCTTGCCATTGTCGGTCACGATCAGCCGCAACATGCCGCCGTCGCGTCGTTCCAGCGAGACGTGCACTGCCGGGGCGGATTGATCGGCAAAGGCATGTTTGAAGCTGTTGGTCAGCAGTTCGGTGATCAATAGCACCAGCGTCATCAACCGGCTGATCTCCAGCCGCACATCGGCCACGTCGACCGAAACCGGCACATGGGTGGCGGCACCGACGAGCCGCGCCTGCTCCACGGCTCGCGCGATCTGTTCGGCCACGGGCAATTCGAGCGATGCGGGATCGTAAAGCTGGCGGTGCACTCGCCCCATCAGTTCGATGCGTTCGTCCGCCCGGTCGATCACGTCGAGCGCGGACAGGGGATCGCGCTCGATCCGGCGGCGCTGCAGCCGCAGCATTGATGCGATTGACGCAAGATTATTGGCCACCCGGTGCTGCAGTTCCTTGAACAGCAGCGTCTGGTGCTCGGCCATCTGTTGGAGACGTGCCTGGCTTTCCACCAGCTTGCGCTGCCGCTGGGTCAGCCCGTCGATCAGCAGCACATCGACCACAACCACGAATGTGTAGAACAGCAGGGCGACGGCCACCTGCCCATTGATGGCGAACGTTCCAACCGGCGGTATGAAGAAGTACCAGGCGGCCAGCCCGCTCAGCAGGCCGCACAAAAACCCCGGCCCGCGCCCGCCAAGGAACGTAGCTGCAATCACCGCCGGGAAGAACGTGAGGAACGGAAATCCCGGCGGAAACATATGGTCGGCAACCCAGCGGATGCCGAACGCCAGGCCGAACAAGCCGATGGCGCAGGCATAGCGTGCGGATGCGCTGCGCAAGGGTTGAATGAAATTTGAGGAGTGGACAGGCATGTGGGGGGCGTTGTGCCTTCCGCCGCCATCTCGCGCAACCTTGCTCTGGCAGGGTGACGACTTTGTGCTGGGGGAAGCTTCCCCGCGCAAGGTTGTTGCTGAGATCGGGGCACTTGGCGGCAGCGCCGTGGTCGCTACTATGGCGGATCGGCCCCCCGCCCAGGAGTTTTCATGCCGCACGCCGAATTGCTCGAACGCGCACACGCTCTGACCGGGCCGATCATAGCACTTCGACGTGCCATTCATGCCGAACCCGAACTTGGCCTGCACACCCCGCGCACGCGTGACAAGGTGCGTGCCGCGCTGGCGCACTTGCCCCTCACATGGCGTGAAGGGCCATCTACCACGGGCCTCGTCGCGACCCTAAAAGGCGGCGCACCGGGGCGTACGGTGCTTCTGCGCGGGGATATGGACGCCTTGCCGATGGACGAGGACACGGGCCTCGATTTCGCATCGACCATCGCCGGAGCCATGCACGCCTGCGGTCACGATACCCACACCGCGATGCTGGCAGGCGCGGCGGAACTGCTGTGCGCGCGGGCGGGTGACCTCACAGGCGACGTGTTGTTCATGTTCCAGCCCGGCGAGGAAGGGCACCACGGCGCGCGCTTCATGCTCGACGACGGATTGATCGATCCGCTGCCCGATGCCGCCTTCGCGCTCCACGTGATGCCGAACAGTCCACACGGCCTGATAGCAGGCCGCGCCGGGCCGCTGATGGCCTCGGCCGACCAGTTCGAAATCGTGGTGCAGGGGCGCGGCGGCCATGCCTCGATGCCGCACGAAACGCTCGATCCGGTGCCGGTGGCGTGCGAGATCGTTACCGCGATTCAGGCAATGATCACCCGCAAGTTTTCCGTCGCGGACCCGGTGGTCGCCACCGTCGCGCGGATCGATGCCGGAACCGCGCACAATGTTATCGCCGATCGCGCGACGATGCGCGGCACCTTGCGCACCCTATCGCCCGCAAGTCGCTCGCGGCTGCATGATGCGCTGGCCACGCTGGCCAAGCATGTCGCGGCCGCCCACGATATGACCGCCGACCTGCGCATCATACCCGGCTTTCCCGTCACCGTCTGCGATCCCCGCGCGGTCGATCTGGGCGAGCGTGTGGCCGATGCCATCGGCGGCGCGGGTACGTTCCAGCGGCTGGCGCATCCCATCATGGGTGCCGAAGACTTCTCCTACGTGCTGGAAAAGGCTCCCGGCGCAATGTTCTTTCTGGGTGCGGCGGACGAAGGCGCGGACTGGCGCACATGCTGCGGCATTCATTCCACACGAATGGTGATCGACGAAAGCGTGTTGCCGCTGGGGGCCGCCATGCTGGCCGGCTGTGCCGAGCGGTTTTTATCGTCCGGCTTCGATTAGCGCGCCAAAGCAGTCTCAAAAAGTTCGGTCGAATGGGAACCCCTGTCAGGGCAGGGGCATTTTTGTCGAGAGGTTCAATTCACACGGAAATTTCGGGAATATCGTCAGTTGTCAGAACACGGCCAAGATCATGTGCCCGACCAGGCGCACCGGGCATATAACGACAGCCCCGAACGTTTCCGCGCCAAGCATCCTGACGATGCCTTTGCAGGAGCAACCGGCGTGCTGTTCGAACAGGCCATGGCGCAGACCCGTATGGCCATCTGCCTGTGCGATCCGAACCGGCCCAACAGCCCGATCATCTTCGTCAACCGCGCGTTCCGATCGCTCACCGGCTATCTGGAAGACGATATCATCGGCCACAATTGTCGATTTTTGCAGGGCCCGGGCACCGATCCCGAAGCCGTGGCGCGCATTCGCGAAGCCATCCGCAACGAAGACGTGGTTGTCGTGGAAATCCTCAATTATCGCAAGGATGGCACTCCGTTCTGGAACGCGCTGCACCTTGGCCCGATCTACGATTCAGCGGGAAATCTGCTGTATTTCTTTGGCAGCCAATGGGACGTTTCGGATGTGCGCGCCGCCCGGGCGGACGAGCGCCATGCCCGCGAACTGGCTCGCGAACTGTCGCACCGGATGAAGAACATGTTTGCGGTGATCGGCGGGATCGTCAATTTCACCGGCCGGGCACGCGGCATCGAAAGCGAAGCGCGCGAGATCAACGACCGCATCCAGGCGCTGGGGCGCGCCTATGAAACCACGCTGGATGAGGCATCGAGCGGCGCAATCGAAGTGGGCCAGGCCATCCGGTCGGTGCTTGGCCCCTACGACCCCGAAGGTCGCCGCATCGAATTTCGCGGCAATGGATTACGCAGCGATTTTTCCGCCGTATCGGTGCTCGGCCTGTCGCTGCATGAACTCGCGACCAATGCGGTCAAGCATGGCGCTCTCAGCGAGCCCGATGGCAAGGTGATCATCACATGGCAGCGTAACGGCGCTCCAGGATCGCCGAGCATCGTCATCGATTGGGTGGAAAAAGGTGGGCCGCCTGTCGAAACTGCAGAAACTTCGGATACTTCTGCAATGCCGGGCATTGTTGACAGAATGCTGGGACTGGCCAGGGGGAATATCGTGCGAGAATGGCATCGGGATGGCTTGCGGGCACAGTTGCGGCTGCCGTTGCGCGAAAAAGCAGCATGAACTGCCTCACCCCCTATCGGGTGCTCGTTCTGGATGACGAGCCGCTGAT
>DAICYJ010000062.1 GCA_027311705.1 Novosphingobium sp. | reverse complement strand
GGGCTGTCGCTGTATGAGACGATCACTGGCGGGGTCGAGGCGTGGTTCGATGGCACGCTGATGTTGCTGCTGTTCCTGCTGGCGGGCCGTGCGCTGGATGCGATGATGCGCGACCGCGCACGCGCCGGGGTCGATGCGCTGCTGCGGCAGGCGGCAGCAGGCGCAATGGTGGTTGCCGAGGATGGCGAGACGCGCTGGGTCGATGCGGCAGCACTCGCGCCGGGCATGAAGATGCGTGTGGCGGCGGGCGAGCGGCTGGCGGCAGACGGCGAAGTCGTGCGCGGGGCGACGCGGTTCGACCTGTCGCTGCTGACGGGCGAAAGCGCGCCGGTGGCAGCAGTGGCGGGCGCGACTGCGCTGGCGGGCACGCTCAACGTCGATGCTCCGGTGGACGTGCGCGTTACCGCCACGGGTGCGGACACCACGCTCTCCGAAATTGCGCGGCTGATGGAAACGGCGGGGCAAGGCCGGTCCGCCTATGTGCGGATCGCCGACCGCGCCTCGCGGCTCTATGCCCCCGCCGTGCACACGCTGGCGGCGTTGAGCTTTGCCGGTTGGATGCTGGCTGGGGCGGGGGTTTATCATTCGCTGGTGATCGCCATCGCGGTGCTGATCATCACGTGTCCCTGCGCGCTGGGGCTGGCCGTTCCCGTGGCGCAAGTCGTCGCGGCGGGCGCACTGATGAAGCGCGGCATTCTGGTGAAGGACGGTTCGGCGCTGGAACGGCTTGCCGAGGTCAACCGCGCGCTGATCGACAAGACCGGCAGCCTCACGCTGGGCCGCCCGGTGGCGGACGAAGCGGCGCTGGCAGCACTGTCGGCGGATGAAGCATCGGTCGCTCTCGCGCTGGCAAGCCACAGCCGGCACCCGCTGTCGCTGGGACTGGCGCAGGCGCTGGCCGCGCGCGGGGTGAAGGCGGCGGTGCTGAACGATGTGGCGGAGCAGCCGGGACGCGGCGTGGCGGCGACGTGGAACGGCGTGGCCGTTTCGCTGGGCCGCCCGCCAACGTCGGAAGGCGTGGCGACCGCGCTGGCAGTGGGCGACCGTCCTGTGCGCGTGATCGCTTTCGCCGACCGCATCCGCCCCGATGCCAGCGGGGCGCTGAAGCAATTGCAGGCGATGGGCGTCGAATGCTCGATCCTTTCGGGCGACAATCCTGCCGCCGTGGCCATCGCCGCGCGCGCCACCGGAATGACCGGGCAGGCGTCAGCCTCGCCCGCCGACAAGCAGGCCGCCATCGCGCGGTTGCAGCAGGCGGGCCGCAAGGTGCTGATGGTAGGCGACGGGCTGAACGACGGGCCGGCGCTGGCATCCGCCGATGCTTCCATCGCGCCCGGCAGCGCCAGCGACGTGGGACGGCAGGCGGCAGACCTGGTGTTCACCGGTGAATCGCTGCTCGCCCTGCCGCGTGCGGTGCGCACGGCGCGAGCGACGATGCGCGTGGTGCGCCAGAACTTCGTGCTCGCCATCGGGTATAACCTGTTGGCGGTGCCGCTGGCGATCGCGGGCCTGGTCACGCCGCTTGTGGCCGCCATCGCGATGTCGACCAGTTCGCTGGTGGTCGTCGCCAATTCTCTGCGGCTGGTGCGCGCGACCGGTAAAGGAATTGACGCATGACCAGCATCGCGATCCTGATCCCCATCGCGCTGGGGTTGGGCCTGTTGGGCCTCGCTTCGTTCTTCTGGGCGCTGCGCCACGGCCAGTTCACCGATCTCGACGGCGCGGCATCGCGCATCCTGATCGACGAGGATGATCTGCCGTGAGCATATTGATGCGGATGCTGGCGCCGCTGGCGGCCTTGCAAATTGCCTTGCCAGCTCCGGCGGCGGCCTCGTTCGTTGTGGTGCCGATCTGCGGTCAGGCAGGCGGCCATCCGCTGCCGTTGCGCATCCCTGCAAAAAACGATGGGCCGGGCGGCAGCGCGTGTTGCAAAATTTGCCATATCTCAATGCGGAAGCGCGCAGGCGCCGATAGCTGTTGCGGGGACGAAGAACCCTGTGACGAGGATGCACCCGATGCCGCCTGAGCATTTTGCCAGCTGGAGCTACCACCCCGATCTGCTGGCCCGCCCGGTTCCGCGCTATACCAGCTACCCCACCGCCGCTGAATTCGTGGAGGAAAGCTTCGAGGATCGCCAGCGCGCCGCCTTGCGCAGCTTGCGCGGCACAGTCTCGCTTTACCTCCACATCCCCTATTGCCACGAGATCTGCTGGTATTGCGGGTGCAACACCGGCGCGGCAAACAAGCGTGCGCGGCTGGAAGGATATCTGGAGGCGCTGCACCGCGAGATCGACCTTGTCGCGGGTGAGCTTCATCCTTCGGTGCGCGTTTCGCGCATCGCGTTCGGCGGAGGCAGCCCCAATGCCATCGCGCCCACGGATTTCGTGCGGCTGGTCGATGCGATGACGCTGGCCTTCCGCATGCAGCAACCGGTGCTGTCGATCGAACTCGATCCGCGCAGCCTCACGCCCGATTGGATGGTCGCCCTTCGCGGCATCGGCGTGATCAAGGCCAGCCTTGGCGTGCAGACGCTGGACCCGAAGGTGCAGGCCGCCATCGGCCGGGTGCAGCCGACCGATCTGATCGAGCGGGCGGTGGATGGCCTGCGCAAGGCGGGAGTTTCCTCGATCAATTTCGATCTGATGTACGGCTTGCCGTTTCAGGACGATGCCGTGCTGGCCGAAACCTTGGACCGCTCCGTCGCAATGGGGCCGGAACGCATCGCCCTGTTCGGCTATGCCCACGTGCCGCACATGATCCCGCGCCAGCAGCGGATCGACGCCAGCGCCTTGCCCGGCCAGCGCGAGCGGTTCCGCATGGCGGCGGAAGGCAACGCGCGGTTGGTGGCGGCAGGATATCAGGCGGTCGGCTTCGACCACTTCGCCCTGCCGACGGACGATCTGGCACGCGCCGCCCGTTCTGGATCGCTGCGCCGCAATTTTCAGGGTTTTACCGATGATGAGGCCCCGGTGCTGATCGGCCTGGGCGCATCATCGATCAGCGAATTTCCCGATCTGTTCGTTCAGAATGAGAAAAACGCCGGCCGTTATCGCATGCTGGTGAAGGATGATCGCCTGCCGGGTCGCAAGGGCGTGGAGCGCACCGCCGACGACCGGTTGCGCGGTGCCGTGATCGAGGACGTGCTGTGTCGTGGCGCGGCCCGCATCCCGCCGACGCTGGCCGGTCTGGCGCGGGAGCGCATCGAGCCATTCGCCACTCGCGGTCTGGCCCGGATCGACGGCGACCGGCTGATGCTGCAGCCCGGCAGCGAGCCATATGCCCGCAGCATCGCAGCGGTATTCGACGCCTATCGCGAACAGCCGCACCAGTTCAGTTCGGCGGTCTGACGCGAAGGGACGCCCCCCACATTATGCGCAGCCTAAGACATGTGGGAGTGGCCGCGTCTCGCCCATCAAAACTACTGTGCCCTCAGTGACCCGGGCGTGGGCGTGCGGCGAAGGCCGGACGATCCGCGAGAACCGGGCCTTGTGGGAGTTGCTTGATGACTGAAGACATGAAGTGGGACATGGAAGCTGATGTCGTCGTGCTGGGCTCCGGCGGGGCGGCCATGACGGCGGCGATCGCAGCGAAGGATTTCGGCGCGAGGGACGTAGTGATCCTCGAAAAGACCGGGATGGTCGGGGGCACCACTGCAATGTCCGGCGGGATGCTGTGGATTCCGGGCAACCACCACCAGGTCGAAGAAGAAGGTATCGAGGATTCCGACGAGGACGTCGTGTCCTATCTCGATTCGCTGGCACCGGGTGCGCTCGATCCCGACACGCTGTGGGCGTTCATGCAGGCAGGCCCCGAAATGGTCCGCTATCTGGCAGACAAGACGCCGGTGCGCCTGCGCGCATTTGCCGATTTTCCCGATTACCAGTCGTATTCGCCGGGGGCCAAGCCCGATGGCGGACGCAGCCTTGATAACGAGGCGTTCCCGTTCGAAACGCTGGGCAAATGGTCTTCCCGCGTGAACCCCAGCAAGATGGCCTATCCGCTGCGTGGCAGCCTGATCGAAGCGACGCGCGGCACGCTGGACGAAGCCACGCTGGCCGAGCGTGAGCGCGGCGATTATCGCGGGCTGGGCCAGGCGCTGGCCGGATCGCTGTTCAAGGCGGTGATCGATCGTGGAATCCCGGTCGAATTCGAAAAGCGTGCGCGCAAGCTGGTGAAGGATGGTGCCGGAGACGGAGGGCGCGTGATCGGCGTGATCGCCGAGGACGCGAACGGCAAGGACTTTTCCGTTCGTGCCCGACGCGGCGTGGTGATCGCCACCGGCGGCTTCGAATGGAACGAAACGCTGGTCAAGGCCTTCCTGCGAGGGCCGATGACGGGTCCGGTCAGCGTGCCCGAAAATGAAGGGGACGGCCTGTTGATGGCGATCGAGGCCGGCGCGCAGCTCGGCAACATGCAGAACGCCTTCTGGCAGCAGAGCGTGCTGGAAATGAAGCCACAGCATCGCGCGGCGAAACCCAATTATCTGCTGGGGTCGGACGAGCGCGCACGGCCGGGCGCCATTCTCGTCAACCGTGCCGGCAAGCGCTTCATCAACGAGGCGGCCAACTACAACGCAATGGGCAAGGCGGTGGTCGCATTCGACGCCGGCACCCACACGTATCCGAACCTGCCATATTGGCTGATCATCGACCAGCGCTACAAGGACAAGTACCCGACGTTCACTTCGGCGCCGGGCACCCCGATCCCTTCCTACATGATGCAGGCCGAAACGCTGGAAGAGTTGGCCGAAAAGGCCGGTATCGACGCCGCCGGACTGACGGCCACCGTCGAACGATTCAACGGCATGGTGCGCAACGGCCACGACGACGATTTCAACCGCGGCGACAACACCTACGACAACTTCTACATGTGGGGCGATACGGATTTCGAGCCGCCGTTCCGCACGCTGGGCGTGATCGACCGGGGGCCGTTCTATGCGGTGAAGATGGAATCGGGCGCGCTGGGCACGTCGGGCGGTCCCAAGACCAACGCCGATGCGCAAGTGGTCGATTGGCAGGGCAATCCGATCCCCGGCCTTTATGCGGCGGGCAACGTCATGTCGGCAGTGCTGGGCGAAGTCTATGGCGGGGCCGGCGGCACGCTTGGGCCAGGCCTGACGTTCGGCTATCTGGCCGGCAAGCACTTGGGCGCGCATATTTCGAACCATTGATCCGGGACATGCTCGTCATGCCGGGCAGTTCCGGCATGACGATCATCCCCTCCGGCCAAAAGAATAGCTATGCGCCGCCCGTGTTAGCGGCTGCACAATAGGGCGTTGCGCGTTAGTCTCCCGGTCTTAGACAAGGGGAGATATCATGAAGCCCATCGAGTCCATCATGCGCACGGCTCCGGTGATCCCGGTGCTGGTGATCGAAGACGCGGCGCATGCCGTGCCGATCGCCCGCGCGCTTGTGGCAGGGGGCTTGCGCGTGCTGGAGGTGACCTTGCGCACCCCCGCCGCGCTCGACGCGATCCGCGCGATGAAGGGCGTCGAAGGTGCCATCGTCGGTGCCGGCACGGTCAACAACCCGGAAGACCTGAAGGCCGCCATCGATGCGGGTTCAGAATTCATAGTCTCGGCCGGGCTGACCGAAAAGCTGGGCGGCGCGGCCTTGGCTTCCGGCATCCCCTATCTGCCGGGCGTCGCCAATGCGGCCGATATCATGACCGGGCTCGATCTGGGCCTCACCCATTTCAAGTTCTTCCCGGCGGCGACATCGGGCGGATTGCCCGCGCTGAAGGCGCTGGCGGGGCCATTCTATCAATGCAAGTTCTGCCCCACCGGCGGCGTGACGCTGGCGAGCGCGCCCGAATGGCTGGGGTTCGACCCGGTGCTGTGCGTGGGCGGAACCTGGATCGTGGGCAAGGGCACGCCTGACCAGGCGGCCATCGAAGCGGCAGCGCGTGAGGCTGCCGCGCTTGCAGCCTAGCAAACGGAAGCGGGGAAAATCACCGATGAAAACGGTCGCGAAGCTCAGGGCAAGGTTGCAGCAACTCCATGAGCGCACGGCCGAAACGCCGCTGTTCAATCCGGTTTTCCAGCTGAGCCACGATCTCTCGCGCGAGCTGGAAGGCGGCGCGATGGACCTTGGCGATATCGAGATGCTGGTCGCCGAACTGGAGTGCGAAGCGCTGCAGAACCGCGCCGGGCGGCTGCGGCGG
>DAICYJ010000143.1 GCA_027311705.1 Novosphingobium sp. | reverse complement strand
TGGGGCGGATGCTGGTGCCGCCGCCGCCCTCACCTGCGCGACGCCCGCGATGGCGCGCGACTATTATGGCAACCGCGGTGGTGGCGATACGGCGGGTGCTGCGATTGCCGGCGGCATCATCGGCCTGGCGCTGGGCGCGATCATTGGTTCGGCCAGCAATCGCGACCGGGATCACGACCGCCGCTATGACAACCGCTATCGCACCTATCGCGGCGAGGTTTATCGCGGTGATGGATACCGCAATGGCTATAACCGCGACGGTTACCCGCAGGGTTACGATCGCGACGGCTACGAGCGTCGGGGTTACCGGGATGGCCAGTACGACGGCCAATATCAGGGCCAGTACGACAACGGCTATCGCGGCAACTGATCGCCCGAACACATGATGAAAAAAGGGCGGCCTTGCAGGCCGCCCTTTTCCGTTACGGTCGGGGTGGGGTGTCGATCAGAACTGCAGGTTCAACGAGGCGCGAACGGCCTGGATGTTGAAGTTCTTCTCGCTGGGGCGGATGCTGGTGCCGCCGCCGCCCAGAACGAACGGGTTGGTAATCGGCGCCGTGCCCTGACCCACATCGACCTGGTACTTGTCGTCGCGGTAACGGCTGTACAGGTATTCAAGGCCCAGCGAGACGTTGTTGGTTACCATGATTTCACCGCCGCCGCCGGCCTGCCAGCCCCAGACCATCTTGCCATTGCGACGTTCGTCGAAGGTGTTGGCCGTGTTGGTGGTCGAGAAATCGTGCTTCAGCTTGGAATAGGTGACGCCGCCGGTGCCATAGAGCAGGAAGCCGCCGTTGGGGGTGAAGCCGATGCGGCCGCGCGCGGCGAGGCCGTAATCCAGCTTGCGCGTGAGCGTATAGCTGGCGGGCGTGGTGCTGAACCCAGAAACGGACTGGCGGGCCGAGTTCTTGTTGGCTTCGACCAGGACGCCGGCAACGATGTTGCGGCCGAGGCGCGCGTCATAACCGATGCGGGCGGCGTAATCGAAGGTGTTGGACGGGCCCTTGTCGCAGCCACCCGCAGGCGTGGCGGTTTGTGCCGCACCACGGCAATAGCCGGGGCTGAAGGCGGTCGTGCCGGCCGTGGTCAGGACCTGGTCGTTGAACTGGCCGTCGCCATCACGATCGAACCGCAGCTGGCCGTTGCCATCGTTGTTCTGCATCGTGGCACCGCCGGCGACGCCGACATACAGGCCGTTGAAATGCGTGTCGCGCGCTTCCTGCGCCACGGCGGGTACGCTGGCAAACACTGCAGCAGCCGCCATCGGCCACGCTATACGGTGGAAAGACCTCATGCAAAATTTCCTTGAAAATGTGCAGCTTGCGTCGCTGCGTTGGTCACAGTCGCATAAACCGTAAGGCGCTGTGACGTTCCCCTGAAAATCATGTTTAACCAACATGATGCAAATATGTCACGCACAGCAAAGCGACCCCGGCGTTGCCTGCCAGGGTCGCTACTAATGCTTAGTGCTGCAGGCTGTGCTTCAGATCGCGCATCTGGTCGTGGCCGGTTTTGACTGAGACCCACGCCTCATCCACGGCCGAACGCGCGATGGCCGAAAGGTCGGCATTCTTGAGCGCGGTCTCGAACTTGGCCTTGAGGTAATCTTCGCCGCGTTCGATTTCGTTGACGATTGCCTTGTCGTCGCGACCGAGAACCGCTGACTTCAGGTCCACGAAGGCGCGATGAATCGAGCCGAGCGTCGTCGCGTCGTCTTCGGGCTTGCCACCGAGTTGCGCGACGGCGGACTGAAGCTTCGTCACCGCGCGCTGACGTTCCTGCGCGCGTTCGTTGAACAAGGTGGCGAAGCGGGTGTTGTCCACGTCCTGCGCGGACTTCTGATAGCCCTCGATGCTATCGAGCAATGTGCCGATCAGCGTGTTCAGTACAGTGACGTCGCCTTCGGCGTGATCGGCGCGGGGAACCTGCCCGTTGAGAGAATTATCTGAATTCATGGCGTTATTCTCCATCGGAATGAATGGAGGCAACGCACTGGCCGGGGCATTGATCCCGGCCGAGCCGACAGTGTATCCGGTTCAGCGCAACGTATTCTCGACCCGCGACAGATAATCGATCATCTTTTGCCGGCCGCGCGGCGATAGGAAAACCAGGCAGCGCCGCCGGTCTTCACCGTCGTTGGTACGGGCGATCAGGCCCATTGAGTCCAGCTTGGCCAGCCAGCGCAGCGCAGTGGTGGCTGGGGCACCCGATGCCACGCACAAGTCGGACACCGAGCAATTCTTGGCGCGGCACATGCAGACGAACAGATCGAGCAGGATGTTCCAGCCCGGTTCGCTGAACATGTCGGCATCGAACACATCGGCGCGCGCCTGGCGCATGCGCAGCAATTCGGCCGCCACTTTGGAAAGGCGTTCCATGTCGCCCGCCATGTGCCCGGCATGCGGGGCGGCAACGATTTCGCGCAATGGAGTTGCCATGGCAGCCATGTTTACAAACCTTGTTTCGGTGGTGTGCTGAAGTGTTGTCGTCACGCTCAATTCCTTTCGAACTCGGAACCTTCGAATGTGGGCCATCGCTCGTTGGCGAACGATGGCCCACGCGTGCCTCGATGCGACCCGAAGAGCACGTCCTAGCCGCTGCAAACCGTGGATGGCGCAGAGGCGCCGGAAACGCGGTTGGACGAAGCGGAAGGCCCCCTGTACTACCCCAAGTTCCCCCGCCTCGTCCGTCGCCGCTATAAGGGGAAATCGCGCATTACGGTTGTAAATGGATGTAAAATGTTGCCTCGCGCCGATGGCGGCAAACAGGCACACGTGTAGTAGTTTATGGGGGCGGCCCCGCTGTGAAAGGGACAAATGCGGATCGGGATCGTCGATGACGACAACGATATACTGGATTTCGTGACCGGGGTGCTGCGCGCCTCCGGCCATTCCTGCACGCCGTTCCGCCGCAGCCTGGATCTGGTGACGGCGCTGAAGCGCGAGACGTTCGACCTGCTGGTGCTTGATTGGAACATGCCGGACATGTCGGGCATGGACGTGATCGAGTGGGCGCGCGGCCACGTATCGCCCTGCCCCCCGGTCATCATGCTGACCAGCCGGTCCGACAAGGACGATATCGCCGCCGCGCTGAACGCGGGGGCGGACGATTTCATCATCAAGCCCGAAACCGCGACGATCATTCAGGCCCGCGTCGAAGCACTGCTACGCCGCACCCGAGCGCTGGGTGTGCCCGACCAGCATGAGCGGTTTGGCCGATACATGTTCGACCGGCTGAATGAGGAGGTGACGCTGGATGGTGCCGTGGTCACACTAACCTCAAAGGAATTTGCGCTGGCGCACACGTTCTTTTCCAACCTGCACAAGCCGCTTTCGCGGGGATACTTGATGGAGAACGTGTGGCATTCGTTGGCCGATCTTTCGACCCGCACGCTCGATATGCACGTTTCGCGCATCCGTTCGAAGCTGCAATTGCGGTCTGACAACGGGTATCGTTTGCTGACGGTGTTCGGCTATGGCTACCGTCTGGAGACTTGCTGATGCTGAAGCCGATTGTCCTGACCGTTATTGCCGGCGCGCTTGCCTTCGCGGTTCAGGACCGCGCGACTGCCGCCGCGCCCGAAACGGGCGATGTGGTGACCTACACCGTGAAGCCGGGCGAAAGCCTGTATGCGCTGGCCGGTCGGTATTTCCTCCATCTGTCGGACTACCGCGTGGTCCAGCGCGCGAACCGCATCGCCAACCCGTTGCGCATTCCGGTAGGCACCGTCTTGCGCGTGCCCGTGGCGGTGCTGCGCGCCACGCCGCTCGTGGCCAAAGTGGCCGCGTTTCACGGCGCTGTCCGGCTGACGGCCGAGAGCCGCGATGTCGTGCCGGTGGTGGGCGCCGAATTGTCGGCGGGGGCGGTGATCGAAACCGGCGGCGACGGGTTCGTCACGCTGGCCCTGCCCAATGGATCGCGCACCAGTATTCCCACGCGCAGCAAGTTGCGCATCGTGAACTTGCGGCGCTTCATCCTGACCGGCGATATCGACTATGACCTCGCCGTCGATGCGGGCAAGGTCGAGACAAAGGCCGCGCCGCTGGGACCGGGCAACGGATCGTTCCGTGTGCGCACGCCTCGGGTCGTGACCGCCGTGCGCGGCACCCAGTTCCGCGTGGGGTTGGAAGATGATGCCTCGCTGGCCGAAGTTCTGGAAGGCACGGTCGGCGCGGGCACAGGCAATGCCGCCGCACAGCCGATCCGCATGGGCTTCGGCGCGGTCGTTTCCAAAAGCGGCGCGCTTTCAAGCGAGGCGCTGTTACCGCCACCGGCGCTGGCCGAACCGGGGCGAGTTCAGGTCGATCCGCTGGTACGGCTGGGCCTGATCGGTGTGGCGACGGCGAAAAGCTATCACGTGCAGGTGGCCAAGGACGCCGGTTTCAGCGAAATCGTGGCCGAGGCCCGCACCGACGCGCCCGCGTTCGAACTGGCCGATATTCCCAACGGCGCGCTGTTCGTGCGTATCAGCGCCATCGCCCCATCCGGCCTCGAAGGCATGGCGCAGACATATGCGATGAAGCGCGTGCTGACCGGGCTTTCCGCCAGCGCGTCCGCCGATGCCGATGGCATGCGCTTCAAATGGGGAGGCGCGGGCGAAGGGCGGCGCACCTACCATTTCCAACTGCTGCGCGAAGACCGGCGCGATGTGCCGGTGGTGGACGAGCCGGGCCTTGCAGGCGAGGAAGTGACTTTGCGCGATCTTGGCCCCGGCACTTATCTGTGGCGCGTGGGCGTGCGGCAGGTAGCCACAGACGAGGTGACCGAAAACTGGCTGCCTTTCGAAAAGCTGATCGTCGCCGCGCCGGAACGTTGAGGCTTGGCCGTTTCCCGCCATCCGCTGGGAAACCGCCTGCATCTGGAATGGCTGCTGGTGGCCATCGCCAGTTGCGTGCTGGTGGCAATGGCGGCGGGGCAAGGCTGGCTGCGGCCCGTCGATGACC
>DAICYJ010000131.1 GCA_027311705.1 Novosphingobium sp. | reverse complement strand
TGATCCTTTTCGCCAGAATATGACGTTTGGATCATTAGCTGTCAATATCCCGGTTAGATCATAAAGTGCTGCAATGATCCAAAGATCATAGATGGCGCCGCTATCTGCAGAAGCAACACCGACACGCAGTGATCGTTTTTGGATGTGCACGCCGTTCTTGGCCTTGCGCATCGTGCTGGCTTCAGTCAGCGAGCCGCGCCCACACCCGCCTCAGAATGAGGTTGCGACCGGGAGACCAGCCGCTTTCCACTCTGGAAATCCATCGACCAGCCGCCGCGCCGGACGCCCTTGCGCGCGCAGGGCAGCCACGGCTTCGAAGGCGAAAACGCAATAGGCCCCACGACAATAAGCGATCACCTCGCGGTCTGGATCAAGTTCGGCCAGCCGGTCCTGCAATTCGCCCAACGGGATGTTGACGGCGCCGGGCAGATGCCCCTGCCCGAATTCGTCCTGCGGTCTGACGTCCAGCACAGTCACAAGACCGCTTGCGACCCGTTCGAGAAGATCTTCACGCGACACCGGCTCAAAGCTGTCGCGGTCAGCGAAGTAGCCGCGCCGGATGCGGTCGACCTCGGCCAGGTTGCGCTCGGACTGACGGCGCAGCGCGGTCAGAAGGTCTGTCACCCCGTCATCGGCCAGCCGGTAGTAGATGAACTTGCCATCCCGCCGGTTTGCAACAAGCCCGGCGCGGCGCAGCTGTTGCAGGTGCTGGGACGCATTGGCAAGCGACAGACCTACACGGACGGCCAAGGCATCGACCCCGCGTTCACCCTGACCGAGATGCTCCAGCAGCTCCAGCCGATGCGCGTGCCCCAAGGCGCGCGCGACACCGGCGAACCCTGCAAGGATGGCCTGCTTCGGGCCCATTGACATGCACGTCTTCTCCACGCTACTTCAATCAATAGATTACTTGATTGTAAAACGTGACGGCCCGCAATGCAAGTGCATCCCGGCCGTCCGCATCCGGGAGACCATCATGATCCTGCGCCAGTTCCTGCACACCGATCCCGTCGCTGCATCCTATGTCTTGGGTTGCGGCGGGAAGTCCGCCGGTGCCGTGGTTGATCCGGTGGGCGACATTGCCCCGTATCTGGCGGCTGCCGAGGCAACCGGGATGCGGATTCTCTACGTGATCGACACGCATCTGCACGCTGATCACCTCTCAACCGGGCGTGCGTTGGCCGAAGCGGCGGGCGCACAGTATGTGCTGCACGCAGGTGCCGCCGCGAGCTATGCTTTCAAAGGTGTTCAGGATGGCGATGTTCTGGAACTTGGCAACGTTGCGATCCGGGTCATGCACACGCCGGGCCATACGCCGGAACACATCTCGCTGGTCGTGACCGACCGAACCCGGTCCGACGACCCCTGGTTCATTCTGACCGGACACACGTTGATGGTGGGCGATCTGGGCCGCACGGAACTGGCCACCAGCGCCGAGGCGGGCGCGCGCGACCTGTTCAAAAGCGTGCGGGCCCTCAAAGCCCTTCCGGACTGGCTGGAGGTACTGCCCGGCGCCTATTCGGGGTCGGTCTGTGGCCGCTCCCTGAGTGGCAAGCCGACATCGACCATCGGCTTTGAAAAGCGTCACAACCGGGCGTTCCGGGTCGAGGATGAAGCCGCATTCGTGCAGATGATGGTCGCCGACATTCCGCCCCCGCCCCCAGGTGCAGCGCAGACCCGTGCGGTGAATGCGGGTCAGTCGGCAGCAGCAGAATGATTGCCCCGGCCCGTGATGCCGACGCAGGGCTGTCGCTGGGTATTCAGGAAAACCTGACACAGTTCGTGCATCAGCTGATCCAGGTTCTGCTGGTGGGCTTTGCGCTTGGCATGATGCGCACTGTGGTTCCTGCCCTGGCCGAAACCGAATTTGGCGTGGCCAAGGGATCATTCCTGCTGTTGACCGCTTTTGTGGTGGCGTTCGGCGCGGTCAAGGGCGTGCTGAACTTCGTCGCCGGTCGGCTGTCCGAGCGGATCGGGCGCAAGCGGGTGCTGCTCTTGGGCTGGATCGCCGCGATTCCCATTCCGGTGATGATTTACCTGGCCCCAAGCTGGGGATGGATTGTGGCGGCCACCGTGCTCCTTGGCGTCAATCAGGGGCTGTGCTGGTCGATGACCCAGACGTCCAAGTTGGATTTCACGCGGGCCGATCAGCGCGGGTTGACGCTGGGGCTGAACGAGTTTGCAGGCTACGTCGGCGTGGCGTTGGCCGGGATCATCACGGCCTATGCCGCCAGTGCCTGGGGTGCGCGGCTGGGGCTCCTGGTCTTTGGCGGCGTGGTGATTGCGCTGGCCATGGTGCTGACGCTGGTCTGGGTCAAGGATACCTTGCCTTGGGCAAAATCCGAAGCTGCGCGGCACAAGGCCGGTGGCGCTATGGGGGCCTATCGTCCGCGCTACCCGCAAGGCGTGGCTGACCACCCCACGACATGGGAGGTGTTCGCGCTGATGTCATGGCGCGACAGACGGCTTGCGGCAGTGTCGCAGGCCGGGTTGGTCGAGAAGTTCGTCGATGCGCTGGTCTGGGTGATCCTTCCGGTCTTCCTGATCGCCCGGGGCGTCAGCCTGCCGGACATTGGCTGGATCGTCGGCTGGTATGGGCTGGTCTGGGGGGGATCGCAACTTTTTACCGGGCGGCTGTCGGATCATGTCGGACGGCTGTGGCCGAACGTGCTGGGCATGTGGATCTGCGGCGCGGGAGTGGCAATGATCGTGCTGGGGCAAGGGGCGGCCTGGTGGTCGGTTTCTGCTGCCGTCACCGGCTTTGGCATGGCGCTGCTCTATCCCAACCTGTCGGCGGCAGTCGCCGACATCACTCCCCCCACCTGGCGCGGATCGGCCATCGGGATTTACCGGTTTTGGAGGGATCTGGGCTACGGCATCGGCGCGCTTGGCTTGGGGCTGACCGCACACTTCTATGGCTCCACCGAGGCCGCTTTCTGGTTCGTGGCACTGTCGATGTTTGCATCGGGTGCCGTGCTGCTCTGGTGGGGCGAAGAAACCCATCCCCGTTTGAACCCGGCTCCGGAAAGGCTCCCTACATGAAACACCTGCTGATCCTGAACGATCCACCCTATGGCACCGAGCGCAGCTTCAACGGGTTGCGCATGGCCCATACACTAGCCAAGCATGATCCGGACGGCACGGTGACAGTTTTCCTGATGGCCGATGCGGTGGCCTGCGCCAAGGCGGGCCAGAAAACCCCCGAGGGGTTCTACAACATCGAGCGGATGCTGGGCCGGGTGCTGTCCGCGGGTGGCAAGGTGCTGCTGTGTGGCACCTGCATGGACGCGCGCGGACTTGCCGCAGATGACATCATCACTGGCGCCGCGCGCTCCACGATGGATGAACTTGCCGAAACGACGCTCGCTGCAGATAAGGTTCTGGTGTTCTAGAACGCCCGCTGCCGTGCAAAATCAAATAGCGACGCCTTAAATGCAGCGGTGAGTTCAGCTGATGGCGGATGCACCACAATAATATCTATACAATAACTATTCGCCTGTTAGGCTGGCAGTAATGAAAACCAACGGGGGTGCTGCCATGATCAAACTTCAACGTCGCTCTTTCCTTGCCGGAACGGCTGGGCTCACGCTGTTTTCCGCGCTGCCGCGCATCGTTTTGGCCGACGGACACGATACGCTGAAAGTGGCCATCGCGGGCGAGACCGGCGATCTGGACCTGCTTCAGAACGTCTCGACCCTATCCTCTTACACCGTGGTGTTCGACGGCTTGATTCACTATGGCGCAGGCGGCGCGCTGGAGCCGGGTCTGGCCACCGCCTGGACCGTGGCCGAGGATGGTCTGTCGATTAGCTTCGATCTGCGCGAAGGTGTCCTGTTCAGCGATGGCACGCCGTTCGATGCCGATGCGGCCGAGGTGAACCTGAAACGCTGGATGGGAGTTCCTGACTTTGGCTGGATCGGGATTTCGGCAGCGTTCGACAGCATCGTCAAGGATGCGCCCAACAAGATCACCGTCAAGCTGACCCGCCCGGTCGCCGCCGCCCTGCTGGAGCTGACCATTGTGCGCCCGGTGCGGTTCCTGTCGCCGAAGGCAATTGGCGCGGATGGCACGCAGACCGCGCCCATCGGCACCGGCCCGTGGATCGTGGAAAGCCATGACAGCACCAAGACCGTGCTGGTGCGCAACGACGCCTATTGGGGCGAGAAACCCAGCTTCAGCCGCATGGAACTGCTGGTCGTGCCCGATGAACTGGCCCGCGCCAACGGCCTGCGCGCAGGGGACCTGGACGTGATCGGTGGCGATTGGGTCGCCCCGCTGTCGCCCCGTCGTGCGTCTGCACTGAAGGGCGATGGGATGACCGTCATCGCCGAACCCGGCACCGCGACGACGATTTTGGGCTATTCGCCCAAATCGCCGATGATGCAGGACAAGGCTGTGCGCGACGCGATCTTCATCGGCGTGGACCGGGCCGCCATGGCCGCAGTGCTGTTCGAAGGCTATGCCGACGCGACTGTGAACATCTTCCCGACGACCGTGCCGACGGCAGGCGCTCGCATTCCGGTCCCGACTCGCGACCTGGCTGCCGCGCAGGCCGCACTGACCGCCGGTGGCTGGACCGGCGATGCATCGGGCTTCACCAAGGACGGCGCGCCCCTGCTGATCGACTTTCTGGTGTCGGACGAGGCCTTCCCAGGCTCGCGCCGGATAGCCGAGATGATTCAGGGCCAACTGACCGAGGTGGGTTTCCAGGTGAACATCTCGTCGGTGGATACCGCCACCATCCACGACCGCCGCCCGAAGTTCGAGTATGATCTGACGTTCTTTGCCACTTACGGCGCACCCTACGATCCGCATGGCTCGCTTGGGGCTTCGTTCGTGACAGCGGCGGATACCGGGCCGGACGGCAAGATCTATGTGTCCGATGATCTGGACAAGGTGGTTCTGGCCGCACTGGACGCGGGCGGCGATGCACGCGAACCGGCGATGCAGGCGGTCTATGACTGGATCAGCAGCAACACTGCCGCCTGCCCGCTGGTGGTCAGCCAGCGGATCTGGGCGGTCAACCCGCGCGTTGCGGGCTTTGGTCTGCCGACCACCGATTATGACCTGCCGTTCAAGGGCATCACGCTGTCGTAACGCGCAAAGGGGGGCAGGACTGATGCAACGCATGTTCATGCGGCGGACGGGTCTTGCCGTTCTGCTGATGCTGGCGGCCACCGCGCTGACGTTTGCGCTGGTGTCCGCCGCACCCGGCAACGTGGCCGCCCTGATCGCCGAACGGGCGGCCGGGCCGGGGGCTGACGGCCCGATGATCGCCCGCATCGCGGAGGAGTTGGGCCTGAACGACCCCTTGCCGGTGCGCTATTTGCGCTGGCTGGGCGCCGCGCTGACCGGCGATTTCGGCATTTCGCTGCGGACGGGCAAGCCGATGTCCGAGGAATTTGCCACCCGCATCCCGAAAACGCTGGCCTTGCTGGCAGGGGGCGGGGTGCTGGCGTTGCTGTTGTCGCTGGTGATGGGGCTGGCGGGGGCGGTGTCGAACGGCGGTGTCTTGGATCGGCTGTTGCACGGGGTGGCGCTGGTGGGCGCGTCCACGCCGAACTTTTTTGTCGCCGCCATGCTGACCATCGTGTTCTCGGTCATGCTGGGCTGGGTGCCGACCTTTGGTGTGGCGGGTTTCACGTCATGGTTGCTGCCCTGGATCACCATCGCGCTGTTTCCCGGATCGGTGCTATCCCGTGTGGTGCGGGTGAACCTGCAAGAGGCGATGTCGCGCCCCTTTGCTACCACCGGCTTCGCCAAGGGCCTGACGCGGCGCGCGGTCCTGTTCCGCGAGGCGCTGCCGAACATCCTGATCCCCTACATGACCACCTTCGGCGCACAGTTCACCCTGATGATGATCGGCGCGATCGTGGTCGAACGCGTCTTCGGGCTGAACGGCATCGGCGCGTTCTTCATCGAGGCGATCCGGTTTCGCGATTTCATCGGCATGCAGGCGGTCTTGCTGCTGTTCGTGGTGTTCTTCGTGTCGGTCAACCTGATCGTCGATATTGCTGCCATGCTGGCCGACCCGCGCCTGCGCAGACCCCGGAGAGCATGAGATGAAAAGCTGGCCTTGGGCAATCCTGACGCCCGCGCTTATCTTCGTTCTGATCGGGATATTCGCGCCGTTGCTGATGACGCATGATCCGACCAAACAGGACTACAGCGCGATCCTGTCGCCGTCGTCATGGTCGCACTGGCTGGGCACCGACTACCTTGGCCGCGACATGTACAGCCGGATCATCGGCGGCGCGCGCACCTCGCTGGTGGCGATGGTCGTCGTCCTGCTGGCCGCGCTGATTATCGGCGTCGTCATCGGGTCTTTCGCGGGCTATATCGGCGGGCGCACCGAACTGGTGCTGATCTCGATCATCGACATCGCGCTGGCCCTGCCCAGCCTGATCATCGCGCTGGCCCTGATCGGGGTGTTTTCTGGCGAGGCGTGGTCGTGGATGAGCGATTACTGGAAGATGATCATCGCGCTGACCTTGGCCTGGTGGGCGAACTATGCCCGGATGAGCAGGGCTGTCGTGGTGGCCGAGTTGCAGCAACCCTATATCGAGGCGGCCCGCGTGATGGGCGCCTCGCATATGTGGATCTTTACCCGGCACATCCTGCCGCATGTGCTGGGGCTGGTTGTGGTTTATGCGTCGGCAGATGCCGGGGCGCTGGTTCTGGCGATTGCCACGCTGTCGTTCCTTGGCCTTGGCGTGGCCCCCCCCACCCCGGAATGGGGGCAGATGCTGGTCGACGGGATGAGCTATATCGAGGACAACCCGGCCCTCGTCATCATCCCCGGTCTGGCCCTGACCGCTGTTGTCGTCAGCTTCAACCTGCTGGGCGAGGCGTTTGCTTTGCAAAAAGTGCCAAAGGCCGTCCGTGGCGGGCTGTTGCGGCGCAAGAAATCGGCGCGAGCTGGTGAGGAAACCGCCCGAGCCGCAACGGAGGCCAAGGCATGAGCACTCCTGTATATGCCGTCGAAAATCTGGTGATCGACCTTTACACGCCGACGGTTTCGGTGCGGGCGGTGGATGGGGCCAGTTTTCACGTCTCGCCCGGTGAAACCCTGGCCATCGTCGGCGAAAGCGGCTCTGGCAAGACCGTCATGACGCTTGGCCCCCTGGGGCTGATGCCCGAAGGGGTGGCGGTGGACCTGCGCGGCACCGCGCGGGCCGATGGGCGCGATATTCTGACCCTGTCGCCCGCGGAACTCTCCGCCCTGCGCGGCGGCTTCTTCGGGGTGATTTTTCAGGATCCGATGTCTGCCCTGAACCCGATGCTGAAGATCGGCCCGCAACTGGCGCGGCAGGCGCAGTTGTATGCAGGCCTGTCGCCCGAGGCGGCGCGGAAAGAGGGCGTCTCGCTGCTGGCCCGCTCTGGCATTCCCGACCCCGAAGACCGCTATGACCGCTATCCGCATGAATTATCCGGCGGCATGCTGCAACGTGCGATGATCGCGTTAGCGCTGGCAGCGCGGCCAAGGGTGCTGATCGCGGATGAACCCACCACCGCGCTCGATGCCACGGTGCAGGCGCAGATACTGGCGCTGATCCGCACGATCCAGAAAGAAGACGGCATCGCCGTGGTGCTGATTACGCATGACATCGGGGCCGTGTCGGTGCTGGCCGACCGGGTGATCGTTTTGTATGCAGGCCAGATCGCCGAGGAGGGCAGCGCAATCGACGTGCTGACCGCCCCGGTGCATCCCTATACGCGCGGGTTGTTGGCTTCGGTCCCTGACTTCCGGTCCGAAAGCGCGACCGGCACCAAGGAAATCCCCGGCATCCCGCCCAATCAGGCGCAACTGATGCCCGGATGCCGTTTTGCCGACCGCTGCGACCGGGTGCTGCCCGCCTGCCATAGCCATCGGCCCCGCCTGCAAACCATCGCCACAGGCGAGGTGCCGCACCGAGTCGCCTGCCCGGTTGTCATCGCCGCCGAAGGGATTGCCACCCATGACTGATTTTGCAATCGAGGCGACTGGCCTGAAAGTTCACTTCAAGACCGGTGCGGGGTTGGTCCGCGCTGTCGATGGTGTGGACTTATCCATCCCCAAAGGCGCGTTCCACGGCATCGTGGGCGAATCCGGCTGCGGCAAGACCACGCTTGCGCGCGCCATCATCGGGCTGCAATCCTCCACCGAGGGCAGCGTCAGGATCAACGGGCGTGATCGCACCGACTGGCAACGCGCGGACCGCAAGGGCTTTGCCCGTGCCGTGCAGTTCATTTTTCAAGACCCGCTGGGGTCTATGAGCCGTCGTCAGACCGTGGGGCAGACGCTGGAAGAACCGCTGCTGATCCACGGCATCGGCACCGCATCCGAACGCAAGGCGCGGCTCGCAGAACTGCTGGACCTTGTGGCCCTGCCTTCCACGGTGCTGGACCGCATCCCGCGCTCGCTGTCCGGCGGCCAGCGGCAGCGGGTGTCCATCGCCCGCGCGCTGGCGCTGAACCCGCAAGTGCTGATCTGCGACGAGCCGCTGTCGGCGCTGGATGTTTCGGTGCGCGCCCAGATCGTCAATCTGTTCGCAAGGTTGCAAGCCCAGCTTGGTCTGACTATCGTGATCGTGGCGCATGATCTGGCGATCGTGCGCGAGGTCTGCTCAGAGGTGACGGTGATGTATCTGGGTCGGGTGGCGGAGCAGGGTGTGACCAAGCCGCTGTTTGCCGATCCCGCCCATCCTTATACACAGGCGCTTCTTTCGGCGGTTCCCTCCCCCGATCCTCGCATCGAGGCGACACGCCCGCGCATCCTGCTGGCAGGCGACCCACCCAGCCCGCGCAACCCGCCACCCGGCTGCCGCTTTTCCACCCGCTGCCCGGTGGTAGAACCGCAATGCCGCGTGACGGAACCACAACTGCGTGCTGTCAAGCATCAGGGCCAGGCCGCATGTCATCTCGCGGCTGCGGAAACCCATGCCGTGATCTGATGCACGACCACGCCCCCGATCATCGTCCGCAGACCCTGCACGCCCGCATCCGGGCCGAGATCGAGGCGCGCATCCTGTCGGGCGAATGGCCACCGGGATACCGCATCCCGCCGGAAACCGAACTGGTCGCCACCTATGGCTGTTCGCGGATGACGGTGAACAAGGCGATGTCGTCGCTCGCCGCCGAAGGTCTGATCCTGCGCAACAGGCGGGCTGGAACCGTGGTGGCGCGTCCCCGCATTCATTCCGCAATCCTCAACATCCCCGATATCCGCGCCAAAGTGGAAGAGCGGGGTGCCGTCTATGGCTACCATGCGCTGACGGACGAGCTGCGCCCGCCCTGCTGCGTGCATCTTGGCGCGGAAGGGCATCATCTGGGGCGCAGCCGGTTCATCCGGTCGCTGCACTCCAGCGATGGATTGCCGGTGATGCTGGAGGACCGGCACATCTTTCTGGACACGGCCCCAGAGGCCGAACACGCCGATTTCGCAACCCATCCACCGGGGGCCTGGCTGGTGGCACAGGTTGCCTGGACCGAGGCCGAGCATCGCGTCGCTGCGATTTCGGCGGATATTGCCAGTGCGCGGGCGCTGGAGATTACCAGCACATCCCCCTGTCTGTTGGTCGAACGCCGCACCTGGCGCGGAACCGACACCGTCACTATCGTCCGGCAGGTGTTCCGGGGAGATGCCTTTGATCTGGTAGCCCGGTTCGGGCCAGGGTCGGAAAGGGCGTAAGGCCGGGCCACAGGTATCTGCGGCCCGGATCGTGTGGCGTGGCTATTCGACTTCGATCAACTCGGAATAGCCACCCGACACCCGCAACGTCACCGTCACCGGCACTTCGCCGCGATTGCGCCAGAACCAGCCGTGATTGCCCGCAAAAGGTGCCGTCATGGTACCGCTCTGACCGGGCGACGCCCTGCCTTCTTCAAACCGGACCTCCTGTTCGGCCCCATCGTCGCCGTGCTGGCTGTAGTTCACGCCACCGCCGCCCGCGTCCCACTCAAACGTGGCCGCTTCGCCAGCCGCCATCACCAGCTTGATTTCCTTGGCTTCGGTCGGGGCGAGGGTGAACACCAGCTCGTCACGCCAACCCGGAACAGATTCCGGCTCGGGCGCAGGGGCGGCGACAGCCGGAACTTCGGCCGCAGGCTCTGCCGTCACGACTTCAGGCTCAGGTTCTGGCACAGGTTCTGGTTCCTGGGCCGGAGTCGTGGTTCCGGCACGGCTCAGAACATCGGCCCCGATGACGGCGGCGATTTGCTGGAGTTGCGCTTCGATCCGGTCAAGGCGCAGGGCGACCTCGCCGGACAAGGCAGCGTCCGCCGGATTGGCAGGCGCTGCCGCCGCTGCGGCATCCTGCGCCGCCGCCTCAGCCGCAAGCTGGGTCTTGATGGCACCCATATCGGTCAGACCGAGCAGACCACCGACGCCTGTCAGGTCGATGTCATATTCGGCGGGCAGCCAGAACAGGACGAGGATGGCAATTGCCGCGCCCCCGGCCAGCATGGTGCTGCGGATCAACCCGCCGGACGTTGCCTGCACGCCTTGAATATGGCCAACCCCGCCGCCTGCTGCGGCATGTCGTGGTTCCGCGCGCAACGGCGGAACCGGGGCTTTGTGGATTTCGAATGGTTTTTGTTGCATGTCTTTATCTCCAGCACTCAGGCGACGGCAAAGCCGACGAGCTGGTGGCCCATCAGCGCGAAGCCCGCGGTCATCATCAGAATGTTTGCGGCATAGGCCTGCCGCGCGAAGGAAGGGCTGGTGCGCCAGCGGGTCATCACGATCAGGATGGCTGCCAGTGCGATTAGTTGGCCGATCTCAACGCCCACGTTGAAGGCGAGCAGGTTCGGAACCAAGCCGTCAGGCGAGATGCCATAGTCGAGGATCTTAGATGCCAGACCAAACCCGTGCAGGAAGCCGAAAATCAGCGTGGCGGCCTTGGTGCTGGGCTGCACCCCGAACCACAGCGGGAAGGCCCCAAGATTGTCGAGCGCCTTGTAGACGACCGAGAACCCGATGATTGCGTCGATGACATAGCTGTTGATGCCAAAGCCGAAATAGACCCCGGCCAGCATCGTCGTCGAGTGGCCAATCGCGAACAGCGACACATAGGTGCCGATCTGCTTCATCCCGTAAAGGAAGAAGATCACCCCGAACAGGAACAGCAGATGGTCATAGCCCGTCACCATGTGCTTGGCACCAAGATACAGGAAGGGGATGATCTTCACCCCGGTCACTTCCTGAATGTAGCCCTTGTCGCCAAGCGTGACGCCATGGGCAAAGGCCATTTCGGCCCAGAGTAGTATGAAGCCCACGGTCAGCAAAAGCAGCGCCGGATGCGGCACCGCTCTAGCTGCCCGATGGGCGCGCAGAGGTGTTGTCATTGGATGGTCCTTGGTTGGGTTTCAGCGGTCGTTGTGGCCCGAAGGCCGATCAGACGGTGAACCCCCGCGGAGGCCGTCTTGGGCCATCCCTCGGCAAACCGCTCGCCGTGTGGGACGTCCCAAGCGCCACGGCATCATTGATGTGGAAAAATGATCCATCCCCGCCAGGCAACAGCCCGGTGATGAGATGTTCATGATCGGTGGCATCGTGTGCGCCGGCATCGGACAGATGCGAATGGCCGTGGACTGCGTCAGCCGCAGCTGTCTGCATGGCTTCGACGACAGCGCCGGGTCCATGGGTTGCAGACACAGCGAAAGGCGCCAAGGTAAGCATCAGCGACAAAAGCACTGACAGCACCCCCTGACACATCGCTTTTTGCAGCCACTTCTGCATTATGCCTGCCCGTCTCATTTTCCGCATGTATCGCAGCCTCTTACCGCAGTAGAGCGTGGTGGAGCAACCGCCGGTCGTGCTGATGTGTCAACGACAGCGGTAATCCGCACGCCCGTTTCACGCGGTTTCATCTTGTTGTATCCTATCCAGGGGGATAGGATCAAGGGATGAGCAATTCATCAGCCCACCCATCGCACCCCGAGATCGTCAACCGCTTGCGCCGCGCGGACGGCCATCTGCGCGCCATCATCGAGATGATCGAGACGGGCCGGTCCTGTCTCGACATCGCACAGCAGTTGCAGGCGGTGGAAAAGGCCATCGTGCAGGCGAAAAAGACCCTGATCCAGGAGCATATCGACCACTGTCTGGATGATCTGGCCGCCCCCCTGCCGCGCGAGGAACGGGCGCGGATCGAAGAATTCAAACTAATCGCCAAATACCTGTGAGGACATGATGCTGAACGCGGCACGCGAATGGTTCGGCTATGGCAGCGGCGGGCACGGCAACGCAGGCCACAGCCACAGCCATGGCAGTGAGGAAGGCGGGCACGGCCATACACACGGGGTGATGGACCCGACGATTGCCACCACCACGCGGGGCATCTGGGCCATCAAATGGTCCTTCACGGTGCTGTTCATCGCCGCCCTGATTCAGGCGGCCATCATGGCGTTTTCGGGCAGCATCGCGCTGCTGGCCGACACCATCCACAACTTCGGCGATGCAGTGACGGCAATCCCCTTGTGGTTCGCCTTCATGCTCGCCCGCCGCAAACCCAGCCGCACCTTCACCTATGGCCTTGGCCGCGCCGAAGATCTGGCGGGGCTGACCATCGTGGGACTGATCCTGTTTTCCGCCTGCGTGGCGGGCTGGCAATCCGTGCAGCGGCTGATGAACCCTGAACCCATCGGCTATCTGGGATGGGTCGCCGCTGCGGGGATCATCGGCTTTGTCGCCAATGAATGGGTGGCGGTGTTTCGCATCCGGGTGGGACGCGAGATCAATTCAGCGGCGTTGATTGCCGACGGCTATCACGCCCGCACCGATGGCTTCACCAGCCTAGCCGTGGCGCTGGGGGCGTTCGGGGTCTGGATGGGCTTTCCGCTCGCCGACCCGATCATCGGATTGCTGATAACAGTCGCAATCTTCGGCATCGTCTGGCAATCGGCGCGGGCGGTGGTGACGCGGATGCTGGACGGGGTGGAACCGGGCGTGCTTGACGAGATCGACCATGCGGCGGCGCATGTTGCGGGGGTGCAGGCGATCCATGCGGTGCAGGCGCGCTGGCTGGGACACAAGCTGCATGCGGAATTGTCGGTGCAACTGGACACATCCCTGACCGTGGCGCAGGCCCAAGCCATTGTGGCGGCCCTGAAGGCCGAGTTGTTTGAACACCTGCCGGTGCTGGCCCATGTCAGCATCCGCATCGAGGATGCAGATCAGGGCACCGCGCCCGCCGCCCATGCCCATCACCACGCCCCCGACCCGTTCGGGGTGAACTGCGCGCTGGCCGAGGGGCGGCTGGAAATCGTCGATACGCCGCAGGGGGAACGGATGCGCTTTACCCTGTTCCGCCATGCCGAGGGGTTGACGGCGGCGGTGGTCATCGACCGGCCCGCTGGCCCCGAAACCTTGTTCCTGCTGCCGGACCCCGCCGACCATCACCACCTGCAAAGCACCGACGCGCCCGCCGAGCCGCATGAGTTTGATGCCCGCCTGACGTTGCAGGCCAACGGAACAGCGCTGGATCTGCCGTTCCGCATGACCGAACCCGAAGGCCACGGGCCGCATTAAGCCGGGCCGCACTAAACCCCGCTCCCAATTTACAGGCCCCCTATGCTGAACGTCCTGACCAACCGCACCTTCCGCCACATGTTCGCAGCCCAGCTTGTGGCGCTGGTCGGGACCGGTCTTGCCACGGTGGCGCTTGGCCTGCTTGCCTGGCAACTGGCTGGCGCGGATGCAGGGCTTGTGCTGGGCACCGCGCTGGCGATCAAAATGGTGGCCTATGTCCTGCTCGCCCCGGTGGCCGCGGCATTGGCTGAACGTCTGCCGCGCCGGGCGTTTCTGGTGGCGCTGGATCTGCTACGCGCCTCTGTCGTGCTGTTCCTGCCCTTTGTCACCGAAGTCTGGCAGATTTATGTGCTGATCTTTTTGCTTCAGGCCGCCTCGGCAGGCTTTACCCCGGCGTTTCAGGCGACCATTCCAGATGTGTTGCCCGACGAGCAGGACTACACCAACGCGCTGTCGTTGATGCGCCTGACCGAGGATATGGAGCAACTGCTGTCGCCGATGCTGGCCGCAGCACTGCTGACCCTAGTCAGCTTTCCGGTGCTGTTCGGCGGCACGGTTGCAGGGTTTGTCGCATCGGCGCTGCTGGTGCTGACGGTGACCTTGCCCGCCCGCGCGCCTGCCAATCAAGCTGGCTTCTGGGCCGCGACCACAAAAGGCGCGCGCATTTATCTGGCCACGCCGCGCCTGCGCGGGCTGATGCTGATGGAACTGGCCGTCGCCGCCGCCGGGGCGATGATTTATGTGAACACCGTCGTTCTGGTGCAGGCCCGATTTGGTCTGGGGGCCAGTCAGGTGGCGCTGGCCTTTGCGGCCTTTGGCGCGGGGTCGATGGTGGCCGCCTTTCTGTTGCCTCGGGTGCTGGACCGGATTGCGGACCGCCCGGTGATGCTGGGCGGGGCGGGGTTGATGGTGGCGGGCGTGGCGTTGGTGCCGCTGGCGCCGGGGTTGGCCGGGTTAATGGGATTGTGGGCGGGGATCGGCTTTGGCTTTGCCTTCACCCAGATCCCCATCGGCCGTATCCTGAACCGCTCGGCCCGGCCCGAAGACCGCCCCGCCCTGTTCGCCGCACAATTCGCGCTGTCGCATGCGGCCTGGCTGGTAACCTATCCGCTGGCGGGTTGGCTTGGCTCTGCCTTCGGTTTGACTGCGGCGGCGTTGGGTCTTGCAGCCCTTGGTGCCGTGGCGATGGTGGCTGTCATGCGGCTGTGGCCCGCAACCGACCCGGTAGAACTGGCACATGCCCACCCCGATCTGCCCGCCGACCATCCGCACTTGCAGGGCCATCAAGGCGATGAACACCGTCACGCCTTGATGATCGACGACCTGCACCACCGCTGGCCGCGCGCCACCGGGTCCACGGCTTAACCACCCTCAGGCGGCAACCGCCACCCCGGCCTTGGCCCGTGCCAGACCCCGCCCCTTAACCGCCGCATAGACCGCCGGGATGACGATCAGCGTCAGCAAAGTCGATGACACCATGCCGCCGATCATCGGCACCGCGATGCGGCTCATGATTTCCGACCCGGTGCCATGCGCCCAGAGGATCGGCATCAGACCCGCCATGATCGCCACCACCGTCATCATCTTGGGGCGCACCCGGTCCACCGCCCCCACCATGATGGCAGCGTTCAGATCAGCGTGGGTGAACATGCGGTCTTTGGCGGCGACCTCGGCCCGTTTCTCGGTCAGGGCGTGGTCGAGGTAGATCAGCATGATCACACCGGTTTCCGCCGCCACCCCAGCCAGTGCGATAAACCCCACAGCCACCGCGACCGACATGTTGAACCCCATGACCCACATCAACCAGATGCCGCCCACCAGTGCAAAGGGCAGCGACAGCATGACGATCAGGGTTTCGGTCAGACGCCGGAAGTTGAGGAACAACAACAGAAAGATCAGCGCCAATGTCAGCGGCACCACGATGGCCAGCCGCGCCTTGGCACGTTCCAGATATTCGAACTGTCCGCTCCACCCCAGAGAATAGCCCTGTGGCAAGGCCACACTGGCAGCAACCGCCGCCTGTGCTTCGGCGACATAGCCACCCAAATCGCGCCCGGCGATATCGACAAAGATATAGACAGCCAACTGCCCGTTCTCGGTGCGGATCGAGGTGGCACCCCGCGTGCGTTCAATCTTTGCCACGTCGCCCAACGGCACCGTGCCGCCGCCGGGCAGCGCCACCTGCACCTCGCGGGCGATGGCATCGGGGTCGGATCGTAGGGCCGCCGGATAACGCAGTGCCACATTATAGCGTTCGCGTCCTTCGACCGTCTGGGTGATCGCCTCGGCCCCAAGCGCCATCGCGATCACTTCCTGCACGTCCGCCACTGACAGACCGTAGCGGCCAAGGGCCGTCCGATCCGGCGTGATGTCCAGATAGTAACCGCCGATCACCCGTTCGGCATAGGCGCTGGTGGTGCCGGGAACGGTCCGCAGCACCGCCTCGACTTGTCGCGCGACCGCCTCCATGTCGGCCAGATCGGTGCCGAAGACCTTGACCCCCACTGGCGTGCGAATGCCCGTTGACAGCATGTCGATCCGGGCGCGGATCGGCATCGTCCAGGCGTTTGACACGCCCGGAAACTGCAGGGCCGCATCCATTTCCATCCGCAGGCTTTCGATGGTCACACCGGGCCGCCATTGCGCCCCGGGGCGCAACTGGATGATCGTCTCGAACATTTCCGTCGGAGCTGGGTCGGTGGCGGTGAGCGCGCGACCGGCCTTGCCGAAGACGGACTGCACCTCTGGGAAAGACCGGATGATCCGGTCCTGTATCTGCATCAACTCTGCCGCCTTGGTCACCGACAGGCCCGGCAGGGTGGTGGGCATATACATCAGCGTTCCCTCGTTCAGCGTCGGCATGAATTCTGATCCCAACTGCCGGGCTGGCCAGACGGTGGCCACTAAAGCGGCCAGCGCAACGATGATGGTCAAGGTTTTCGCCCGCAGAACGCCCGCAATGACCGGGCGGTAGATGGAAATCAGCGCGCGGTTCACCGGGTTGCGGTGTTCCGCAATGATCCGGCCCCGCACGAACACCACCATAAGCGCAGGCACCAAAGTGACCGACAGCAACGCCGCCGCCGCCATCGCGAAGGTCTTGGTATAGGCCAGCGGGCCAAACATCCGCCCCTCTTGTCCCTCCAGTGTGAAGATCGGCAGGAACGACACAGTGATGATCAGTAAGCTAAAGAACAGCGCCGGGCCTACCTCACTGGCAGCCTCGATAAGCACTTCCGTCCGGGGTTTGTCAGGGGCCGCGCGTTCCAGATGTTTGTGTGCGTTCTCGATCATCACGATGGCCGCGTCGATCATCGCACCGATGGCAATCGCAATGCCGCCAAGGCTCATGATATTGGCCCCTATCCCGAGGTATTTCATCGCCGTGAAGGCCATGAGCAAGCCCACCGGCAGCATGATGATCGCCACCAGTGCCGAGCGGACATGCAGCAGGAACAGGATCGTCACCCCGGCCACAACAAGGCTTTCCTCCAGCAGAGTCGCTTTCAGCGTCTCGATAGCCGACAGGATCAAACCCGACCGGTCATAGACCGGAACAATGTCGACGCCTTCAGGCAGACTGGCCGCGATGGCATCCAGCTCCGTCTTGGCATTGTCGATCACGTCCAGCGCATTGGCCCCGACGCGCTGCAAAACGATACCGCTGGCCACCTCGCCCTCGCCGTTCAACTCGGCGATGCCCCGGCGTTCATCCGGCAGAATCTCCACGCGCGCCACATCGCGCAACAGCACCGGCACGCCACCGACGCTACGCAGGGCAATCATTTCGATATCTTCGATGCCGCGCAGATAACCGCGCCCGCGCACCATGAACTCGAATTCCGACAGTTCAACCGTGCGCCCGCCGGTGTCCATGTTGCTGGCGGCAACCGCCTCACCAATCTCGGTCAGCGATATCCCCTGCGCGCGCATCCGCACCGGATCGACGGTGATCGAGTATTGTTTGACGAACCCGCCGACGCTGGCCACCTCGGACACGCCATCGGCCCGACTGGCGGCATAGCGCACCACCCAGTCCTGCAACGAACGCAGTTCGGCCAGCGACAGGTTTTCGCCGGTGATCGCGTATTGATACACCCAGCCGACGCCAGTGGCATCGGGGCCAAGCGCGGGCGTTACCCCGTCGGGCAGGCGAGCCGCAGCGGCGTTAAGGTATTCCAGAACGCGGGACCGCGCCCAGTACGGGTCAACGCCATCCTCAAAGATGATGTAGACGAAGGAAATCCCGAAGAAGGAAAACCCCCGCACCACCCGCGACCGTGGCACCGTCAGCATGGCAGAGGTCAGCGGATAGGTAACCTGATCCTCGACCACCTGCGGCGCCTGCCCCGGATAGTCGGTCAGCACGATCACCTGCACATCCGACAGATCGGGGATGGCATCAATCGGCAGGCTGCGCAGTGACCAGAGCCCGGCGGCGATGGTCAGCGCGGTGGCAAAAAACACCAGCACCAGATTGCGGGCAGACCATGAAATCACATTGGCGATCATTGACCTGCCTCCGGGGTGGCAAGGGCGGCAAGCGCCGCGTTCAGATTGCTTTCGGCATCGATCAGGAATGTCGCGGTGGTCACGATGCGGTCGCCCGCCGCGATACCACTGCGGATTTCAACCATGCCTTCGCCACGTTGCCCCAAAACCACATCCTGCGGCGCGAACCGTCCTTGGCCCATGTCGCGGATCACGACCTGCCGGTCGCCGGTGTCGATCACGGCACTTTCGGGAACCTGCACCACCATCGCGCCGTCGCCGACGTTCAGTTCGACCTCGGCATACATATTGGCGAGCAAGCGGCCGTCGGGGTTGGGCAGGTCGATCCGCACCCGTGCGGTGCGGGTCTGCATCTCAACTTCCGGGTAAATCTCGGTAATGACAGCTTCAAAAACCTTACCCGGAAGCCCGCGAAAGCTCATCTTGACTTCCGCCCCTCGCCGCAGCCCCGTCAGGGCGGTTTCGGGCACATCGGCCATCACCCAGACCACAGACGTATCGGCGATGCGGAACAGGGTCTGACCAGCCTCCGACATCATCCCCTCGACGGCCATGCGTTCCAGCACCACGCCGTCCCGCGGGGCCGTCAGGGCGATGTTGACCGGCGGGGGGCCATCGATTGCGATGGCGTCAATCACGCTATCCGGCAGGCCGAGGTTCTGCAGTCGCTGCCGACTGCCCGGAGAAGAAGTGCCGTTACTGCGCTGGTCCGTGATGAACTGCGCCATCGCCGTGGCAATCTCGGGGGAATAGAGCATCGCCAGCGGATCGCCCGCCTTGATCGCAGCCCCGGTCGTCACATCCCCCACCGACGTGATGAACTGTCGCGTTGCCTTTAAATCCGGCACACGGCGCGTTGGGCAGCGTTTGTTGCCCTTAAATGTGACATTCAGACGCCAGCTCGTCGGAGTTTTTCCCTGTTTCGCAGTACAATCCGGTCAACTGCTGCAAGAAGACGGGGCTCTTTTTCAAACGCACGAAGCAAGGCAACTCTTGCGTACCCATCGAGGCCAGTGCTTAACATTGCCGCCTTAGCCAGTGGACGTGACTGAGCCGCGGCGATGGCGGCAAGGCAGAAGAGTCTCACGTCGGGTCTGGGACTTTGAAGGGCAAAGGCCGTATCCGCGCGAACGGACTTGAGCGCCTTGGCATAGGTGGCCGCCCGCATGGCACGTCGAAGTTTGTTGGCGCTGTTGGACGTCACCGCGCTTTCGAGCAACCCTGCCCCGCTTCGGGCACGACGCACCAGCTTTTCGGATAGTCGGCTGCGATCAGGCTTGATGAGGATCGACACAAGTCGGGTGCCGCAGATCTGGCAGTCGAATGCCCATAACTTCCGCCACTGTTTGAGCGCTATGCCGCGCCGAGAGCAGTCGGGACAAGATTGGAACGCGACCTGCGCCGTCATTGCGGCTTCGGTCTGGGTCATTGTCCCAAAGGTAAGAGATTGAACAGTTTCAGCGGCAACACGGGCCGCAATCGATATCTTTTCTGCAGTTGTCGCGGCCACCTCAACCTCAAAATCGAGCATGGCGACCTGCCCCGTATCGACTTCAATATGCGCCAGGAGTTCGTCGACCTCACAATGGTTGGTGACCGCCAGTCGCGTCAGCCATCCAGAAAGCAGCTCATCCGCAAGAGGCGTGACAGTTTTCGGCAACGGGCGCGGCTTCACGCTCTGGCCTTCTCGAGCCGCCGTTGGGCGTTCGCATGGCGCGACCAGACCGGCGTCCATTTGGCAATTGCCTCATCCGTGATGCATTCCTCGCCCGTAACGATTGCGTCGATGGAGAGGTCCTTGACCAAGGAAAAGATGCGCGAGGTTACCCCGCCGGTCAGCGCCAGTATCTGTTTGAGCGATTTGACCTTCAGATTGGACTTCTTCGCGAGCGGCATGGCCGCGATCAAGGTCTGGATCATGTCCGAGAACTCGGCATCATCGCGCCAGTTTGGCAGGTGGTGTTCGTCCAGGCGTCGCGCGAGTTGGACATCGCCGCGAATGGCATCGACCGCTTCGCTGACTCCAAAGCAAACCAGCGATGCCTCGAGTTCATTGCTGAGATAACGCAGAACATTCAGGAAGCGGCGTTGTTCGCGATGGGTTCCCGCGAGGAGGTTGTGGACTTCGTCAATCATGATCATCC
>DAICYJ010000102.1 GCA_027311705.1 Novosphingobium sp. | reverse complement strand
GCGCCCAGATCGGCCCGGCGTCGTTGCCGACCAGCGCCACGCCGACGGCGAGCAGCGCGCCGACCACGATCACCGAGGAGATCGCGTTGGTCACCGCCATCAGCGGCGTGTGCAACGCGGGCGTAACCGACCACACGACGTAATAGCCCACGAAGCAGGCCATCACGAAGATGGAGAGAATTGAGATGAAGTCCATTATGTCAGCCCCCCTCAGCCGAGCAGTCGTTCGTTCACGACCTTGCCGCCCTGCGTCAGGCGGATGGCGTTGCCGATTTCCTCGTCGAGGACAGGCTTGCCTGCTTCCTTGTCCCAGAAAGCGGACAGGAAATTGTACAGGTTACGGCTGAAAAGCGCCGAGGCATCGGCGGCCAGATGCGTGGTCGGGTTGGAATAGCCGACGATCTTCACGCCATGCTTCACCACCACTTCATCCGGCAACGAGCCTTCGACGTTGCCGCCTGATGCCACGGCAAGGTCGAAAATGACCGAACCCGGTTTCATGGTGGCGATCTGCGCATCGGTGATCAAGCGCGGCGCAGGGCGCCCCGGAATCAGCGCCGTTGTGATGACGATGTCCTGCTTGGCGATGTGGCTGGAAACTAGTTCGGCTTGCGCCTTCTGGTATTCCGGCGACATTTCGGTGGCATAGCCGCCCGCGCCTTCGCCTTCGATGCCGGCCACGCTCTCCACGAAGATCGGCTTGGCACCCAGCGACTGGATCTGTTCCTTGGTGGCCGAACGCACGTCGGTGGCGGAAACCTGCGCGCCCAGACGGCGGGCCGTAGCGATGGCCTGAAGCCCCGCGACCCCCACGCCCATGATGAACGCCTTGGCGGCGCTGACGGTGCCGGCGGCGGTCATCATCATCGGAAACGCGCGGCCATAAAGGTCGGCCGCCACGATAACGGCCTTGTAACCTGCAAGGTTCGATTGCGACGACAGGATGTCCATCGATTGCGCACGCGTGATGCGCGGCATGAATTCCATGGCCATCGCTTCCAGCCCGGCAGCGGCATAGGCATCCACCCGCTCACGCTTTCCGAACGGATCGAGCCCAGCAACAACCCAGGCACCCGGATTCGCACCAGCAAGCAGGTCCGTTTCTGGCCCCTGAATGCCCAGCACTATGTTCGCGCCGTTCGCCGCGCCGTCGGCAACGACCTCGGCCCCCATCGCGCGATAATCTTCGTCGGCGATCGAAGCGCCAGCGCCCGCACCGCTTTCCACGACGACCGATGCGCCCAGCGCAATGAACTTCTTCACGGTTTCAGGCGTGGCCGAAACGCGATGTTCGCCCTGCGCCCGTTCGCGAAGGACCGCGATCCTGGTTGTTGCTGTCACGATCTTGTTACTGAATGATCAGGATAACGAGCGCGACGATCACCGTCAGCACGGGAATCGAAACCTTCACCAATCCGATGAAGCCGTCATAAGTCGCGCGTGCGGCCTTCATGTCGTTTGCAGAGCTCATAATCTTCCCCAGATAGCATGCCCTTGTCATGGGCTCGTTTCCTGTAACCGCAGCGCTCGTCTCGCTCAAGGCTGATGAACAAGCGCAGCCTTAATCGGCTCTTTACCTGATCGCACTATCTCTGCGCCTGTCTAAAAGACCGGGGAGACCATGGCGGAGCCTGCAGAAGATCACTTGCTGATGCTGATCGATGATGAGCCCGCGCAATGCCGGCTGATCACGGCGCTTGCTGCCCGCGAGGGCTGGCGCACGATCATCGCCCGCGATTCCGAAACGGCCATCGCCATGCTCGGCACACGCCAGGGCATGCAACTTGGCGCGATTGTGCTCGACCAGTGGGTGCCGGGTGACGACGCCTGCACCCTGATCGCCGAACTGAAATCGCGCCGCCCGGCTCTGCCGATCCTGATGCTCACCACCAGTTCCTCGCCGCTGCTGGCGGTGGAAGCGATGCGCGCCGGGGCTACCGACTATCTGATCAAGCCCGTCGCACCGGACCGGCTGTTGCAGGCCCTGCGCGCCGCCACCGCGCGCGATCTTTCCACGTCCGAACTGCAGCCGCTCACTGAAAAATTCGGCACCACGCTCGATTTCGATTCGATGATCGGAGCCGCGCCATCGTTCCGCGCCGCGCTGGCCGTGGCCGCCAAGGCCGCGCGCACGCAGGGCACAGTGCTGATCGAGGGTGAAACCGGCACCGGCAAAGAAATGTTGGTCCGCGCCATGCACGCCGCCAGCCCCCGCTCGCGCTCGCCGTTGCGGATCATCAATGTCGGCGGATTGCCCGTCAACCAGGTCGAATCGGTGCTGTTCGGGCACGAAAAGGGTTCCTTCCCCGGCGCATTCGAACGCCATATCGGCGCGCTGCAACATGCCGACGGCGGCACGCTGGTGCTCGACGAAATCGACCGCCTTGCGCCCGCCATGCAATTGCGGCTGGCCCAGTTCCTTGAACGCGGCGACGTCCAGCCAATCGGCGCACGCCATAGCTTCCGGCTCGACGTGCGATTGATCGCCTGCGCCAATGCATCGCTGCGCGGCCTGGCCGAAGGCGATTTGTTCGACCTCGCGCTGCTGGATGCCTTGAGCGTTACACAGGTCAATGTGCCCGCCTTGCGCGAACGCAGCGGCGATATTCCCGCACTCGCCCGCCATTTCCTCGCCCGCATCGGCGAGCAGCCGGGCCTGCGCCCGCTGGGCATCACCGATGGCGCGCTGTCGCTTCTCGCCGCCTACGATTGGCCGGGCAACGTCCGCCAGTTGCAGGCCACGCTGTTCCGCGCCGCCGTGTTCTGCGAAGGCGAAGCGCTGACGGCGCAGGATTTCCCCAACCTTTCGACCATGCTGGGCGAAACGCCGCGCATCTCGGTGCCCAGCCCCGAAGGTGCGGGCGTCACGCTTTATGCGCCGGACGGCAACTTGCGCCCCCTGGAAGACATCGAGGCCGACGTCATCCGCCTCGCCATCGGCCACTATCGCGGGCGCATGACCGAAGTCGCCCGCCGCCTCGGCATCGGGCGGTCCACGCTCTACCGCAAGCTTTCCGAACTGGGCATCGACAACGCGGCTTGATGCGCGGCGCTGCGCAGGTTAGCCTTCGCGAATGGCAAGCGAACTGGATTTTTCAGGCCGGGTGGCCCTCGTCACCGGCGCGGCTTCGGGCATTGGTGCGGCCACGGCCCGTTGGCTCGATGCGCACGGCGTGGGCGAACTGATCCTCATCGATCTCGACCGGCCGGGGTTGGACCGGTTGGGCCTTACCTGTAAGGTCACGCCCTATGGCGGCAATGTCGGCGATCCGTCGCTGTGGCACCTGCTGGCGCGCAATGTCGGCCACCTCGATCATGCAGTGATCAATGCCGGCGTCGCGGGTGCGGGCAAGTCCATCGTCGATCTCGAAATCACCGACTGGCGCAAGACCATGTCGACCAACCTTGATGGCGCTTTCCTGGCCCTGCGCTTCGCCATGCGCAACATGGTCAAGGGCGATGCGCCCGGTGGCAGCATCGTATTGACCAGTTCGGTCGCCGGTACGCGCACTTATGCCCCGATCGACTACAGCGTGTCGAAAGCGGCGATTTCGCACATGGCCGCCATCGGCGGGCGCGAAGGCGGGTCGAACAACATCCGCGTCAACGCCATCGCGCCCGGCGGCGTCGATACGGCGATCTGGGACAGCACGGACTATCTTGCGCAGGAAATCGAACGTCTCGGCAGCCGTGAAAAGGCTCTGGCTGAAATGGGCCGCGCCAGTTCGGTTCTCGGCCGCTTCGCCACGGCCGAAGAAGTCGCCGGCCAGATCGGCTTCCTGCTGTCCGACATGGCATCAACGATCAACGGCACCACACTCGTCAGCGACGGCGGCAATGCCGGCATGGCCATTTCCTGAAATCAGGACGGACGTTCAATCGCCCATCTGGCTGAAATCGGTCAGCGCCGCATCGCGCAATCCCCGCCACACGTGCAGCGCCTGCACCGTTTCGGCCACATCATGCACGCGCACCACTTGCGCTCCGCCATCGAAAGCGCGCGCCGCCAGCAGCAGCGATCCACCGGTTCGCAAGTGCGCCGGGGCTTCGTGAGATAGCGCGCCGATCATGCGCTTGCGGCTGCCACCAAACAGGATCGGCTGGCCTAGCGCGTGGAACAGCGGCAGCGCGTTGATCAGCGCCAGATTTTGCGCCAGCGTCTTGCCGAAACCAATACCTGGATCGAGCAGGATCTTCTCACGCGCGATCCCGCCCGCCACCGCCGCATCGCGCCGTTCGCGCAAGGCGTCGAACACATCGAGCACCACTTCGGCATAGTCGCCCTCTGCGTGAAGGTCTCCCTCACCGCCCGGCGCGTGCATGAGCACCACTGGCGCGCCGCTTGCAGCCACGACCTCAAGGCTGCGAGGATCGTGGCGCAATGCCGAAACGTCGTTCACGATATGCGCGCCCGCTGCCAGCGCCGCCTCGATCACACTCGATCGACGACTGTCGATCGAGATCGCCGCGCCGCTCGCCGCCAGTTTCTCGATCACCGGAACAACGCGCTTGAGTTCGTCGCCTTCCCACACCGCCGCCGCTCCGGGCCGGGTCGATTCCCCGCCCACGTCGATGATCGCCGCGCCCGCCTCCAGCATTGCATGCGCGTGTTCCAGCGCCGCATCGGGCTTATCGAGGAACTTGCCGCCGTCTGAAAAGCTGTCGGGCGTCACGTTCAGGATGCCCATCACTTGCGGCTGGTCGATCCGCAGCACCCGCGCGCCGCATTTCAGCGGAGCGTGCGCACGTCGCAGGTCCGCCCACTGCGCCGCGCCCTCCGCTGCCAGCCCATCGGGCAAGTCCGCCAAAGCACGCGCCATATCCGGCACAGCTACACGCCGCCGCGACACGACCCGCCCATCATCGCGCACGATGAGCGCAAAGCGCGCGGCATAGACCAGCCCGCCCGCCAGCCGCACCGCCTCACCCTCTTCACCTTGCGGGCTTTCGGCCATGCCGATCGGGCGAATGTAAAGCCGCGCGGCCATCAATCAGTCTTCCACCGCCAGCAGATACAGCTGCCGCAGCGCATCAATCGGCTTTACCATGCCTTCGTGCTCGATATGCCAGTATGTCCAGCCGTTGCACGAAGGCGCCCCTTGGACAGCCGCGCCCACGCCGTGGATCGAACCGATCTCGACGCCCGAAAGCAGCGAGCCATCCGCACGTACGTCAGCGACAATTTTGCGCTTCTTGTCGAACAGTTGCGCCCCCGGTGCGATCCAGCCCGCCTCCACCAGAGCACCGAACGCCACCTTGGGCGCGCTGCGTTTGCTCTGCATCGTGGTCAGCGCGCTTTCGTCCAGCGGCAGCGCAGCCTCAATCCGCTCGTGCGCCACTTCGATATAGTCGTCCTCGCGCTCGCAGCCGATCCAGTCGCGTCCCAGCCGCTTGGCCACCGCGCCGGTCGTGCCGGTACCGAAAAACGGATCGAGCACCACGTCGCCCTTGTTGGTCGTCGCCAGCATCACGCGATAGAGCAGCGCCTCGGGCTTTTGCGTCGGGTGCGCCTTGGTGCCGTTGCGCTTCAGCCGTTCCTGACCGCCGCAGATCGGCAGCACCCAGTCAGAACGCATCTACAATTCGTCGTTCAGCGTCTTCATCGCGCGATAGTTGAACGTGTACTTCGATTTCTCGCTCTTCGACGCCCAGATAAGCGTTTCGTGCGCATTGGTAAACCGCGTGCCCTTGAAGTTCGGCATCGGGTTCGCCTTGCGCCACACGATGTCATTCAGGATCCAGAACCCCAGATCTTGCAGGATCGCACCGACGCGGAAGATATTATGGTAGCTGCCGATCACCCAGATCGAACCATCGGGCTTCAGCAGCCGCCGCGCCTCGCCTAGCCATTCGCGGGTGAATTTGTCGTACGTGGCAAAGCTGGTGAACTTGTCCCAGTCGTTGGTCACCGCATCCACATGGCTACCATCGGGCCGCGCCAGATCGCCGCCCAACTGCAGGTTATACGGCGGATCGGCAAAGATCATGTCGATGGAGGCATCGGGCAACGTCCGCATGATGTCGATGCAGTCGCCCTTCAGGATGCGGTTCACCGGCAGCACCGGCGCCGTCAGCGCTTCGGTCTTCGCCGCCCGCAAGGCGCGCGCCTTGGTCTTCACCATCGTCGTCATCGTGTACCCGTCCCCAGTCCGAAGCCCAGACAGGTGACTTATCCACACCCCGCAGTCAAGCTGCGACTCGCCGGAATCCGCCGAGTCGCGCGGCATTGAAAATGAGAACGGAACGAGTCCGCCACAAGATATGGAGCCTTCGTTCAGTTCCGGGACTCAACATCTGGTAGCACTCGAACGCGAAAAGAATTGCGCCCGCCGCAACACCTTCGGGCATCCAACGGCAGCTTGAAACCCGCCACCGTGCGCCCGACCTGACGACACACAGGAGAACGCACATGGTCGAAGCAAGATGGAACGGCGCAGTCATCGCCAGTAGCAACGACACCGTTGTCGTCGAAGGCAACCACTATTTCCCAGTTGAGGCCATTGACCCTGCCCTGCTCCGCCCCAGCACCACGACCAGCGTCTGCCCATGGAAGGGAACGGCGCATTATTACACCCTGCAAGTCGGCGAAGCCGAAAACCGCGACGCGGCGTGGTATTATCCCGACCCCAAGCCCAAAGCGGACAACATCCGCGACCGCATCGCTTTCTGGAAAGGCGTAACGGTCGGATAGAGGCCTTCGGTTTCGCTCAAATCAACACCAACTGCGCCACCGGGGCAAAACTCCTCCGGTGCAGCGGTGTAATCCCATGCACCCGCAACGCGGCCAGATGTTCCGGCGTACCGTACCCGGCGTTACGCTCCCAGCCGTAGTGCGGATGCACTTCAGCCGCCGTGCGCATCAAGCGGTCGCGGTGTTCCTTGGCGATGATCGAGGCGGCCGAAATGCATGGCTCGATGGCGTCGCCACCCACGATTGGCCGGGCGGGCCAGCACCATTCCGGACGCCGGCCATGCGGAGTGAGGTTGCCGTCGATAAGCACTTCGGCCACATCCTCGTCGATCTGCTCGCACAGCGCCGCCACGGCCAGCGTCATCGCCAGCATCGTTGCGCCGAAGATGTTCAGCCGGTCGATGTCCTCCACCTCGACCACGCCCACTGCCCAGCGACAGCGCCGCTTGATGTGCCCTTCCAGCACGGCGCGCCGCTCGCGGCTCAGCTTCTTGGAATCGTCGAGCCCCGCCGGGCGCGGCTTGCACAGCACCACCGCGGCGGCGACCACCGGCCCCGCAAGCGGCCCGCGCCCCGCCTCGTCGACGCCAATCACCAGTCCGGACAATTTCTGCGAGACTTGGCTTGCTGGAAAAGGCATTCTGCTCACCATGAACCGTGTGATCCTCGCTCGCCTATTGCCCGTCGCCGTCGCTCTCGCAAGCTGCTCCGACAACAGCTCGTCGTCCATGGCCGCGCCCATGATCGATCTTGCCCCGCCAAGTGAATCGGCACCGCCCGCCCCCGTAGCGACGATTACCCCATCCGCCACGAACAATGTCACGATCAAGGACGTGGCGCGGTTCGACGAACCCTGGGCAATGGCCTTTCTGCCGGGCACCAGCTACGCGCTGATCACCGAGAAAAAGGGCAAGCTGAAACTGTGGCGCGAAGGGTTGCGCAGCCGCGACATCGCCGGCGTCCCCGCCGTCGATTATGGCGGCCAGGGCGGGTTCGGCGATGTGATGCCGGCACCCGATTATGCCCAGTCCAAAATGATCTACCTCAGTTGGGTCGAAGCGGGGCAGCGCGGAAAACGCGGCGCGGTGGTGGGCAAGGCCCGCCTTCTGTTGGGCAAGGAAATGCGGCTCGATGGCCTGAAGGTGATCTGGCGCCAATCGCCAAAGACGACCGGTCGGGGCCACTATTCCCACCGCATCGCCTTTTCGCCGGATGGGCAATACCTGTTCGTCGCGTCTGGCGAACGTCAATTGTTCACCCCGGCACAGGATCTCGACGTCAATCTGGGCAAGGTCGTCCGGCTGACGCTCGATGGCAAACCGGCTCCCGGCAATCCGTTCGCCTCGCGCGGCGGTGTCGGCGCAGAGATCTGGTCTTACGGCCATCGCAACCTGCTCGGTCTGCAGTTCGATGCTCAGGGCCGGCTGTGGGATCTGGAGCATGGGCCGGCCGGCGGCGACGAACTGAACCTCGTCAAACCGGGGCAGAATTATGGCTGGCCGATCGTGTCGGATGGAGACCACTACGATGGCAGGCCGATACCCCGCCATTCCACGCGGCCCGATCTCGCCGCCCCGGCCATCAGTTGGAACCCGGTGATCGCTCCGGGCGACTTCATCTTCTATTCCGGCAAAGTGTTCACGGGATGGAAAGGACAGGTGATCGCCACAGGGCTTGGCTCCGGCGGCCTCGTCCGCATGCAAATCACTGGTGAAACGGCCCGCGAAGTGGCGCGGATCGACCTTGGCAACCGTATCCGCGAAGTGAAAGAAGGCCCTGACGGGGCGATCTGGGTGCTGGAGGATGGTGGCAACGCGCGCCTGCGCAAGCTCACCCCGCGCTGATCTCCCAGACAGAAAGTCCCGACATGCCCTTCGATCCTTCCCGCGTCGATTGCTGGATCTTCGATCTCGACAACACGCTTTATCCACCCTCGACCAAGCTGTTCGACCAGATCGACGTGCTGATGGGCCGCTTCATTTCTGAGCTCCTCGGCTGCGACGATCAGGAGGCGCGCCGTATCCAGAAGATGTATTTCCACGATCACGGCACCACGCTGGCAGGCTTGATGCACTATCACGCCGTGGAACCCGCCGATTTCCTCGAATTTGTCCACGATATCGATCTGTCGGTACTCTCCAGCGCCCCGCCACTGGCAGGCCGGCTGATGGCCTTGCCCGGCCGCCGCCTCATCTTCACCAATGGCGATGGCCCCTATGCCACCCGCGTGGTCGAGGCGCTGGGTCTTGCCCATTGTTTCGAGGGGCAGTGGGATATCCACGCCATGAACTACCGCCCAAAGCCAGAACCTTCGGCCTATGAAGGCATCGTGCAGGCGTTCGGCATCGACCCGGATCGCGCCGTGTTCGTGGAAGATTCAGCCCGCAACCTCGGCCCGGCCAAATCCATGGGGATGCAGACCGTGTGGCTCGATCTCGCCACCGAATGGGGCGACCGGGCCAAGGACGATGCAGCCATCGATCTGGTTATCGACGACCTTGCGGTTTGGCTGGACGCGCTTGCCCATGAAGGCCTGGTCGGCTAGGCGGCGCGCGATCATTTCCGGGGAGACAGTGCCATGACCGCCCAGCTCGAAGCTGCCATCAACGCCGCATGGGAAGCCCGCGATGGCGTGACGCCCGCCAGCGGCGACGTGCGCGTGGTGGTCGAACAGGCGCTCGAACTGCTCGATAGCGGCAAGGCCCGCGCCGCCGAGAAAGTCGACGGCGCATGGCAGGTGAACCAGTGGCTCAAGAAGGCCGTGCTGCTCTCGTTCCGCCTAAACGACAACGCTGTGGTCGATGGCGGTGCCGCCGGCGCGCCTGCGTTCGACAAGGTGCCCTCGAAATTCGCCGGGTGGGGCGAAAATCGCTTTCGTGAGGCGGGCTTCCGCGTGGTGCCGGGCGCAGTTGCCCGTCGCGGTGCGTACATCGCCAAGGGCGTGGTGCTGATGCCCAGCTTCGTGAACATCGGTGCCTTCGTAGATGAAGGCACCATGGTCGATACCTGGGCCACTGTCGGCTCCTGCGCGCAGATCGGCAAGAATGTGCACATTTCGGGCGGTGCCGGCATCGGCGGCGTGCTCGAACCGCTGCAGGCCGGCCCCGTCATTATCGAGGACGGCGCGTTCATCGGTGCGCGTTCCGAAGTGGCCGAAGGCGTGATCGTCGGCCAAGGCGCAGTGCTGTCGATGGGCGTGTATCTGGGCGCATCGACCAAGATCGTCGATCGCGCCACCGGCGAAGTCCACATCGGCTACGTTCCGCCTTATGCGGTGGTCGTGCCCGGAGCAATGCCCGGCAAGCCGCTGCCCGATGGCACACCCGGCCCGTCGCTCTATTGCGCTGTCATCGTCAAGACCGTCGATGCGCAAACCCGCAGCAAGACCGGCATCAACGAGTTGTTGCGCGACTGACCCGGAGCCGGCCCGGCGGAACGATGCGGCCCCAAGCGCGTAGAGTGGAATAACTCTACGCGCAAAGGACACGCACATGGAACGTCACGGCGACGAAGCTCACGTCACCACCAACGAAGCCCGCGGCGGTTCCACCGAACATGTAGTCCGCTACGTCCTGATCATCGGGCTGGTCCTTGCGATCGGCGCGCTTTCGCTGATCTGGATCACGGGCGCGCTGACGGCGGAACAGCCGGCCGAGGGGACGGTCAGCGGCCAAGCCGCGCCACCTTCGTGACGTCGGCGAAGAGCTTGTTCTCGTCAGTCCGTCGCAAATTGGCATGACATTCCGTTTTCGCGCGGAACCGAGGCTATGATGCGCCATTTTAGCCATGGTGGCTTATCGAGGAAGGCGCAGTCTCGAACATGACGATCGGGTGGAAAATCGAACCGGAATGCAGAAACATTCTGCTGAACCGCTTTCCCCCACGATACGGCAAGGTCGTGGCCGATCACATAACCCGTCGCGCAGTGCACAAGGCCAATTCCGCACCGCCGCCGCCCATCGGCAACGCCCGCATCGTCGGGCGCGTCGATGATGGCGAAGGGGTTGAAGCACTTGTCGTCGCCTTGAACGGCAGCACCTCGCGGCCCGATGGCGGGACGTGGCATATCACTTGGTCTCTGGCCGAAGGGCGCGCCGCGCGGGAGACCAACGACGTCCTCTCCGAAAAGCCTTGGGAGCCGTTCGATGGCGGCTCAATCCAGCTGCGACCAGCGGTGTGGTGAACTTTCGGTCAAGTTGACAATGCCGCTATGCCAGCCGATGCCGTGCCGATGATCGGTGACCAAGGCAAATACCCGCGCACACGCACCGCGGCGCGCATCATTCTGGGCGTGCTCTACGCGTTGGCCGGTGTTCTTCACATCGTGTCACCCCGCCCATTTCTGGGGATCCTACCAGGCTGGGTGCCCTTGCCCGAACTTACCATCCTTTTGACCGGCGTTGCCGAACTGGCAGGCGCCATTGCACTGCTGCAGCCTTGGTCACGGTCATTGCGTGTGGCCAGCGGATGGGGCCTTGCTGCCTATGCGGTCTGCGTATTCCCCGCCAACATCAATCACTTCATCATCGATATGGCCAAGCCGGACCACGGTGCTGGCCTGTCCTACCATGTCCCTCGCATGTTTCTGCAGCCTATCCTTGTGTGGCTTGCGCTGTGGGTTTCCGGTGCCCTGCAGCGGCGCACCCAATCGTCTTTGCGGTAATCAATACTGGCGCATCCCCTTCTCGTCTGGCACGGCGCGCGTGGACGGAGAGCACCATGAGCGACGACGACTACGTGTATGACGAAGCAAGCGGCGAGTGGATGACTGCATCCGATCTCGCGGCGAAAACCGCCGCTGCTGCGAATTCCGATGACGCTGCGATCGAAGTCCGCGATGCCGTTGGCAATATCCTGCAGGATGGCGATCAGGTGACGCTGATCAAGGATCTTGAGGTCAAGGGCGCCGGGCAGACGCTCAAGCAAGGCACGCTCATCAAATCGATCCGCCTGACGGGCGATGCGCAGGAAATCGACTGTCGTTATCCTGGCATCAAGGGCCTCGTGCTGCGCGCGGAATTCGTCAAGAAGCGCTGATTGACGCGATGGGAGTGACGCGAAGCCTCCCTTTTTCGCGCTACAAATCGCTGCGATTTCAGCGCTGTTGCGTTTTACGCACGTTGGACCGCATCCAAAACAATTGCCGTTCAGCAGGCTTAACATATTCTGACGGCACAACATAAGTCGGGTGCTCGGAGGCAATTCCTTAATTCCACAAAGGACATTGCCATGATCAAACAGTTTTCGAAGGCTGCCGTCGCAGCATTTTCTCTCATCGCTACTGCAGGCTTTGCCAACGCCGAACCTCACAAGTTCGTGCATGATGGGGTGGACTACACCTATACGACGCAAATGCGGGGCGACGAACAACTCGTCATCGGCACCGCCTATGCCGGAAAGGTTCCGTTCGAACTGTACATCCGAAAGTCGAAAGTGACCGGTTCGTTCAACAGCAAGCCAATCGATTTCAAGGTTGGCGAAGTCAACGTCCTGGCATTCAACGCGCGCCGCGCCAAACCTGATATCAATTGACAATCTGATACCGAAAGCGACCCGTTTCGCCCGAGCGAGACGGGTCGCGCTTACAAAACGATTTTCCTACAGCGCACCCTGGCGTTATCTGGTCCGGCATTGCTTCCGCCTGCCAAAGAGGACGCCGATGCCGACAGTTCAGCCACCATGCCCCCAGCCTCCCACCGATCGCTGGATTACCCGCGCCCGGCCCGGTTTCCTTTACGTGTGCTACATCCTGCTGCTCTGGGCCATTCCCGTCGGCCTCGTCGGCGCAATCCGTCCGCGCATGGCGCACGATATGGCCGCCGCGATGACCGCTTATCTCGCCGGAATTCCGGACTCCCTCTATACCCTCATCGGCTCGGCCTACCTCGGCTACACGGCCGCGCGCCAATGGGGTAAAGCGCAGGGAACCGACCATTGAATCACGCCCTTAAACTGCGAACGGCAATTTTTGGCCGTGTTGGTTAGTTTCGGGTAACTTTTCCCTGCTAGGTCAATTCCAGCATGGACGAGACCCGCTCCCTTTTCGCAATCCGCACGCTCCGGCGTCGCCTTTCGCTTCCGCTGCTGGCTGTCAGCACGCTGGCCATCGGCCTTGGCGGTTGCAGTTCCAACGACCGGGTAGAGCAGCTCGAACAGCGCGTCATCCAGGTGGAGGCGAAAGCGGACGCTGCGGAAAAGCGGGCCAAGGCCGCCGAGGCATTTGCGGCGCGCAATGCGCCACAGCCTTTTCCCACGCCGGAACCTGATCCCGGCCCGGACCCCGATGGCGACGGCAGCTCGAATGAAGTCACCGACCCCAGCGCAGACGATCCAGCATTCAGCAACGAAATCGGACCTCAGGTCCCCGCACCTGTGATCCCGGGGCAAGATGGCAGCGCCTGATTTGGCGGCCTGATTTTCAGGCCTGATCGCGCTCCCGCTTGCGCCACACGGTGCGCAGGCTAAGACGGCGCGAACCTTCAGCGCGCGGAACCACGATGCCCGAAACCGTCTTCGTCCTCAACGGCCCCAACCTGAACCTGCTCGGCACACGTGAACCTGAGATCTACGGTTCGGCCACGCTCGACGATATCGCCGGTATTCTGGAAGACCGGGCGCGCGAACTCCATCTTGAAGTCGACGTGCGGCAATCCAACCACGAAGGACACCTCGTCGATTGGCTGCACGAGGCGCAGGCCATCGGTGCCAGGGCTGTACTGCTCAACGCCGGTGCCTATACCCACACCAGCGTGGCCATCCACGATGCGATCAAGGCGATCCGCACCCCGGTGATCGAGGTCCACCTTTCCAATCCCCACACCCGCGAGGAATTCCGCCACCAATCCTACGTCGGCATGGCTGCCAAAGGCACCGTGGCCGGCTTTGGCGCGGCGAGCTATCTGGTCGCGCTGGAAGCGGTGATCCGGCTTTAGGACCACCTGCGCACTCCCGTTTTCCACCGCCCCCACCTGCAAACCCTTGCAAGCCCGGCCCCATAAGGGCATGGGCCGCTGCTTGAACATCGGCATCACGCGCGAGGAACAAGAATGACGCACGATCGCGGCGCGACAAGCGAAGGTATGGCCATCGACAGCGCGCTGGTACGCGAACTGGCTGAACTGCTGGGCGAAACCGGATTGACCGAGATCGAGGTCGAGGACGGCACGCGCAAGATCCGCGTTGCCCGCACCATCACCGCCGCCCCTTCGGTCACGTATGCCCCCGCCCCGGCCGCAGCACCCGCTGCCGTGTCCGCGCCTGTGGAAGCAACTCCCGCCGCGCCCGCCAACGATCACGCCAACGCGGTCAAGTCGCCCATGGTCGGCACCGTCTACCTCACCCCGGATCCCAGCGCGCCGCCGTTCGTCAGCGTGGGTCAGGCGGTCAAGGCCGGCGAAACCCTCCTGATCGTCGAGGCCATGAAGGTGATGAATGCCATCATCGCGCCCGTCGCCGGCACCGTCACCGCAATCCTCGTCGAAAACGCGCAGCCGGTCGAATACGACCAGCCGCTCATCGTCGTTTCCTGAGCGCGCGCATATGGCCATCAAGCGACTGCTGATCGCCAATCGCGGCGAAATCGCGCTGCGCATCCACCGCGCCGCGCATGAAATGGGCATCGAAACGGTTGCGGTGCATTCCACCGCCGATGCCGATGCCATGCACGTCCGGCTGGCGAACCACGCCGTGTGCATCGGCCCGCCGGCCGCGAAAGACAGCTATCTGAACATGGCCGCGATCATCTCGGCGGCCGAGATCACACAGGCCGATGCGATCCATCCCGGCTATGGCTTCCTTTCGGAGAACGCCAAGTTCGCTGAAATCGTCGAGGCGCACGGGCTGTTCTGGATTGGCCCCAAGCCCGAACATATCCGCACCATGGGCGACAAGGTGGAGGCCAAGCGCACCGCCGGCGCGCTCGGCCTGCCGCTCGTTCCCGGTTCCGATGGCGCGGTTTCCGATCCGGTCGAGGCCAAGGCCATTGCCGCCGAAATCGGCTATCCGGTGATCATCAAGGCGGCCAGCGGCGGCGGCGGGCGTGGCATGAAGGTCTGCACCGGGCCGGACGATCTCGAATCGCTGATGCAGCAGGCCGGCAACGAGGCGAAGTCCGCATTCGGCGACGCGACGGTCTATCTCGAAAAGTACCTCGGCAACCCGCGCCACATCGAATTCCAGATCTTCGGCGACGGCAAGGGCGAAGCGATCCATCTGGGCGAGCGCGATTGCTCGCTGCAGCGCCGCCACCAGAAAGTGCTCGAAGAAGCCCCCTCGCCCGTCATCAGCCACGCCGAGCGCGACCGCATGGGCGGCATCGTGGCGCGGGCCATGGCCGACATGGCCTATCGCGGCGCAGGCACCATCGAATTCCTGTGGGAAGACGGCGAGTTCTATTTCATCGAAATGAACACCCGCCTGCAGGTTGAACACCCGGTCACCGAAGCGATCACCGGCGTCGACCTGGTGCGCGAACAGATCCGCATCGCCGATGGCAAGCCACTTTCGGTCCGCCAGGAAGAGATCGAGTTCAAGGGCCACGCCATCGAATGCCGCATCAATGCGGAAGACCCATTCAACTTCACTCCATCGCCCGGTTTGGTGACGAGCTACCACGCGGCCGGCGGCATGCACGTGCGCGTCGATAGCGGGCTCTATGCCGGCTACAAGATCCCGCCGTACTACGATTCCATGATCGCCAAGCTGATCGTCTACGGCCGCACCCGCGAAGGCTGCATCATGCGCCTGCGCCGCGCCTTGGAGGAGATGGTGATCGGCGGGGTGAAAACCTCGATACCCCTGCATCAGCGCCTGCTGCAGGATCCCACCTTCCTCGATGGCGGCTACACCATCAAGTATCTGGAAGAATGGCTGGCGAAAGACGCGACCTGAACCGTCACGCTGGCTAATCCGCTGAAAGCCCTGCACAGCGGTTCTGCTATCCTCATCGGAAAGAGAACCGCATGTGCTTTTCAGCCACCGCGAGCTTTGCGGCTTCCGGCATCATCGGTTCGATCGGTCTGGCAACGCTGCGCCATGTCCGCGATCCGCGCGCCCTGCTGTTTGCCGCCGTACCCATGCTGTTCGCGATCCATCAGTTTACCGAGGGCTTCGTCTGGTTGGGTCTGGAGGGACGTATCGGTTCGGTGGCGCTCGGACACGTCACTTTCCTGTTCATGCTTTATGCGCAAGGCCTCCTGCCGTTCCTGATGCCTCTGGCGGTGCTGCTCATGGAACCGGAGGGCTGGCGACGGCGGATCATAATCGGGTTGACGGTGCTTGGCGCCGGGGTGTTTGGGTGGATGGTCTACGGCCTCATCTTCTTCGACAGCCAGTGCTTCGTCGAACAGAATTCGATCGCCTATCGCAACCCCATCACAGGCGACTTCGGAGTGTCGCTGCTCTATATTCTCGCCACTTGCGGGGCATTGCTCATGTCCACGCATCGCGTGGTGCGAACGTACGGCGTCCTCAACGTCATCGGCCTGTCGATCACTCAGGTCGTGAAGGAGGAAGCCTTCGCATCGGTCTGGTGCTTCTACGCCGCCATCCTCAGCGTGGTGCTGTATCGGCAGTTCAGCCACAAGGACATCGACGTCGAGACACCGAACGGCGCTTCTTCGATCCTGCGCCCGTTCCTGCTGCCGTGGTTGCGTTTTCGAGGGCAGTAACGCCGCTGGGCTAAGCCGCGCGCGGCTTCCACCGCACCACGCGCCACACATACACCGCCACCAGCACCGCAACGCCCGCCGCCGCAACGGGCCCCGTGTATTTCTCCAACTCGCCGAAGTTGCGGCCGAGATGCCAACCGGCCCAAACCAGAATGCCGTTCCACACCGCAGCGCCCGCCAGCGTGAACAGCAGGAACCGAACATGACCCATCTCCGCCAGCCCCGCCGGCAGCGAGATCAGCGTGCGCATGAACGGTGAGAACCGCATGCCGAACACCACCCATTGTCCGTGTTTCTGAAAAAACACGACCAGCCACGCCACATCGTGCCAATCCATCGTCAGCCAGCGGCCATACCGGTCGACGAACGGCTTCAGCCGTTGATACCCCAGCGCCCGGCCGAGCAGAAACCACGCATAGTTCCCCAGCGTAGACCCCACCGTGCCGAACACCATCAGCGGCAGCACTTCCATCCGCCCTTTAGCCACGGCAATGCCGCCCATACCCATGATGAGTTCGGAAGGAATCGGCGGAAAGACGTTTTCGAGGACCATGAGAGCGGCAATGCCCCAGTAGCCGCCGCCCTCGACGAGGTGGATGATCCAGTCGTTCATGGGTACAGCAACTCGTGAGCAGACATTTGGTTCGATGGCGGACGCCGAACTTGCGCTGGAATGCCCACCCCGCAGCGGCTAACTTCGCTTTCGGAGTTTAAAGCCGCCCTTCGATCGCGTCCCAGATCATTCCGCCGGTGTCGGTGCCATTGAACCGGTCGATCGCCACGATCCCGGTCGGGCTGGTCACGTTGATTTCGGTCAGCCACTGGCCACCAATCACGTCGATACCCACGAAAATCAGCCCCAGCCGCTTGAGCTCCGGCCCCATCGCCGCGCAGATTTCCTGCTCCTGTTGCGTCAATTCGGACTTCTCTGCATAGCCGCCCACCGCCAGATTCGAACGAAACTCGCCCTCACCGGGCTTGCGGTTGATCGCGCCGGCCACTTCGCCGTCGACCAGGACGATGCGCTTGTCGCCCTTGGCCACTTCGGCAAGGAAGGCCTGCACCATGTGCGGTTCGGGCCACGTCTGGTTGAACACCTCGAACAGCGCGCCCAGGTTCTCGCCTTCCTCCGAAACGCGAAAAATCGCCTTGCCGCCGTTGCCGTGGATCGGCTTGATCACGATGGCGCCGTGCTTTTTCTGGAAAGTGCGGACTTCCTCCACCGATCGCGTCACCAGCGTCGGCGGCATGAAGCGCCGGTAATCGAGCACCATCACCTTTTCGGGCGCGTTACGCACGCTGCGCGGGTTGTTCACCACCAGCGTCTCGGCCTCGATCCGCTCAAGCATGTGGGTGGCCGTGATATAGCCCATGTCAAACGGCGGGTCCTGCCGCATCAGCACCACATCAATGTCACGCCCAAGGTCCAGGC
>DAICYJ010000096.1 GCA_027311705.1 Novosphingobium sp. | reverse complement strand
GGCCTGTTCCGGCCCTTCCTTGCGGCTATAGTCAACGCTACCGCGACCGCCAATAGGATCGCGACATGGGATGCCCGGCACGTGAATCGAACTCAAGCGCATGAAACGCCCCGGGCCGCAATCAAGCGCCCGCAGCGCCCGCGCGAGTTGCAGGATGCGCTCAACCATTATGTCTATCACCCGCTGGCCTGGCAATTGGCGAGGCGGCTGGCGTACACTCCGCTGACGCCCAACATGGTTTCCATTTTCGGCGGGCTGATGGTCGTGGCGGCAGGCGTGGTTTATACGCAAGGTGCGGGCTGGGGGCTGATCTGGCCGTGGGGAGCGCTGCTGGGCATGGCGCTGCACATGATCTGGCACGTAGTCGATGGCGCGGATGGCGATCTGGCGCGGATCACCGGCAAGACCAGCCCGCTGGGCGAACTGGTCGACGGCATCTGCGATTATGCCAGCCACATCGTGATGTATGTGATGCTCGCCTTTCTGCTCGCGCAGACGCTCGGCTTGGGTTGGGCTTGGTTCTGGACACTGGCGGCAGGGGCAAGCCATATTGCCCAGGCCAATTTCGTCGAAACGCAGCGGCGGTTCTACCAATACTGGACTTATGGCACGCCGTGGCTGAACAATTCCACGCGGGACAACGCTGCACTCTTTCAGGATAATCGCGGGTTTGCGTGGCTGCTGCGGGGCTTCGTGCGCGGCTATCTGCAATTGGCTTCAGGCATGAGCCCAAATGCGTTGCGGATCGATGCGGCGGTAACGCTGGTGAAGGACAGCGATCCCGCGCGGCTGGCGCAGATCCGTGCCGAAGTGCAGCGCGAACAGCGACCACTACTGTTTCTACTCAAGTTCCTCGGACCTAATCCGCGCGCGATAATCCTCGGATTCTCGATGCTCGCGGGCAGCCCGTTGTGGTTCTTCGTCGTTCAGTCGGTGCTATTGAACCTGCTATTGATCATCGCAGTGCGGCTGGAGGACGCGGCGGCGCGGCGCGTGGTCTTGCGACTGGGGCTCACCTGACGCGAAAATCCGCCATCGACAGCGCGCCGGGCCGGGCCATCGTCCACATCCGGATGCCGATGCCATAGATCGCCAGCGCGGCCAACGCGGGCCCGATCAGCGCAAGCGGCGATGGACCGGGCAACACCATTGCCACTGCCAACCCTCCCCCCGCGCCTGCCAGTGCGGCCAGCACAGGCGCGGCGGCATGGAGGCGCGGGTTCAACACGCCCAGCGGTTTCAGCCAGTGGCGGCGCAACCATGCAGCGACCAGTGCGGCAGCCAGCATCGCCAGCGCCGCACCCAGAACGCCCATGCGCGGCGTCAGCAGTGGCGTGAGCACAACCGGAACCGCAATCATCGCCAGATTCACTTGCAAGGCGCGAGCGGGGCGACGGTAATAGAGAATCATCTCACTCACCCCGAAGGCACCGGTTATCGTTTCCGCGAGATTGAGCGCCACCAGCGCGGCGAGCGCTCCGGCGTAAGTATGGCCGAACAGGCCGAGCAGTGGCCCGCCCGCCGCCGCCATCAGCAGCACCAGCGCCAACTGGATGGTCAGGATCACGCGCGTGGCTGCTGCTGCGGCCGCGCCCGTGCGCACGTCGCCATCGGCGCGCATCGTGCGGGCAACCAGCGGCGTCAATATGCCGTCGAAGGATTGGCGCACCTGCAGGATCGGTGTGCGCAACTGGCGCAACACGCCATAGACCCCGGCCGGTGCATCGCCGAGCAGGAAGCCGACAAGAAAAAGGTCGATCCGCTGGGCCAGCATGGTCAATGCGTCACTGCCGGCGGGGGAAAGCAACACTCGCGCTCGCCGCACCAGCGCCTTCAGATCGGGTTGCCATCCGCGCGCGTCCAACGGACCAAGGCAATGGCGCGCGCCCCACAGCGCGAAAAGTGCCAGCGCGCCGCTCGCCAGCCAATAGCCCGCGAGCAGGCCCACGTCGGTACGACCTACCGCCCAGAATCCCAGCGCTGCGGCTGTGAGGACATATGGCTCCACCAGCCCTCGCCCAATCACTTCATAGCGCATACGGTGTGTCCAGCGCGTGGCGGCAAAGGCGATGTCGGCCACCACCTGCCCCAGCACGGCGGGGGCCAGCGCCATCAGGCCGAAGCGCAAACCGGGCGAAACGAGCGCGGCAGGCAACACGACCGAAATGGCCAAGAACGCAGTCGCCACTACACACCCTGCGATTATCGCCAGCAGTAGCGCATCGAGCAGAACGTGTGTGGGTCGGCGCGCGGGCGCCTCTTCCTCCAGCCACGGAAAGATCATGCGCTTCAGGCCAAGGCTGGCCAGCGGCACTGCCAGTTCGACGAATGCGGTTGCGATGCTGAACACACCGAACGGCACCGCGCCATAAAGCCGCGCGGCGATCCACAGAAAGCTGGCGCGCGCAGCAAAGCGGATCACGAAGCTTGATGCGTTCGACCATGCGCCGCGGGCCACAACCTGTCCGCTATCCATCGGTCAACCTGGGTTCATCGGGAAACATGGAACGGTCTCGCGCTATGCCGGTTCACATGGGCGCTAATCGGCATGCACCGCGCTTGCAATGTCGTGACATTTTTGCGACGCGCTTGTTTCGTCCACCGAGAGGGCCAGATACCAAGATGACTTCGACACAGGCGGCCCGCGAGCCTTTCGTCCCCCGCACCTTGCGCAAGGTTGCAGGCTTGCTCGGCCCGGCAGGCGTTTTCTTCAAGGGCTTTGTGAAGAACCCGGTGATGGTAGGCGCGGTGGTCCCGTCGTCGCGCCGCACCATTGAGCGGATGCTGTCGAAAGTCGATTGGGAAGAATGCCGCCTTTTCGTCGAATTCGGGCCCGGCGTCGGCACGTTCTGCCGCCCGGTGCTGGAAAAGCTGCGTCGCGATGGCCGGTTGATCGTGATCGATACCAACGCCGATTTCATCGCCTATCTTTCGCGCGCCATTCCGGACGGGCGCTTTACCGCGATCCACGGTTCGGCGGCGGACGTTGAGGGAATAGTTCGCGCACATGGGTTCGAACATGCGGATTATGTGCTGTCCGGCCTGCCGTTCAGCACCCTTCCACCGGGAGTCGGGCCTGAGATCATGGCCGCCACGCACCGCGTACTCCGGCCGGGCGGCGCCTTCCTTGTTTATCAGTACACCGCGCGCGCGCGCAAACTGATGGGCCAGTATTTCCGGCATATCGACAAGGGTTTTGAGCCGCTGAACGTGCCGCCTTGCGTGTTGTCATGGGGCTGGAAGGACTGAGGTTCTATTCGAACGCCGAGTTTACCTGCTGCTGCGGCGGCGCGGCCAACTGACCATAGACCGCCGCCAGCATCGCCACGAAATACGTGTAGGCCACGGCCTGCAGCACGCCCGATATCGCTTCGCCCAGCAGGCGCTGAGCCTCGCCGTCGGTCGTCAGCACCAGCACAACGCCGACGAACATCATGACGAGGCCATACACCACAAGGAACACGAACCCGGCCAGCCCGATGAAGGCGAGCATCCGCCCGGTGTTGCTCTTCGTCAGGCGCAGGCTTTCGCGGATCGCAGCAACCGGATTGCGATCACCACGCCCGGCCATGACTGGACCGACCAAAGCGGTGCGCATGACGGGATAGAGCGCGACGGCCAGTGCGATCGACGCCGCCAACCGGTCGGGAAGCAGCAAGGCGAGGGCGGCGACTACGAATGCAAGTGCTAGCAGGATCCCCAGACCGATTAGTAACTGTGCCGCGAAATAGGACGGCAAGGCGCCAAGGCTGCGGCGAATGGCTTCGCTCACGGTCGGCCGCGAGCCATCGAGCATCACGACCAGCATGGTCAGCACCCCGGCCATTGGCACCAGCGAGAGCAGGAGGAGCACGGGGAGCGAACTGGCAAAATAGGCCTGCATCGCATCCATTTTCTGGGCGTCGGACATGCTGGCGGCAATGACGGGCGCTGGCACGAACACTGCGCCGATCAGCCCGGGCAGCAGGAAGAACACGCCCGCGATTGCCATGAGCATGTCGCGGTTGGCGGCGACCATGGCCGTGGCGCTTTTCCACGCAGCGCTTGCGTCCAATCGGGTTACCACGTCATTCCTCGGCTTCGGCTGTCTGCGAACCCAATGGCTCTAGCAGGACAGAAGCATCAGCGCATCCCGGCACTTGCACTTCGTATCACACCGGGCCAAGTGCGGGTGGATGACAGGCTTGGCGGACATCGAGATCAGGCAGGAACGCGCGCTCGTGCCCTATCGCGAGGGCTTGGATCAGATGTCGGCGCGCAATGCGGCGATTGCCGAAGGAAATGCTCGCGAACTTCTATGGCTGCTCGAACATCCGCCGGTCTATACCGCCGGGACCAGTGCCGACCGGTCCGAACTGCTCGATCCGCGTTTTGAGGTGGTCGAAGCGGGGCGCGGCGGGCGCTACACTTATCACGGCCCGGGCCAGCGCATCGGCT